>NZ_AOHN01000027.1:0-29854 GCF_000510915.2 Pseudomonas sp. FH4 | reverse complement strand
GAGGCTGCTAGCTGAAACTGTCCAACTTTTCGGGGGCAGTCCACAAGTGTGGGAGCGGGCTTGCTCGCGATGGGGCCGGAAAGATCAGCCGAAAAATTCGATCAGGCCCTGATAGCACGTCGCCAAATGGTAGGGCGTAGTCGACGGCATATCCCGCCGGCTTACCTCACCCTTGGCATCCAGGCACTCATTCCAGCCCTTTGCATGCAGGAAATGCTGCTGCAACGCCAGCAACTGGCGCTCCAGCACCGCCTCGCTGCCTGGCCGCAGCGTCAGCGCGCGCAGATATTCGGCCTGGGCCCAGATCCGCTGGGTGCCGTCGCGCACGCTGCCATCGAGTGCCAGCATCCCGCTGACTGCGCCGCTCACGTTATCCACACCCATCTGCTCGGCATAGGCAAACGCCCGGCTCAGCGAAGCGTGCAGGGGCGTGCCGCGCAGCACAGGCGAGGACTCCAGCAGGAAGAACCACTCGAACTGGTGCCCCGGCTCGAACCAGTTATCCACAGCACCCAGGGGCTTTTCCATCATCACGCCGTGCTGACGGTCGATAAAGCGTTGCTGCATGGCCGTCGCCAGTGCCAGCAGGGCCTGTTGCACCGCAGGGTCTTCACGTACCGCGAGGGTGGCGAGGAAACCTTCGGCCAGATGCATCAGCGGGTTTTGCAGCGGGCCGGACTTGAGGGACGACCAGTTGCGCTCCAATACGGCCTCATACAAGCCGTCGCCCGTGGCAAAGCGCTCGGCGACCACTTCCAGGGCGGCGTTGAGCACCGACTCCACCAGCGGCTCGCGGACCTTGGCCCAGTAATGGGCGCAGGCGAAGATGATAAACGCGTGGGTATACAGGTCTTTGCGCTTGTCCAGCGGCTTGCCGTGGGGGTCGATGCTGTAGAACCAGCCACCGTGCTCGGCGTCGTGGAAGTGCCGTTGCAGCGAGCGGAACAACGCCGCTGCACGTTCTTGCGCAAAGTCCTTGCCGGGCTCGCCGATCAGGCTGGCAAACACATACAGCTGCCGGGCGCAGGCCATGGCGCGGTAGCGCTGCGGGGCCAATGGCTGGTGATCGGCATCCAGTGCTTCATAGGGCAACGCCAACTCGGCATTCCAGCCTGGGCCCTGCCAGAGCGGCACGATCAGGTCGTTGAAGTGCGTGAGCACAGCGTTCAGTTGAGGCTTGTTGGCAGAGCTTGGAGCGATGGGCATCGGCTGGCGTCGTCACGGCAGGGGTGTTTGCCGCGCATGGTAGCAGGCTTGGGGGCAGCGGTGGTTTTGCTACCGCTTTCGCGAGCAAGCCCGCTCCCACATTTGACCGGGTTCCATCGTTGGAATGCGGTCAAATGTGGGAGCGGGCTTGCTCGCGAAGAGGCCCTCAACAGCGCTGCATCACTCAGCCCGCCAGCAACCAACCCCCAGTCGCCGCCGAAGCCGCCCCTGCCACCCGCACCAGCGGCGCCGCCGCAGCCGGCAGAAAGCGCACCACTGCATAACCCGCCGCGTGCAGCACAGCCGTCGCCCCCACGAACCCGGCTGCATACGCCCACGGGCTGGTCATATCCGGCAGTTCCAGGCCGTGAGCCACGCCGTGGAACAGGGCAAACACGGCTGTTGCAGCTACCGCCACCGCCACCGGCGGACGAATCGCCAAAGCCACCGCCAGGCCCAGGGCCAGTACCGACGCGGCAATCCCGCTTTCCAGGGCCGGCAAGGCCAACCCTTCAAAACCGAGCACGCCACCGAGCAGCATGGTGCCGACAAAGGTGCAAGGCAGGGCCCAGCGCGCCGCGCCTTGTTGCTGCGCCGCCCACAGGCCGACGGCCAGCATCGCCAGCAAATGGTCGAGGCCGCCGAGGGGATGGCTGATGCCGGCTACCAGACCATTGTCGCCGTGACCCGGATGGGCAAAGGCCAGGGCCGGGACCAGTAGCAGGGCGAGGGTGGCAAACAGTTTGTTGAGGCTCATAAGACAGCTCCTTGATAAGAGGGATCAGGCTGCGGTCAGCAGGCCCTGGCGTTCGATAAAGGCGACGATTTCGTCGAGGCCGACGCCGGTTTTCTGGTTGCTGAACACAAAGGGTTTGCCATTGCGCATGCGCTGGGTGTCGCTGTTCATCAGCTCCAGCGAGGCCCCGACCAGTGGCGCCAGGTCGATCTTGTTGATCACCAGCAGGTCGGACTTGCAGATTCCCGGTCCACCTTTGCGCGGCAGTTTGTCGCCGGCTGATACATCGATCACATAGATGGTCAGGTCCGACAGTTCGGGGCTGAAGGTGGCCGAGAGGTTGTCGCCGCCCGACTCCACCAGGATCAGGTCGAGGCCGGGAAAGCGTCGGTTCAGTTGATCAACCGCTTCGAGATTGATCGATGCATCTTCACGGATCGCCGTGTGCGGGCAGCCGCCGGTTTCCACGCCAATGATCCGCTCGGGCGCCAGGGCCTGGTTGCGCACCAGAAAGTCGGCGTCTTCGCGGGTGTAGATGTCGTTGGTGACCACCGCCAGGTTGTAGCGATCACGCAGGGCCAGGCACAGCGCCAGGGTCAAGGCGGTCTTGCCGGAGCCAACGGGGCCGCCGATACCGACGCGCAGGGGTTGTGTGTTCATGGGGCTCTCCTAGGAACGGAACAGGCGGCTGTACTGGCGCTCGTGGGCCATGCATGCCAGGGACAGGCCGAATGCGGCGCTGCCAAAATGATGAGGGTCGCGCTGGCTGGCGTCCTGCTGGGCCTGTTGCAGCAGGGGCAGCAGTTCGCTGGTCAGGCGTTGGGCGGCTTGCTGGCCCAGGGGCAGGGTTTTCATCAGCACGGCCAATTGGTTTTCCAGCCAGCTCCAGAGCCAGGCGGCCAGGGCATCGTCGGGGCTGATCGTCCAGGCGCGAGCCGCGAGCGCCCAGCCCAGGGCCAAATGCGGCTCGCGGGTTGCCGTAAGAAAATCGCGGGCGGCTTCATCCAGCTCCGGCAAGCCATTGAGCAGTTGTTGCAAGGAATAGCCCATCTGCCGGCTCTCCTGGAACAACTCACGGGTTTCGCGGCTGGCGCGATGCTCCTCGCAGAGTTGGCGCAGGCGCGCCCAGTCCTGGGCTGCGGCGGCCTGGCAATGGGCGAGCAGCAACGGCGCTTCGAAGCGCGCCAGGTTGAGCAGCAACTGGTCGCTGATCCAGCGTCGGGCGCTGTCGGCATCACTGACACGGGCATTCTCCACGGCCATTTCCAGGCCCTGTGAATAGCTGTAGCCGCCAATCGGCAATTGCGGACTGGCCAGGCGCAACAGCGCCCAGGCCGGGTTCACAGGCGCACGCCGAACTGATGCAGTTTGGGTGGGTAGTTGAAGTCTTCATCACCATGGCGCGAGTGATGATGACCGCCACCATAGGCGCCGTGTTCTGGCTGGAACGGTGCTTCGAGGGTTTCGGTATGGGCGCCCAATTGCTCCAGCATGGCCTTGAGCACGTAGTCATCGAGCAGGCGCAGCCAGCCGTCTCCCACTTGCAGGGCCACGTGGCGGTTGCCCAGGTGATAAGCCGCGCGGGTCAGTTCGAAGGCGCTGCTGCAGGTGACATGCAGCAGTTGTTCAGGGCGAGCGCAGACGCGTACGACACGTCCGTCTTCAGCCTGTAGGAATTCTCCGTCATGCAGCGGCGGCTGGCCACGCTCCAGAAACAGGCCGACGTCTTCTCCCTCGGCACTGAAACAGCGCAGGCGGCTTTTGCTGCGAGCTTCGAAGTTCAGCAACAACTCTGCGGCCCAGACGGGTTGGGGGGCGATTCGGCGGTGGATCACCAGCATCAGGAAGCTTCCAGCTATGAGCGATAAACAGGCTAGAGCAAGGGGCTTGCCAATCTGGCTGGATGTGGGAAAACGACGTAGGAATCGAGTGTCTGCCACTCATTGGGGCAACAGGTTGCGCGAGGCATGACTCATTTTGGTGCGCGGTAGCGGCTTTTGGCGCCGAAGTTGTGCAGTTGGTTACGGGCTTCAGGGGCTTTGGGATGTGTCTTACAACGATCTGAGAGTTTCCGTTCATCTCGTTCTACGTCGTTTCACTAGGATTTCGCCCCTGTTTAATCCATCGCGACGTTCATCATGTTCAAGTCATTTTTAGGTGTAGTTATTGTCGGCCTGTTTGCGCTGACGTCATCGTCCTGGGCCAACGTCAGTAAACGCGGTACGTCACTGGCCTCGTTCAGTTCCGTGCCCAGGCCTGCCATCGACAACGTTGTCGACCGCGCCTATGAATTGTTGGGCAAGCCTTACAAATTGGGAGGGGCATCGGTGGATCAGGGGTTCGATTGCAGCGGTCTGTTGGTCTATCTGTTCAAGACCCAAGCCAATATTGTTATCCCGCGCACCACCTCGGCGATGCACCGCTCAACGGCGGCAACGATCAAGCGCGATGCGCTGCAACCCGGCGATGCGGTGTTTTTCAGGGGCAATGGCAGCGGCCAGGTTGGCCATGTCGGCTTGTACATCGGCGAAGGCAAATTCATTCATTCACCGCGCCCGGGCAAAAGCATCCGCATTGATTCGCTGGCCAACACCTACTGGAAGAAGAACTACACCACCGCCAAACGCTTCTACGCGGTGCGTTGATCGCTCTATTCGGTGCTGCCCAGGCCTTGCCAGTGCTTGAGACCGATAAAGATAAAGCGCAGTTGCTGGGTGATCTTGGCCTGGGGTGTGAGGTGTGCCGGCAGGGCGGCGGCGGGCGGGTCGATGATGTCGGGCAGGGTGGCGAACACGCTCTTGACGATCAGGTCGGCCATCACATGCAGACCCTCGGCATCCAGGTGCTGGAGTTTGGGCATCAGCGTCAGGTCGGCCGCCAGGTCCGAGGTGATGTCTTCACGCAAGGCGCCGATGGCTTGGCGCACGGCCAGGCAACCGCCGTATTGCTCGCGGGCGAGGAATAAAAACTGTGAACGGTTGGCCGCGACCACATCGAGAAAGATCCGCACCGAGGCATCGATGATGCCGCCCATGACGAATTCGTTGTGGCGTACCAGGCGGATGGTGGCACGGAAGGTTTGGCCGACCTCACTGACGAGCACCAGGCCCAGTTGGTCCATATCGGCAAAGTGACGGTAGAAACCGGTCGGCACGATGCCAGCGCTCTTGGCCACTTCCCGCAGGCTCAGGCTGCCAAACCCTCGTCCACCCTCCATCAGATGGCGGGCTGCGTCCATCAAGGCAAGGCGGGTCTGTTGCTTCTGTTCGGCGCGGGGGAGCATGGGCGGGTGGGCTTTGTAGGCAAGGACAGCGACGCACTCTAGCAAATCAACTTTACCGGCGTCGAACTTCAAGCGAGACAAGGGTGTTGCGGGTCACACAAAGTCAAAGCCCGATCGCAGGGGATCGGGCTTTTTTCAGGGCCAGCACAGGCTTAGCTCGTAGCTTTATGCATTTCAGCCAGACGGTCGGAACCGCCTTCAGCTACGGCGTTACGTTCTTGCAGACGGTCAGAACCACCTTCAACCAGACCTTTCTGTTCCAGGCGATCGCGGCCGCCTTCAGCTACGGCATTGCGTTCTTGCAGACGATCCGAGCCACCTTCGACCAGACCTTTCTGTTCCAGGCGATCGCGGCCGCCTTCAGCTACGGCATTGCGTTCTTGCAGGCGATCCGAGCCACCTTCGACCAGGCCTTTCTGTTCCAGGCGATCGCGGCCACCTTCGGCAACGGTCTGGCTGATGTGTACAGCGTCAGATTTGACTTGTGGGATGGCTTGTTCTGCAGCTGGCAGGGCGAAAGCGCTGGTGGCCAGGACAGAGAGTGCAACACTGAGCAGTAATTGGCGTTTCATGATGAGTTGCTCCTTGGGAGGGCGATAAAGTGGGTACAGGGCTAATGCTACTCTCGATAACTCGATATAAAAGTTCATAAACACAATGGTAATAATCAACAGAATTGATTGTTCTACGCGATGGCTCTAGAACGCGCGTCTCAAGCACGCGCTTTTGCACCGATGTGGGTATTTTCGACACGGGCGTGGGTAACAACGGTGCGCCGTTGATGAGAGAAGCTGTCGGATTAGTCAGAAAAAGCGCTTTTCGCCGCTAATTCCACTCTGCGGTTAAACCCCCAGGCCATTTGCCAGTCGTAGCCATATAAGCTTTAGTCCTTGCGCGCGTTGCCACTGGCACGCGCAGTCGTAATCAGGAGCCCTGTGCAATGACGCGCACTCGTAAAATTCTCGCCTGGAGCAGTGCTTGCTTCGTTCTGTTAATCGCCGCCGTCGTGCTGATCCTGGTGTTCTTCGACTGGAACCGGATCAAGCCGCAACTCAATGCCAAAGTCTCCGAAGAGCTGCATCGCACCTTTGCCATTAATGGCAACCTGGCCGTGGTCTGGCAGCGCGAGCCGGACGAGGGCGGTTGGCGGGCCTGGGTGCCGTGGCCCCATGTGGTGGCCGAGGACCTGAGCCTGGGCAACCCCGAGTGGTCGAAAAAACCGCAGATGGTCAGCCTCAAGCGTGTCGAATTGCGTATCTCGCCGTTGGCCTTGCTGGCCCAGCGCGTGGTGATTCCGCGTATCGACCTGACCGAACCGAGCGCCGAGTTGCAGCGCCTGGCCGATGGCCGCGCCAACTGGGTATTCAAATTTGATCCCAAGGACCCGAATGCCGAACCGTCCAGCTGGGTGGTGGATATCGGCGCTATCGGCTTCGACAAGGGCCACGTGACCCTCGACGACCAGACGCTCAAGACCCGCCTGGATGTGCTGATCGACCCGCTGGGCAAGCCGGTTGCGTTCAGTGAAATAGTCGGTGAGCGCGACGCAAAAAAGGCCCTGGAGAAGGGCTCTGCCCCCCAGGACTACGCTTTCGGCCTCAAGGTCAGCGGTCAGTACCACGGCCAGAAACTCGCCGGCAGCGGCAAGATCGGCGGGTTGCTGGCCCTGCAGGACGCCGCTAAGCCATTCCCCCTGCAAGCCCAGGCCAGGATCGGTGACACCAGCATCGCCCTGGCCGGCACCCTGACCGACCCGCTGAACCTCGGCGCCCTGGATTTGCGCCTGAAACTGTCCGGTACCAGCCTGGGCAACCTTTACCCGCTGACTGGCGTGACTCTGCCGGACTCACCGGCCTATTCCACCGATGGTCGCTTGATCGCCAAATTGCATGAAGCCGGCGGCGCGTCGTTCCGTTATGAAAACTTCAACGGCAAGATCGGCAACAGCGATATCCATGGCAACCTGGCCTACGTCGCCAGCCAGCCGCGGCCCAAGCTCAGTGGTGCGCTGGTCTCCAATCAACTGTTACTGGCCGACCTGGCGCCGCTGATCGGTGCTGACTCCAACGCCAAGCAAAAGGCCCGTGGCGGTGAAAGCAAGCAACCGGCGACCAAGGTGCTGCCGGTCGAGGAGTTTCGCACCGAGCGCTGGCGCGATATGGACGCGGATGTCGAGTTCACGGGCAAACGCATTGTCCACAGCGCCGAATTGCCGTTCACCGACCTCTACACACACTTGGTGCTGACCGACGGCCAATTGAGCCTGGAACCCCTGCGCTTTGGCGTGGCGGGAGGCAAGCTCAGCGCGCAAATCCGCCTCAATGGCCGCATCACTCCGCTGGAGGGCCGGGCGAAGTTGACGGCGCGCAACTTCAAGCTCAAGCAGTTGTTCCCCACCTTTGAACCGATGAAAACCAGCTTCGGCGAACTCAACGGCGATGCCGACATCGCCGGGCGTGGCAACTCGGTGGCGGCGCTCTTGGGCAGTGCCAATGGCGATCTGAAAATGCTCATCAACGACGGCGCGATCAGCCGTGGCCTGATGGAAATTGCCGGGCTGAACGTGGGCAACTATGTGGTCGGCAAGATGTTTGGCGACAAGGAAGTGAAGATCAACTGCGCGGCGGCGGACTTCGGCATCAAGACCGGCCTGGCCACCAGTCGGCTGTTTGTGTTCGATACCGAGAACGCGATCATCTACATCGATGGCACCGCGAACATGGCCAGCGAACAACTGGACCTGACGATTACCCCGGAGTCCAAGGGTTTCCGCCTGTTCTCGCTGCGCTCGCCGCTGTACGTCAACGGGCCGTTTATCAAGCCCAATGCAGGGGTCAAGGCGGTGCCGTTAATGCTGCGGGGTGCAGGGATGGTGGCGTTGGGGGTGATTGTCGGGCCTGCGGCGGGATTGTTGGCGCTGGTGGCACCGAGCGGTGATGTGCCGAACCAGTGTGTGCCGCTGTTGCAGCAGATGAAGGAAGGCAAGGCGCCGAAGACGGTGAAGGGCTGACTGACGAGCCCGAAACCAAAATGTGAGTGCTACGCGGCGCAAAAAGTTTTATCGGATGTAGCCGGGTGTCATATCGATTGCCGCAGGGCTGGTCTAGGATCTGCTCAATCGCCTTTTTGACGGACGTTCGCCCCATGCCGCAGTCATTGGCTACACGTTATCCCCTGGTCCTGGTGCCGGGCATGCTCGGGTTTGTGCGGCTGGTGCTGTACCCGTATTGGTACGGGATCGTCCCGGCATTGCGTGCCGGCGGGGCGCAGGTGTTTGCGGTGCAGGTGGCGCCGCTCAACGCCAGTGAGGTGCGCGGCGAGCAGTTGCTGGTGCAGATCGAACAGATACGCCGCCAGACCGGCGCCGATAAGGTCAACCTGATCGGTCACAGCCAGGGTTCGCTCACCGCCCGTTACGCAGCGGCTAAACGCCCGGAGTGGGTGGCCTCGGTCACGTCGGTGGCCGGGCCCAATCACGGTTCTGAACTGGCGGACTACTTGCACAGCCACTACCCGGCCGATAGCGCCAAGGGGCGGATCATGAGTGCGTTGTTGCGCCTGGTGGGCGTGGTGATGGGGCTGCTCGAAACCGGCTATCGCGGCCCGCGTTTTGCGGCGGATATCCACGCCTCTCATCAGTCACTGACCAGTGAGGGTGTGGCGCTGTTCAATCGCCAGTACCCCCAGGGCTTGCCCGATACCTGGGGCGGGCAGGGCGCCGAGGAAGTGAACGGTGTGCGGTATTACTCCTGGTCCGGCACCTTGCAGCCGGGCAAGACTGATCGCGGGCGCAACCTGCTGGACGGTACAAACCGCAGTTGCCGGCTGTTTGCGCGCACCTTCGTCAAGGAGAAAGGCCAGTGCGATGGCATGGTCGGGCGCTACAGCTCGCACCTGGGCACGGTGATTGGTGATGACTATGCGCTGGACCATTTCGATATCGTCAACCAGTCGCTGGGCCTGGTGGGCAAGGGCGCCGAGCCGATTCGCCTGTTTGTCGAGCATGCGCAGCGGTTGAAGGCAGCCGGGATTTAGCGCCTTACCGGCGTCGTCCAGCGCTCCGACAAAATCACCCCACCCAACGTCAGCACGCCCCCGACCAGGTGATACAGCGCCAACTGCTCCTTGAGCACCACCGCGGCAATCAGCGCGGTGATCAACGGCAGCAAATTGAAAAACAGCGTGGTGCGGCTCGGCCCCAGGTTTTTCACCGAATGCATCCACGCAAGTGGCGCGATCATCGACGCCAGCAGGCAGGCATACACCACCAGGCCAATATTCGAGGGGCCCAGGCCGACCTTGTCCGACGCCAGGAACAGCGGAAACAGCACCACCACCGCCACCAGTACCTGCAAATACAACAACACCAGGGGCGGCAGGCGCAGTTGCCATTTTTTCAGCAGGGTGCTGTAGATCGCATAGGCCAGCGTGGCCACCAGCATCATCGCGTCGCCCAGGTTCACCCCGTGTTGCAGCAGCGCGCCGAGGCTGCCGGACGATACCACCACCGCAACCCCGGCAAACGACAGGACTGCACCGGTCAAGGCGCCGAAGGTCAGGCGCTGGCCGAGACTGATAATGGCGGCGGTCAGGGCCATCAACGGCATCAGCGACAGGATGATCCCCATATTGGTGGCGCTGGTCAGGCTCGCCGCGTAGTACGCCAGGCTCTGGTAGACCGCCATGCCGAGCACACCGAGGATGACGATTTTGCCCAGGTTGGGGCGGATCAGCGCCCAGTTGGCAATGACCGGCTTGAGCATGAACGGGGTAAACAGGATGGCCGCCAGCAGCCAGCGATAAAAGCCGATCTCGGCCGGGAATATCGAGCCCACGGCGAGTTTGTTGACCACGGTATTGCCAGCCCAGATAAAAATGGCCAGCAGCGGATAAGCGTATTGCATCGCAAGGAACCAGGAACGTTAGTGAGGCTTGATTATCCTTTGTCTGGATCGAAGCCTATACTTCGATCCAGACAAGCCGCCTTTGTATCCAGACAACATGTCCAGAACCTACATCAACTTGCCCGATTTCGACGTACTGCCGGCCCCGGTGTACTTTCGCTATTCGGAGTTTGCCGCCGACAGCCATGCTTCCAGCCATCAACATGCATGGGGTTCCCTGGATTACTCGGCCCGTGGCGTGATGCGCTTTGAGGTGGGCGGCAACCGGTTTATGTCGCCGCCGCAATACGCGGTGTGGATCCCGCCCAACACCCAGCACAGCTCCTACAACGCCCAGGCGATTGTCTACCGCTCGGTGTACCTGGCGCCGTCCTTGTGCGAGCAATTGCCTGCGCAGCCCTGCACCCTGACCATCAGCGACATCCTCAAGGCCATCCTCAGTGACTTTGCCGAGCGCGACGTCAACATCCCCGCCAACGAGGCCGACGTGCGCCTGGCCCAGGTGCTGGTGGATCAACTGCGCCAGGCGCCGGTGCATGATTGTTTCCTGCCCTATGCCAGTAGCCCCGGCCTGCTCAGCGTGCTCGAAGGCATGCAGGTGGACCCTGGCGACAGCCGCGCGTTGGCGCAGTGGGCGCAGCAGGTGCATGTCAGCGAGCGCACCCTGGCCCGGCAATTTGTGCGTGAACTGGGCATGAGTTTTGGTGAGTGGCGCCAGCGCCTGCGTTTTCTGGCGGCCATTGAGGCGCTGGAAAGCAGCCGCAGTGTGCAGGAAGTAGCGTTTGACCTGGGCTACAGCACCGCCTCGGCGTTTATTGCGATGTTCCAGCGCCAGGCCGGCAGTACGCCGGAGCAGTATCGACGGACGAACCTACGTAGTAGGTGAAGGTGTAACAGGCTTTGTCTACACTGCAGGGGAGGCCGCGCCCCTCGGCGTGGTAACAGGGAGAAAACTCCATGAAGATGTTGCGTATTCCGTTGTTGATGATCGGTCTGCTGCTCTGTTCCCAAGGGTTTGCGGCCACTGCCCAGCAAAACAAAATGACCACCTGCAACGCCGAAGCTTCCACCAAGACCTTGAAGGGCGATGATCGCAAGGCCTTCATGAAAACCTGCCTCTCGGCCCCGGCCGCCAATGACGCCAAGACCCTGACCCCGCAGCAGCAAAAGATGAAGGACTGCAACGCGTCGGCCAAAACCAAGGCGCTGGCTGGCGATGCGCGTAAAACCTTTATGAGCACCTGCCTGAAGAATTAATAGCCCCGGACTACCTAAGGCTGCGACACTCGCACAGCCCTTACACCTGTAGGAGCGAGCTTGCTCGCGAAGAACGTGAACGGTATCGCGCGCATCTTGACTGCACGCGTTGCCCATGAGTTTTTCGCGGGCATTGCCCTAATGCCAGTCAGTTAAGGCTTTTTTGTAGGAGCGAGCAAGCTCGCTCCTACAGAAGGCGATGACTGCTTAACTGACTGGCATTAGGGCAAGCCCGCTCCTACACGTCCTTTAACGCCGTTCGTTTAGAGGCTGTATGCCAACGTTTTCTCAGCGTCATGTGTTGTTGCTGGCCAGCTACATCATCATTTTCGGCGGATTGTTGCTGGTATTGCCGTTAAAACTGCTGCCCAGCCTGTTGGCTGGCTTGCTTGTCTTCGAACTGGTCAACATGCTCACCCCGCAGTTGCAACGGTTGATCGAAGGCCGGCGCGCACGCTGGTTGGCCGTGGCCTTGCTCGGCACGGTTATTGTCAGCGTACTGACTCTAATTTTTGCCGGCGCCATCAGCTTCCTGCTGCACGAAGCGGAAAACCCCGGGGCTTCCCTGGATAAATTCATGGGCGTGGTGGACCGCGCACGCGGCCAGTTGCCGCCGTTCCTCGACGCCTACCTGCCGGCCAGCGCCGCCGAGTTTCGCGTAGCCATTGGCGATTGGTTGAGCAAGCACCTGAGCGATTTGCAACTGGTCGGCAAAGACGCCGCCCACATGTTCGTGACCCTGCTGATCGGCATGGTCCTGGGCGCCATCATCGCCTTGCAACGGGTCCCCGACCTGACCAAGCGCAAACCCCTGGCCGCCGCGCTGTTCGACCGCCTGCACCTGCTGGTCCAGGCCTTTCGCAACATTGTCTTCGCGCAAATCAAAATCGCTGCGCTCAACACTGTCTTCACCGGGATATTCCTCGCGGTGGTGCTGCCGCTGTGCGGGATCCACCTGCCGCTGACCAAGACCCTGATCGTCCTGACCTTCCTGCTGGGCCTGCTGCCGGTAATCGGCAACCTGATGTCCAACACCCTGATCACCATCGTCGCCCTGTCGCTGTCGATCTGGGTCGCGGTGGCGGCGCTGGGGTATCTGATCGTGATCCACAAGGTCGAGTACTTTCTCAACGCGCGCATCGTCGGCGGGCAGATCAGTGCCAAATCGTGGGAGTTGCTGTTGGCGATGTTGGTGTTCGAAGCCGCATTCGGCCTGCCGGGAGTGGTGGCGGGGCCGATCTACTATGCGTATTTGAAGAGTGAGTTGAAGTTGGGTGGGATGGTCTAAAACTTGAGGGTGTTTGGACTGGCCCTTTCGCGAGCAAGCCCGCTCCCACATTTGGACCGAGTTCCACCTTGGGAATGCAGTCTAAATGTGGGAGCGGGCTTGCTCGCGAAGGCCGCGCCACGGTCTTGGCTAAAGCTCAATAGCCATAGCGCTTACTGGCCTCAATCGCCAACCCACTGCCGATGCTGCCAAAGATATTCCCTTCTACGTGCCGCGCATTGGGCAGCATCGCCGAAACACTCTGGCGCAGGGCCGGGATGCCGCTGGAACCGCCGGTGAAGAACACCGTGTCGACCTGGGCCACGTCCACCGAGGCGTCGTCGAGCAGTTGGGTCACGCTGTTGCGCACCCGTTCCAGCAGGTTGTCGATGGACGACTCGAACAGGGCGCGGCTCAGTTCCACGCTCAGGCCCGCCTCGACCCGATCCAGCGGCACATGGCGGCTGGCGTCGTGGGTGAGGTGGATCTTGGTTTCTTCCACTTCCATGGCCAGCCAGTGCCCGGCGCGCTGTTCGATCAGCTTGAACAACCGGTCGATGCCGCCGGTGTCTTCGATGTCGTAGCGCATGCTGCCCAACGCAATCTGGGACTTTTGCGAGTACACCGAGTTGATCGTGTGCCAGGTGGCCAGGTTCATATGGTGGCTGGTGGGCATGTAGGCGCCGCTTTTCATGCGGCTGCCGTAGCCGAACAGCGGCATCATGCCGGCCAGCGAGAGCTGTTTGTCGAAGTCGGTACCGCCGATGTGCACACCGCCGGTGGCGAGAATGTCGTCGTGGCGGTTGTCGTGCTTGCGCCGCTCAGGCGACAGGCGCACCAGGGAGAAGTCGGAGGTGCCGCCGCCGATATCGACGATCAGTACCAACTCTTCTTTTTCAATGGTGGACTCGTAGTCGAAGGCCGCGGCGATCGGTTCGTACTGGAACGAGACTTCCTTGAAGCCAAGCTTGCGGGCCACGTCCACCAGGGTGTCTTCGGCCTCTTTGTCGGCCATCGGGTCGTCATCGACGAAAAATACCGGGCGGCCCAGTACCACTTCTTCGAACTCACGGCCGGCGGTGGCTTCGGCGCGGTTCTTGAGCTGGCCGATAAACAGGCCCAGCAGGTCCTTGAACGGCATGGCCGTGCCCAACACGCTGGTGTCGTGTTTGATCAGCTTGGAGCCCAAAAGGCTCTTGAGCGAGCGCATCAGGCGGCCTTCGTAGCCTTCCAGGTACTCGTGCAGCGCCAGGCGGCCGTACACCGGGCGGCGTTCTTCGAAGTTGAAGAACACCACCGACGGCAGGGTAATCTTGTCGTCCTCCAGCGCGATAAGCGTTTCCATGCCGGGACGGATCCAGCCGACAGTGGAGTTGGACGTGCCGAAGTCGATGCCGCAGGCACGGGCTGGGGAGGTGTTGTTCATGTCTAACAGGTTCCGGTTAAAAAACGGCCGCGCAGTGTATGTCACTCGCGTGCAGATGCGTAGGCCGACTATCCGCTAAATACAGCAGACTTGTTACCTTGAAAGGTCGGCTCTTTGCCCCCAACTCCTGTGCATACGGTTGGTGGCTGTCGAAAGGATCAAGTTTGTCCTGCAAGCCGCCGATAATTTTCTGACGCACCTCGAACCGCCCCGCAATGCCCAGGCAGGCAGGGCGCGACTGTGCGATCTCGATAACGGATGGTGATGCCCCCATGGATTTCAAAGACTATTACAAGATTCTTGGTGTCGAGCCGACGGCCGATGACAAGCAGATCAAGGCCGCTTATCGCAAGCTGGCCCGTAAGTATCATCCCGACGTCAGCAAGGAAAAGGACGCGGAAGAGAAGTTCAAGGATGCCTCGGAAGCCTATGAAGCGCTGAAAAGTGCGGACAAGCGCGCCGAGTACGACGAATTGCGCCGCTATGGCCAGCATGGTCAACCGTTCCAGGGGCCGCCAGGCTGGCAGAGCCGTGGCGGGTTTGGCGGTGGCCAGGACAGCGGTGAGTTCTCTGACTTTTTCAGCTCGATCTTCGGCTCCCGTGGCGACGGCTTTGGTGGCGGTCAGCGCCGTCCTACAGGGCGTAAAGGCCAGGACGTGGAGATGCAGCTGTCGGTGTTCCTTGAGGAGACACTCTCTACCGAGTCCAAGCAAATCAGCTTCCAGGTCCCGCAATACGACGCCTCGGGCCGGCACGTCAGCAACACCACCAAGAGCCTGAACGTGAAGATCCCGGACGGTGTAGCCGATGGCGAGCGCATCCGCCTCAAGGGCCAGGGTGCGCCGGGGATTGGCGGTGGGACCAATGGCGACCTGTACCTGATCATCAAGTTTGCGCCGCACCCCAAGTTCGAAGTGGACGGCGAAAACCTGATCATCAACCTGCCCCTGGCGCCATGGGAACTGGCCCTAGGCACGGAAGTGGCGGTGCCGACCCTCACCGGCAAGATCAACCTCAAGGTGCCGGCCGGCAGCCAGAATGGCCAGCGCATGCGCGCCAAGGGCCATGGCTTGCTGAACAAGGCCGGGCAACGCGGGTATCTGTTTGTGCAGCTCAAGGCGGTAATGCCTAAGAGCTGTGACGATGAGGTCAAGGCGTTGTGGCAGGAGCTGGCGAAAAAAGCCGACTTTGATCCACGGGAAACCTGGAGCCGCTAACAGAGGCCTGTGGTGGTTGATGCCTGGGAAATCAGGCAAACCCTGTGGGAGCTGTCGAGCTTCAGCGAGGCTCGACAGCTCCCACATTGGATTTGCGTGGCCTATCGGCGCGGCAGCACCACGGTAAACGTGGTGCCCGCCGCTTCGCTGGAGGCCACTTCAATCGTGCCCCGATGGGCCTGCACCACTTCCTTGACGATAAACAGCCCCAGCCCAAGGCTGGTTGAGGTGCTGCCCAGCTCTTCAGTGGCGCTGCGCACCAGCGGGTCGAATACGGTGCCCAGCGCCGCCTGGGGAATCGGTGTGCCGTAGTTGTGCATGCGCAACTCCACGCTATCAGGCGTGCCGTTGAGGCTCAGGGTCACGGCCTGGCTGTTGAGGCCGTGCTGCAACGCGTTGCCGATCAGGTTCTGCAACAGTTGATCAATCCGCCCGCGATCCCACTGCCCTTGGGCATCCCCGTCGATATGCAAGTGAATCTGGCAGTCCGGATGGCCCGCGCACGCTTCGTCGATGGCTTCCTTTGCCGCCTCGGCCAGGTTCATCGGCTTGGGCTCGATGGGCAGGCTGCTGCCCAGTCGGCTGCGCACAAACTCCAGCAGATCGCTGACCATGGCTGCCATATGCCGGGCGCCACTCTTGATATTACCCACCAGGTCCAGGCCATTGCTGTCCAGCGGGACCTTGCGCAACAACATCTCGGTAGACATCTTCACCGCCTGCAACGGTGCACGCAGGTCGTGGCCGAGGATGGCGAGGAAAATATCCCGCGAGCGATTGACCTGCTCGGCGTAGGCCGCGGTGGACTCGGCCAGGGCTTCGTCGATGGCTTCGTTGAAACGGATCATGTCCTGGAAATACTTAAGGTCCGGCGCCTCCAGGCTCTCGACCCACAGCCGGATCACACAGGCCCGCAGGTGACGGAACTCGGAGGTCATCTGCACCAGGTCAAAACCCACGGTATGGCGCAGCTCGCCATGGCTGGCGGCGGCTTCGTCCAGGCTCGGGGTTTTCTCCGGGCCTTCGCCCTTGGCCTTGGCCGCTTGTTCGCTGGCGCTCTGGCGGGTGTTCATGTCCCGTGCGGCGGCCAGCAGGATCGAGTGCGCGTGGTCGCGCAGTTGCGTGCGGTTCAGGGTTTCGGCGGCCGGGGTCAAGGTTTCGGCAAACTGCTCCCATTCATCGACGATCCGGTCGGCATGCAACGCGATGAATTCGGATAGGCGCATAGCCAGGTTCCCAAGTGCAAGACAGTGAGCAAACGTGGCGCATCGTAGCGCCAACGTCTGCGAGCTTCACTGGCTCGCTGGCAACCTGCCGATGAACGGTCAGAACAGGAAGTACCGCTGGGCCATTGGCAGCACATCTGCCGGCTCGCACCACAACAGCTCGCCATCGGCCTTGACCTGGTAGGTCTGCGGGTCGACCTCGATGTCTGGCAGGTAGTCGTTGTGGATCAGGTCTGTCTTCTGTACCCCACGGCAGCCCTTGACCACCCCGATCTGCTTTTTCAATCCCAAGGCCTGCGGCAAGCCTTCAGCCAGCGCCGCCTGGCTGATAAACGTCAGGCTGGTGGCGTGCAATGCACTGCCGAAGCTGGCGAACATCGGGCGGTAGTGCACCGGTTGCGGGGTGGGGATCGAGCCGTTGATATCGCCCATCAGGCTTGAGGCAATCGCTCCGCCCTTGAGAATCAACGTGGGCTTGATACCAAAGAATGCCGGGCGCCACAGCACCAGGTCGGCCCATTTACCGGCTTCGATGGAGCCCACCTCATGGCTGATGCCATGGGTGATCGCCGGGTTGATGGTGTACTTGGCGATGTAGCGCTTGGCGCGGAAATTGTCGTTGCCTGCGCCGTCCCCCGGCAGTGGCCCGCGTTGCTTTTTCATTTTGTCGGCGGTTTGCCAGGTGCGCATGATCACTTCGCCCACGCGGCCCATGGCCTGGCTGTCGGAGCTGATCATCGAGAATGCGCCAAGGTCATGCAGGATATCTTCGGCGGCGATGGTCTCGCGGCGGATGCGGCTTTCGGCGAAGGCCACGTCCTCGGCAATGCTCGGGTCGAGGTGATGACAGACCATCAACATGTCCAGGTGCTCGTCGATGGTATTGCGGGTGAACGGCCGGGTCGGGTTGGTGGAGCTGGGCAGCACATTGGGGAAGCCGCAGGCCTTGATGATATCGGGCGCATGCCCGCCGCCGGCACCTTCGGTGTGGTAGGTGTGGATGGTGCGGCCCTTGAGCGCGGCGAGGGTGGTTTCGACAAAGCCGGATTCGTTGAGGGTGTCGCTGTGGATCGCCACCTGCACGTCGTACTGGTCGGCCACGCTCAGGCAGTTGTCGATACTGGCGGGCGTGGTGCCCCAGTCTTCATGCAACTTCAAGCCGATGGCACCGGCCTTGACCTGCTCGATCAACGGCTCGGGCAGGCTGGCGTTGCCCTTGCCGGTAAAGCCTATGTTCATCGGGAACGAATCGCTGGCTTGCAGCATGCGCGCCAGGTGCCACGGGCCCGAGGTGCAGGTGGTGGCGTTGGTGCCGGTGGCCGGCCCGGTGCCGCCGCCGATCATGGTGGTGACGCCACTGGTCAGTGCTTCTTCGACCTGCTGCGGGCAGATGAAGTGCACATGGGTGTCGATGCCGCCGGCGGTGAGGATCATGCCTTCGCCGGCAATCACTTCGGTGCTGGCGCCGATGGCCAGGGTCACGCCGGGCTGGATATCCGGGTTGCCGGCCTTGCCGATCCCCGCGATACGGCCATTTTTCAGGCCGACGTCGGCCTTGACGATACCCCAGTGATCGATGATCAGCGCGTTGGTGATCACCGTGTCGACCACCTCGGCGGCCAGCAGTTGGCTCTGGCCCTGGCCGTCGCGGATGACTTTGCCGCCGCCGAATTTCACTTCTTCGCCGTAGGTGGTGAAGTCCTGTTCCACTTCGATCCACAGCTCGGTATCGGCCAGGCGGACCTTGTCACCGACGGTGGGGCCGAACATGTCGGCATAGGCCTGGCGGCTGATTTTCATAGGAGTGTCCTGAAGAATTTGTGTTGAATGTGAATCCGCTATCGCAGGCAAGCCAGCTCCCACATTTGAAATGCATTCCCATGTGGGAGCTGGCTTGCCTGCGATGAGGCCCTAAAGATCACCCATGATCTTCCCGGCAAACCCGAACACCCGGCGCAACCCTGCCAGCTCCACCAACTCCACCTCGCGACTCTGTCCCGGCTCGAACCGCACCGCCGTGCCCGCCGGGATGTTCAGGCGCATGCCGCGGCCCAGGGCGCGGTCAAAGGTCAGCGCGTCGTTGGTCTCGAAGAAATGGTAATGGGAGCCGACCTGGATCGGCCGGTCGCCGCTGTTGGCCACGCTCAGGCTCAAGGTGCGCCGGCCCACGTTCAGTTCGATCTCGCCAGGCTGGATCTGGTATTGGCCAGGAATCATGCAGGTTGCCCCAGGGTCTTGAAGTAGATGGCGGTCGGGCTGTAGCGTCCGTCCGGGCTTTGGCAGTAGTCCGGCAGTTCGCCGATCTTGGTGTAGTGCAGGGCCTGGTAGAAGGCTTCGGCCGGGGAGCCAGCTTCAGTGTCCAGGTACAGCAGGCCACGCTTGTGCTGGCGTGCACACAGCTCCAGCGCGTTCATCAATTGATGGCCCAGGCCATGGCGCCGGGCGTCGTTGAGCACCAGCAACTTTTGCACCTCGGCGCGGTTGAGGCCGTTGGCTTTCTGGCACAGCGCCAGTTGCACACTGGCCAGCACCTGTTCATCGCGCACCACCACCCACAGCAGCAGGCTGGCGTCCTCGACGCCGGCCTGTACGCCGTCGAAGTAGGCGCGGGCCTGGGCTGCGTCGAGGTCGGCCATGAAACCCACCGATGCGCCGTGCTTCACGGCGTCCAGCAACAGCTCAATCAGGCCCTGGCGATAATGGGCAAAACTTTCGGCATTCACTCGACGCAGTTGGGCAGCGTTCATCGGTATCACTCCTTGTGCACGGCAGGTGGCTGGGCGCCGGGGTTGAGCAGCAGTTGCATGAAGGTCAGGTCCAGCCAACGGCCAAACTTGGTGCCCACCTGGGCCATCTGCCCGGTGGTGCTGAAGCCCAGGCGCTCATGCAGGCGGATCGAGGCCAGGTTGCCGCTTTCGATGGCCGCGACCATCACATGTTTGTTGCAGGTCCTGGCGCGCTCGATCAGTGCCTGCATCAGCAGCGGGCCAAGGCCCTTGCCACGTTGGTCGTTGCGCACGTACACCGAATGTTCGACGGTGTGGCGAAAGCCGTCGAAGGGCCGCCAGTCGCCGAACGAGGCATAGCCGACGACCTGCTCGGCATCCACCGCCACCAGGATCGGATAGAACTGCGCCAGGCGCGCGCTGAACCAGGCCTGGCGATTGCCCAGGTCCACCGGTTGGTCGTTCCAGATCGCCGTGGTGTTGAGCACGGCATCGTTGTAGATATCGCGGATGGCCGGCAAGTCGCCGTGCACCGCGTCACGAATCAGCAAGGACATGGCCGGGCCTCAGGCGATGGGTTGGTGGACGGTCACCAGTTTGGTGCCGTCGGGGAAGGTGGCTTCGACCTGGATATCCGGGATCATTTCCGGGATGCCTTCCATCACTTGCTCGCGACTGAGCAGGGTGGTGCCAAAGTGCATCAGGTCGGCCACGGTACGGCCATCACGCGCACCTTCCAGCAGGGCGGCGGAGATATAGGCAATGGTTTCCGGGTAATTGAGCTTCACCCCGCGCGCCAGGCGGCGTTCGGCCACTAGGCCGGCGGTGAAGATCAGCAGTTTGTCTTTTTCCCGTGGGGTCAGGTCCATGGTCAGCAATCCGTTTTGAAAAAAATTTATTAACAACACAGGTCCAATGTGAGGGCTTGCTCGCTCCCACATTTTGATTTCATGTGTTCCAAATTCTCGGAGGTATGGCCTCACGCCCCAGCAGCGCCGGGCGCAACAACCGCCACAGATCAATCAACCAGGCCCGCGCCAGCAACGTCTCGCTGGCCAGGCAGCGCGCCACCAGCAAACCCGGCAGTTGGGTCAGGTCGCCACGCACTGCATGGGGCAGCGCACGGCATTGTTCAAGCAGTTCGGTATCGATTTCCCCGCTCACCAGCAACGTGGCAAACACCGGCTGCCCATCCAGGCCAATCGGCGAGTCGAGCAGGCCGTCGTCGCCCACAATGCGCTGGCGCTCATGCCACAGCAACTGGCCGTCGCGGCGGATATCCAGGTGCGACTGAAAGTGCCCAAGGTCGAAACGCTCGCCACTGGCCGGGCGCCCCAGCGCCACCACATCCCAGTAGAACAAACGGGCGTCGCCGTGCAGGTCGATGCGGGTACTGAGTTCGGCCTGTGCGGCGCTGAACACGATGGTTTCCTGGGGCAGCCACTCCAGGGTGGCGCCGGCCTCGACCGTCAATGCCACTTGCTGATAGGCCGGCCCGCTGGCGCGGTACCACTTGGCGGCGCCGGGGCTGGTCAACTGTGCCCATGCACCCTGGCCGACATGCGCCGTGATATCCAGGCGATCCCCCCCGGCAATCCCGCCCGGCGGGTGCACGATAATGTGCTGGCACACCTCGGGACCTTCGGCGTACAGGTGCTTTTGCACCCGCAGCGGACCCTGATGGCGGCGCAGCACCGGGCGCGTGGTCGTGCCAAATTGTGCGTAGCCCAACTCCAGCGCGGCGTGCCAGCTGGGGGTGAACAGGGCGGTGGGGGCAGGAACAGTCATGGTCAGGGCTTATCAACGAGACGCTACAGATTAGATGGTAACCAGGCCGCGTACACCCTCGGCTTCCATATTTTCACCACGGCCCTGCTGGACGATTTCACCCCGTGACATCACCAGGTATTGATCGGCCAGCTCGGCGGCAAAGTCGTAGAACTGCTCCACCAGCAAAATCGCCATGTCGCCACGTTCGGCGAGCTTCTTGATCACCGCACCGATCTCCTTGATCACTGACGGTTGGATGCCTTCGGTGGGCTCGTCGAGGATCAACAGGCGCGGGCGACTGGCCAGGGCCCTGCCGATCGCCAGTTGTTGCTGCTGGCCGCCGGACAAGTCACCACCGCGGCGGTGCTTCATTTGCAGCAAGACCGGGAACAGTTCGTAGATAAACGGCGGCACTTCCTTGGCTTCGCTGCCGGGAAAACGCGACAGGCCCATCAGCAGGTTTTCTTCCACCGTCAGGCGGCCGAAAATCTCCCGGCCCTGGGGCACGTAGGCGATGCCGGCGTGTACCCGTTGGTGCGGCTTGAAGCCGGTGATGGCCTTGCCTTCCCAGTTGACAGCACCTTCCTTGGCCGGCAACAGGCCCATCAGGCATTTGAGCAGGGTGGTCTTACCCACGCCGTTGCGCCCCAGCAGGCAGGTGACTTCGCCGACTTTCACGTCAAAGGACAGGCCGCGCAGGATGTGGCTGCCGCCGTAGTATTGGTGCAATTTATCGACTTGCAGCATGTTCAAATTCTCCTCAATTCCCTGTAGGAGCGAGCGTGCTCGCGAAAAGCGCCAAGGCACCGCGGGCATTCAGGCTCGGCGCGTTATCGTTGACGATCTTCGCGAGCAAGCTCGCTCCTACAGAGAGCAATCCGCATCGGGTTCAGCGACCGAGGTACACCTCGATGACGCGCTCGTTTTCCTGCACCTGTTCCAGCGACCCTTCGGCCAGCACGCTGCCCTGGTGCAACACCGTGACGTGGTCGGCAATCGAGCCGACAAAGCCCATGTCATGCTCCACCACCATCAGTGAGTGCTTGCCCGCCAGGCGCTTGAAAAGCTCGGCGGTGAACTCGGTCTCGGCGTCGGTCATGCCTGCCACCGGCTCATCAAGCAGCAACAGTTGCGGGTCTTGCATCAACAACATGCCGATTTCCAGGAACTGTTTCTGGCCGTGGGACAGCAAGCCGGCCGGGCGTTGCACTGATGCTGTGAGGCGAATGGTGTCCAGCACCTCGTCGATGCGGTCTTTCTGCTCGCCGCTCAGGCGTGCGCGCAGGCTGGCCCACACTGACTTGTCGGTTTTCTGCGCCAGCTCCAGGTTTTCGAACACGCTCAGGGCTTCGAACACCGTGGGCTTCTGGAACTTGCGGCCGATGCCGGCCTGGGCGATCTGCACTTCGCTCATGCTGGTCAGGTCCAGGGTTTCGCCGAACCAGGCCTTGCCGTGGCTGGGGCGGGTCTTGCCGGTGATCACGTCCATCAGCGTGGTTTTGCCCGCACCATTGGGGCCGATGATGCAGCGCAATTCGCCGACGCCGATGTACAGGTTCAGGTCGTTGAGCGCCTTGAAACCGTCGAAGCTGACGCTGATATCTTCCAGGGTCAGGATCGTCCCGTGGCGGGTGTTGAGGCCCTTGCCTGCGGCCTGGCCGAGGCCGATGGCGTCGCGGCTGCTGCCGGCATCTTTGTTGGGGTCGAGAACAGGTTCGAGCATAAATTCAGCCGTCGGTGTGATTCTCATTGTTCGCCCTTCTTCTTCAGCAGGCCGATGATGCCCTTGGGCAAATACAGCGTGACGATGATGAACAGCGCGCCGAGGAAGAACAGCCAGTATTCCGGGAAGGCCACGGTGAACCAGCTCTTCATGCCATTGACCACACCTGCGCCGAGTAGTGGGCCAATCAAGGTGCCGCGCCCGCCGAGGGCAACCCAGACAGCCGCTTCGATGGAGTTGGTCGGTGACATTTCGCTGGGGTTGATGATGCCCACCTGCGGCACATACAGCGCCCCGGCCAGGCCGCACAACACCGCGCTCAGCACCCACACGAACAGCTTGAAGCCGCGTGGGTCATAGCCGCAGAACATCAGGCGGTTTTCTGCATCACGCAGGGCCGTCAGCACCCGGCCGAACTTGCTCTGCGCCAGGCGCCAGCCGATGTACAGGCTGGCCACCAACAGCAGCACCGTAGCCAGGAATAGCACCGCGCGGGTGCCCGGTTCGGTGATGCCGAAGCCGAGAATACTGCGGAAATTGGTAAAGCCGTTGTTGCCGCCAAACCCGGTCTCATTGCGGAAAAACAACAGCATCCCGGCAAAGGTCAGGGCCTGGGTCATGATCGAGAAATACACGCCCTTGATTCGCGAACGGAAGGCAAAGAAACCGAACGCCAGCGCCAGCAAGCCCGGGGCCAGGACCACCAGGCACAGGGCCCAGAGGAAGTGCTCGGTGCCGACCCAATACCACGGCAACTCAGTCCACGACAGGAAGGTCATGAACGCCGGCAGACCCTCACCGGACGCCTGGCGCATCAGGTACATGCCCATCGCGTAGCCGCCGAGGGCGAAGAACAGGCCGTGGCCCAGGGACAACATGCCGGCGTAACCCCACACCAGGTCCAGCGCCAGGGCGACGATGGCGTAGCAGAGGATCTTGCCCACCAGGGTCAGGGTGTAGGCCGAGACGTGCAATGCACTGTCTGCGGGCAACAGTGACAACAACGGCAACGCCAGCAGCATGGCGAGGATCACCACGCCCACCGCAATCGTCACCTTGGGGCCGGCCTTTTGCGCGGCCGTAAGCATCAATGGCTGGTTCATCAGTCGATCACCCGTCCTTTCAGTGCGAAGAGTCCCTGCGGGCGTTTCTGGATAAACAGAATGATCAGCGCGAGGATCAGGATCTTGCCGAGCACGGCACCGATCTGCGGTTCAAGAATCTTGTTGGCAATCCCCAGGCCGAAGGCGGCCATGACACTGCCGGCCAGTTGGCCGACACCGCCGAGTACCACCACCAGGAACGAGTCGATGATGTAGCTCTGGCCCAGGTCCGGGCCGACGTTGCCGATCTGGCTCAGGGCCACGCCGCCCAGGCCTGCGATGCCGGAGCCCAGGCCAAACGCGAGCATATCCACGCGCCCGGTGGGTACGCCGCAGCAGGCGGCCATGTTGCGGTTCTGGGTCACGGCGCGCACGTTGAGACCCAGGCGGGTCTTGTTCAGCAGCAGCCAGGTCAGCACCACCACGCACAGGGCGAAGGCGATGATCACGATGCGGTTGTACGGCAGCACCAGGTTGGGCAGCACCTGGATCCCGCCCGACAGCCACGCCGGGTTGGCCACTTCAACGTTCTGCGCGCCGAACACCAGGCGCACCAACTGGATCAGCATCAGGCTGATGCCCCAGGTCGCCAGCAGGGTTTCCAGCGGCCGGCCATAAAGGTGACGAATCACCGTGCGTTCCAGAACCATGCCGATGCCGGCGGTGACAAAAAACGCCACCGGCAGTGCGATCAACGGGTAGAACTCGATGGCCTGGGGTACGTAGCGTTGCATCAGCAACTGCACCACATAGGTGGAGTAGGCGCCGAGCATCAGCATCTCGCCATGGGCCATATTGATCACGCCGAGCAAGCCGAAGGTGATCGCCAGTCCCAGGGCCGCCAGCAACAGGATCGAGCCCAGGGACATGCCGCTGAAGGCCTGGCCGAGCACTTCGCCCACCAGCAGCTTGCGCTTGACCTGGGCCAGGCTGGTTTCGGCGGCGGTGTGCACCGCGGCGTCAGCCTCGACACCGGGCGCGAGCAGGGCTTCCAGGCGGGTACGGGCCAGTGGGTCGCCGGTGTCGCCGAGCAGGCGCACGGCTGCCAGGCGTACTGCGGGGTCGGAATCGACCAGTTGCAGGTTGGCCAAGGCCAGGCTCAGGGCACTGTGGACGTCGTCGTCGGCTTCGTTGGCGAGTTGCTGGTCGAGGAATTTCAGTTGTGCAGGCGTCGCACTTTTTTGCAGTTGTTGCGCAGCCGCCAGGCGCACCTTGGGTTCGGTGGCGAGCAACTGCTGGCTGGCTTGTACGTTGTTGATCAAGCCGCGCAGGCGGTTGTTCAGGCGTACGGTCTTGGTTTCGCCGTTTACCGTGAGTTGGCCTTGTTGCAGTGAATTGATCAACTCGACACGCGCCGGGTCGGGCTGGGCGGCCCAGTCCTGCAACAGTTTGGCCTGTTGCGTGGGGTTGGCCGCGAGGAAATCTTCGGCATCGCCTGCGTGTGCAGCCAGGGGCAGCAACAGCAGGCAGGCCAGGATGAGGCGGTGGAGGGCAGTGGGCATAACAAATTGTCCTGAACATGCGCGGACGGTGTGAACACCTACCCTCTGTAGGCGCTGGCTTGCCGGCGATAGCGGTGGGGCAGTTACAGATGAGTCGACTGACACACCGCTATCGCCGGCAAGCCAGCTCCTACAGAGAGCGGGCCCGTGGGTTGGGGCTTAGTTGCTCTTCACCGCGTGATCCGGCTTCTTGTCGTTGCCAGGGATATACGGGCTCCAAGGCTGGGCACGGATCGGCCCTTCGGTCTGCCAGACCACCGAGAACTGGCCGTCAGACTGGATCTCGCCAATCATCACCGGCTTGTGCAGGTGGTGGTTGGTCTTGTCCATGGTCAGGGTGTAGCCCGACGGTGCGGCGAAGGTCTGGCCGGCGAGGGCTTCACGCACCTTGTCGACGTCGGTGGACTTGGCTTTCTCCACCGCCTGCGCCCACATATGGATGCCGACGTAGGTGGCTTCCATCGGGTCGTTGGTGACGGCCTTGTCGGCGCCCGGAAGATTTTTCGCCTTGGCATAAGCTTTCCAGTCAGCGACGAACTTGGCGTTGACCGGGTTCTCTACCGACTGGAAGTAGTTCCACGCCGCCAGGTTGCCCACCAGTGGTTTGGTGTCGATGCCGCGCAGTTCTTCTTCGCCCACCGAGAACGCCACCACCGGAACTTCGGTGGCTTTCAGGCCCTGGTTGGCCAGTTCTTTGTAGAACGGCACGTTGGAGTCGCCGTTGACGGTGGAGATCACCGCCGTCTTGCCACCGGCGGAGAATTTTTTGATGTTGGCGACGATGGTCTGGTAATCGCTATGGCCGAACGGGGTGTAGACCTCTTCGATGTCTTTGTCGGCGACGCCTTTGGACTGCAGGAACGCGCGCAGGATTTTGTTGGTGGTGCGCGGGTACACGTAGTCGGTACCCAGCAGGAAGAAGCGCTTGGCGCTGCCGCCTTCCTCGCTCATCAGGTATTCCACCGCCGGGATTGCTTGCTGGTTCGGCGCGGCGCCGGTGTAGAACACGTTGGGCGACATTTCTTCGCCTTCGTATTGCACCGGGTAGAACAGCAGGCCATTGAGTTCCTCGAACACTGGCAGCACCGATTTACGCGACACCGAGGTCCAGCAGCCGAACACCACGGCGACCTTGTCCTGGGTCAGCAACTGCCGCCCCTTTTCGGCGAACAGCGGCCAGTTGGACGCCGGGTCCACCACCACCGCCTCCAGCATCTTGCCGTTGACGCCACCCTTGGCGTTGATCTCGTCGATGGTCATCAAGGCCATGTCTTTGAGCGACGTTTCGGAGATCGCCATGGTCCCGGACAGCGAGTGCAGGATGCCGACCTTGATGGTCTCGGCGGCCTGGACGGTCCAGGTCAGGCCCATGGCGGCAATGGATGCCGTGAGTGTGAAAGCCTTGATCAAGCTGCGACGCTTCATTGTGCAATCTCCGTGACTCAACAGTGTTAGACGACAGTTGAGGGAGGCATTGCAAGCCGTGTGCCTAGTCGTATAAAGGCAGAAAACGGTCGTTTTGGCGCGGGCTAGGTTTGTGCAGTGCACCATGAGCTGGCAGATCGAGTGGCATGGTGCGCGTGCGTGCGCCACAAGGGGGCGTCATCAGCGCTTGCGCATCAAGCCGATAAAAAACAACCCGCCAATGGCCGCAGTGGCCACGCCGATCGGCAAGTCCTCGGGGGCGATCAGGGTGCGCGCGGCAACGTCGACCCAGACCAGGAACAGGCTGCCCAGCAGCACGCACACCGGCAGTACCCGGCGGTGTTCTGCGCCTACCAGGCGACGGGCGATGTGCGGCACCATCAGCCCGACAAAGCCAATGGAGCCGCTGATCGATACCAGCACGCCGGTCATCAACGAGGCGATCAAAAATACCTTGAGGCGCACATTGCGGGCGTTCAGGCCCAGGGTCACGGCGGTCTGCTCGCCGGACATCAGCGCGTTGAGCGGGCGCGCCATGCCCAGTAGCAAAACCAGCCCCAGCAAGACAGTGACGGTGGGGATCGCCAGCAGTTCCCAGCGCGCCAGGCCCAGGCCGCCGAGCATCCAGAACATCACGGCTGACGCCGCGCGATGATCGCCCATGAACAGCAACAGGTTGGCAACCGCCATCATCACGAACGACACGGCCACGCCGCACAGCAACAGACGATCACTCTCCAGGCGGCCATTACGACTGGCCACCGCCAGCACCACCAGCATGCTTAGCAGCGCGCCGATGAAGGCGGCGGTGGGCAGGGTCAGCAGGCCGATGACTTCGCCGACATGCAGCACCACAATCACCGCGCCCAATGTGGCGCCCGAAGTTACGCCCAGCAGGTGTGGATCGGCCAGGGGGTTGCGTGTGACTGCCTGCAAGACCGCGCCGATCAGCGCCAGCCCGGCACCTACCAGCGCGCCCAGCAACATGCGTGGTACACGGATCAGCCAGACGATATGTTCCTGGCCGGCGCTCCAGTTGGCCTCGCCGATGCCCAAGGCCTTGTGCAGCAGAATCCGCCACACCACGTCTACCGGCACCCGCGCGGAGCCGAACCCCAGCGAGATTACGCAAGAGATCAGCAACAACACGCCAAGGGCACTCAGCAGCAGGGCATAACGACGGTCGATCATTGGCCGTGGAACCCCTTGGCCAGGGTCTCGACCGCCAGCACATTGTCGATGCCCGGCGTGGCCTGTACGTAAGGGATCACGATGAAACGCTGGTTCTTGATCGCGTCCACCGATTGCAGTGCCGGGTTATCGAGCAAAAACTGCTGTTTCTGCTCGGCGGTGATTTCGCTGTAGTCGACGATCACGATTACCTGCGGGTTGCGTTCGACCACGGTTTCCCAGTTGATCCGGGTCCAGCTGGCTTCGACGTCATCGAGGATATTGCGCCCGCCGGCAGCATCGATCAGTGCTTGCGGCATGCCCAGGCGCCCGGAAGTCATGGCGCGGTCTTCTCCGCTGTCGTAGAGAAATACCCGTGGCTTTTCGGCGGGCAGGGTTGTCTGCACCTGGGCGACCTGGGCCTGCATCTGTGCGATCAAGGCGTTGGCGCGGTCCTGCACGTCGAAGATCTTGCCCAGGTTGCGCAGGTCGTTATAGGTGTCGTCCAGGGTTGCAGCGGGGCGCTTCATCACAAAGGCGCAGGACTCGGTCAGCTCCAGCACATTGATACCCAGGGGCTGCAGGGTTTGCGGCGTAAGGTCGCCACCCACGCGCATGCCGTAGTCCCAGCCGGCGAAGAAGAAATCGACGTTGGCGTTGAGCAGGGTTTCCACCGACGGATACTTGCTGGCCAGTTCCGGCAGACCGTCGAGGATCTGCGCCATCTCGGGCGTGACCGACTTCCAGCCAGTCACGCCGCTGTAGCCGGCCATGCGCGACTTGAGACCCAGTGCGAGCATCATCTGGGTCATGTTGATGTCGTGGCTGACCGCATGCCTGGGCGCCTGCTTGAAGGTCACTTCGCGGTTGCAGCTCTGGATCTTCAATGGGTAATGGGTGGCCTCGGCGAACGCCTGGGTCGCACCGCACAGCAGGGTAAAGCACAGCAGGGAGCGCAGGATCATGGTTGGGTTATCCAGGTGATTCGTGGGTAGCCGGACAGGGGATGAGTGTCAATCAAGGCTTCGACACCAAACACCTCGCGCAGCAGTTCGGCAGTCAATACTTCGTGGGGCGTACCGCTGGCAACGATCTGCCCATGGTTGATGACGTACAGGCGATCACAGAAGGCTGCGGCCAGGTTGAGGTCGTGAATACTGGCCAAGGTGCCGATCTGCAAGCGCTTGACCAGCCCCAGCAACTCCAGTTGATAGCGCGGGTCGAGATGGTTGGTCGGCTCGTCAAGGATCAGCAGTTGCGGTTGCTGGGCCAGGGCGCGGGCGAGGATCACCCGCTGCTTTTCACCGCCGGAAAGCGTAGCGAAGGCATGGTCTTCAAAGCCCAGTAGGCCGACCGATTCCAGGGCTTGTTCGATCAACTGCCGGTCGTGCCGGGTATCGCCGTCGAACAGCCCCTTATGGGGCGTGCGACCCATGGCGACCACCTCATCGACCCGCAGGCCGAAGGCGTCGGGAAATTCCTGCAACACCACGGCGATGCGCTGGGCGCACCAGCGCGAGGATTGCTTCCAGACGTTCTGGTGGTCCAGCAGCACCTCGCCGGCGGTGGGTTTGCTGAAACGATAGGCGCAGCGCAACAGGCTGGTCTTGCCGCTGCCGTTGGGGCCGATCAAACCAACAAACTCCCCCGCACCCACCCGCAGGCTGGCATCACGCAGTTGGAACTGGTGATGACAGTGGCCATGGCCCAAGGGCGACCAGGCGAGGTGGTGAAGGTTGAGTGCGGTCATCGATAATCTCAAGTCAAACATAGATCCAATGTGGGAGCTGGCTTGCCTGCGATAGCATCACCCCGATGTAACTGACAGACCGAGGTGTCTGCATCGCAGGCAAGCCAGCTCCCACAAAAGTGGACTGCCCCCAAGAAGTTGGACACCAATCCAATTTCTTGGG
>NZ_AOHN01000026.1:0-311137 GCF_000510915.2 Pseudomonas sp. FH4 | reverse complement strand
CCCCGGCCGGCGCCGGGATCTGTGACGACTTCCGGCCGCGCTATGCAGTTGATATCGAAGTACTGGGGCCGGATGGCGAGCCAGACAGCAAGCTGCCGATCCTGGCCGGTGTGCCGTTGCCACTGCCCACTGGTGGCGAGGAAATGGGCATCTATGCCTTTCCCGAGGAAGGCACCCAGGTGGTGGTGTGTTTTGCCTACGGCCTGCCGCACAAGCCCTATATCCAAACCATCCTGCCCCATGGCCTGAGCATGCCCAGCGTGCTGAAGGGTGACCAGGTGTGGCAGCACAGCGAGGCGTGCTAGCAGCGTGTGGACGCCGACGGCAACTGACTACGCCAGACTGACGGCAAGGCCCTGGACAAGGCGATCGAGCGGGAGGTGGAGGCGATGGGCAACACCGAACGGTTCCAGAGCCATACCAGGACGGTAGATGACCATTCCACCGAGTCGGTGGGGGGCATCAAGACGCTGGAGGCTCTGGGTGCGCTCAAGCTGCTGTCGGGCGGATCTGCCAGCCTGGCGGCAATGGATGACCTGCACCAGGTAACCGGGCGGGACTTGAACCTGGTGGTGGGGCAGAAGCACAACGCCACGGTGGGTGGCGATATGGAGGAAAGGATTCAAGGACTGCGCAGCAGTGTTGCGGCGGTCAGCCAGCGGCTGGTCGCGCCCAAGACCTGGTTGGGTTCCGAAGGGGTGAACGTTCTACAGGTGTTGTGTGATTTGCTCGACCTGGTGCAGCAGATGAACACCCAGTTAGCCTCTCATACTCACGGGCCGACACCGGTACCAGGAAATGCGTTGGTATTTTTAAGCAACTCAGGTATAGCTACTCAATTGGCCGCAAAGATAAAAACAATTACGTTCTGACTTCGATAATCCGAAGCTGTTAACTCCACCCAAGTTAGCTGTTGGCCGATTTCGCTTCTTAAAAAGGGCTGGAGTCGGCCAAGGGAGGCCGTCCAACGTCTACAGTCTCGAAGATGGTTCGAGACCGGCCATTCTGGACGCGATTAAGGAGAGGATTGATCAATCCTCTTCAGTAGACTCTTTTATGGCCTCTATCCGAGTGACCAAATACGAGGTTAGGCTCAAGATATCTAAGCAGTCTACCTCTGAAAATGTATTGGGGACTAGCGTATCAATGGGAGAGTGGTTTAAAGGGTTCCTAAAACCCATGAAAAGCCCTCTGGATAAATGATCCTGCCCTTTCTGAATGTTATCTCCAGAGTCAGTACTTACATCCGCCACTTGGATTAAGGGAGGTCGTGAGCCGAAGGCTTTACCTACTAAATCTGTACCATCGATTTTAAGGCCAGAGTTTTTTCTAATAGCTTCAAAGTAGATTTTAACACCCTGGTCAGCCGCATCTCCATATTGTTGGTTTTCATAATAGCTACGAACTCGATCTCTAAGTACCGAATGCAGGTGCCGCCAATGCAGTTGCGGGTATTCTGGTATTAGTTCATGTAGCGCTTCAACGATGGGGACATACTTCGTTATAGACTCGTCGTTATTCAGAGTATCAAGAATTATGGAAGTTTGCTCTCTAACTTTTTCGGGCATTGTGGACATCCATTTCTCGGTGTCGATGCCAGTCGCCTCTTTGATCGTGGTGCCCTTCTTTGTTCTTCTTTTTTCACGCCAGCTATTGTTGACCTTGGAAATAGTCTCGGAAAGAAATTCCCGGAATTCCGCCATCTCAAGGTTGTCCCAGTTTATTGATTGGCGATTCGTCGAGATTACATCTTCGTCAAGTTCATCAATGAAGTCTGCTCGGATCCAGCCAGTGAGATACTGGTAAAAGTGGCTGGAAGTGCTACTTGAAAAGAACTCGGGCGCATTCACAAGTTTTCCGCGCGAAAAAATAGATATGCCGCGTAACCCAGAGTTTGGGCGGATCGGAGTCTCGGCGGTAAAAAGCTTCCCAATTACATTGTTGTACTTAGAGTCATCTTCTATATAGTCGTCCAGATCCCACTCGAATTCTTTGTTAAAGTTTTTGTATCTCCGCTGCTCGTTAACGATAGCGCGCTCCGTACCCTTGTTTAAAATAATGCTAAATGTGGTGTCGGAGATAAAAATTTTAGACAAACTATCAGCCAGCGCTTCAATGTCGAAGCTCGATTGACGCTTTAGTTTCGAAAGCTTAATAGTGGTGCCCGAGGGGCGAGTGGTTTTTAAATTGTTAATTTCACGATTGGGCGAGTACTCTCCCTCAGACGTCATAAGCGTGTCCCAATCCAAGCTGAACCGGTTCTGCAGTCCGTCCTTAATCGTATCGATCGTTATATGTTTTGATAGTCCAAAAAGTGCAAGTTTTCCCAGACCTTTTTTACCAGTGGCAAGCCGCTTGAATCGTGTGGTGGGCTCATCACCTTCTTTCTGTCGGCGATTTCTACCAATGACTAGAAACTTTTCTTGAATGTCGAGCGCGCTCATCCCGTGCCCGTCGTCTGTCACACTAATAGAAGATGGCCCTGACGCAGTCTCTGTTAGATTTATTTTTACCTCGGATGAGTCCGCGTCATAGGCGTTAGAAATCAATTCAGCAAGCGCCGGAGGAAGCGTAGAGTACATTCGAACCCCCAAGTGCTCGATAGTCTTGGGGTCAAATTTCATTACAAAGCGCTTGGTCATTTTACATTCCCTGTTTCAACCGACTGTAGATGCTGTATATATTTTTTAGCGTGAGCTTTGATCAGCAAGGGCGGAAGTGCGTTACCTATCATGAGCGCGGCGTAATCTTTCCCTCGTTTTAGTGAGAATTTATAATCGTCAGGGAAAGTTTGGAGCAAGGCCGCTTCTCTAAGCGTGATTGAGCGATTCTGATCCGGGTGGATAAATCGCCCTTTAGAAGGGTTGGTGCAGCCGCCAGTGATTGTTGGTGCTACGTCATTCCAAGACATTCGCCCATAAACGTCTTTGTAAGAGCCAGGTCGTTTGATATGACAGGGTAGCCAAAGCTCAAGTGGAAGTTCGCTTCTTGAACCACCATCGATAGGAACGTTTTCGATTATCGTTAATACTTTTTTGCTTCTGGAAACAGGTAGGTCGTGAAGTACGTCACCTGAAAAACCAGGTAAAGCTAACGCACCAATTGACTGTTTTACCGTTTTTCTAGTTTTTACCTTTTCTGGCTCATTGATGATTCCAAAAAGTGAAGCTTGTAGAATCATGCGCTTTCGGCGTTGTGGCACGCCAAAGTCAGCAGCGTCCAGAACTTTTACAGTGTTCTCATCAATTATGTAGCCAAGTTCTTTAAGTTCGTCTTTAAGCTTTGACATGCGTTGATCTTTAGCAAGACCTGGCACGTTTTCCAACATAATGGTTTTTGGCAAGAAAACCTTTATGTAACGTAAAACCTCGAAGACTAGATCGTTTCGTATGTCATCTACGGAACTGGATCTGTTACGTGTTTTGTGGGTAGAGAAGCCTTGGCATGGTGGACAGCCTGCAAGTAGATCTAGTTCTCCTCGTTTTAACGCCAAACTATGCATAACTTCTTTAGGATCTATTAAAGAAAGATCGCCAATAAAAAGTCTTGTTTTTTTGTGATTTAATTTGTATGTGGCTGCCGCAGTTTCATTGAGTTCAAACCCTGCAAGTACTGAGAACCCAGCGGCTTTTAATCCAGTTGTGAGTCCACCTGCTCCACAAAACAGGTCGATTGCGCTTGCTTTCTTATGGGTCATATAAATTAACTAAGGCTCAAAAAAATAAAAAACGTCCATGTGTCCAGCTAAACGACATGCCCACTGAACGCTAGCAGAAAGCCATCCTTTGAGCCAGAGGAGCAGGAGTGAAACTCGGCTACTGCACTTTCTGTCATTCGCGAGAGGGAGTCGATTTTTGCATAGTCCTGTTGCTCATGCACGTGGCGAGCGCCAGTGCTAGCAAGCGAAAGCGCCAGACGGTCGGGCTAGGGCGTAGTCGGTCATTTTCTGCCGGCTATTTTTCTAAGCCCAAGTCATCCAGAAGCTGAAAAGATTTCAGGCAGAAGAAAAAAGATCACAAAAAAGCACTTATCCCCCTCCCGCCGACGGGGTTTGCGTCGTTTTTTTGTGCAAAGCGGGATGTAGTGCAAACAAACCTGCAGACCAGGCGGGCCGGGGGGCTCGGCAGGCGATCGGCAATTTCACAGATTGCAAAATTTTGAACAGAAATGCAGCGGGGTTGCAAAGAGCTGCTTCGGACGGACACGAATGGGGATCAACTGGAACCCCCGGTTTCATTGGGCGAAAAACTTGAAAATGCTCGGACTCGGGGGTTTTCAGAATCGCCACCAATCGAAAGCGCACATCATTGCAGGTGCAGGGTGTATAGCAGCCTATGCAGTGAGTCCCGCGCCGGTACGGGCTGGCAGGCTGATTACGTCGGGGTGAGGGGGTTCAAACTTTTGCACGGGCGCGGCGTACATGAGGAAGGGCGGCGAGAGCAGTCTGGTGCGGTACGCCTGAGCGGATGCTGACAACTTTTTCCAGGTACAGCCCCTCCTGACACGTAAGTAGCGTCAGCGGGTCGAAAAACGTCCGAAAACCCCGGATTCATTGGGGAACGTCACTTACAGTCACGTCGTCAAAAAGTGTAAGTAAGGAAAGCGTCTTAAAAAACCCTTTAAAAAGAGTAGGTTGAAGCCATCCTCACTTACAGTCATGAACTGTTCGGCGCCGACACTGATCTGACAGTCTACTTACGGTTTAGAGATGGTTCTAAGCTATTGAAATATAAGGGGTAGAGATAGATAAAAAATCTCACTTACACTTCTTACGCACTTTTGGTGGATGCACCGGAAAAAAATCTCGTGTGTCGTAGGAGGGGGCTTGATGCGTAGGCACACCTCGGCGGCGTTCAACTTGGCGGGGTAGTCTCGCCCGCTTTAAAGGTCGTCTGTGAAACCTTCATTACTTTCATTGGCTGGCGGCGTTGCTGCTTGAAGCCTCTCTATCAACCATGCGCAAGACGCTGACATCGAAAGTGCGTCGTCAGTATCGAGTTGCCTGTCGGTTAGGTGAGCAGCATCGTTTCGAACCTTGGTCAGCCGTACAAAGGTTGAGTAAGTCAGATCGTCGATGATTCCTTTACCTAATAGGATCTGCATCTTGTAGCTGGGGCGGTCGTATTTCGCCGCAAACTTCATTCCCAGCCTGGCAATCAACAGATTGAGCGCGGACTCAACTTCAAACCAAGAGTGCAGGATGGCAGCCCGGGGGGCGGTAGCGGCTAATTGGGCTGCGATAGAGGACATTGGCGGGACGATCAGCGCATCCGAATGGCTGGCTTTGGTAGTCAAATCCGCTTGGACTGCCTTCAGTTGTTCTTCAAGATCAATCTGGAGCTCGCCATATTTTAGGCTGCGGATTTTTGGCAGAAGCCCAGTGATGTGATGCTTGAACGACAAAAGCACAACGATCACTGCAATCGGCCAGGCCAATGAGGAAGTTAGTGCTGCCACAAACTGCATCCAATCCATGGTGCTACTCCCTTTTGGGGTCGTTGTTACGTGGCTTGTTACGTATTACGCAAAAAACAAAGGCCTGCATCGCTGCAAGCCCTTGTTTTGTATGGTGCCGGCACCAGGAGTCGAACCCGGGACCTACTGATTACAAGTCAGTTGCTCTACCAACTGAGCTATACCGGCGTGTTAGGGCGACGATTATAGCGATTGGAAAGGTTCTGTAAACCCCTGAATTCTGACTATTTTTCAGATCGCGGTTTTTCCGCTGCCGGCTGTGCTTTCCAGCGGATTCGTGGGGGTGAGATCCTGCTGTGGCAGCGGATAAATACTCGCCATTAATTTGACCATTTGCCGTTCGTCGAAATGGATCCAATAGAAAACACCAAAATAATGACACTTTCATGCTCCTGTCCCACACTGCCTAAACAACAAGTGCACCTAAAAGGTGCCGTGACAAGGGAGGATGGTCTGTGAGCCAGGACGACAAACGTTTTGCAACGAATACTGCCCGTCATGATCAGCAGATGACGTCGACGCTGCAGTTCTTCGAAGATACCCCCATCGCAGATGCGCCCTGCGCCGCTGAACAACCCCAGCCAATCGCTTTGCCAGCCTGCCATGCGCGGGTTGTGGTGTTGGCGTCGGTCAATGGCGGGGTGGGGCGCAGCACTCTGGCGGCGCTGTTGGGCAGTGGCTTGCAACGATTGGGGCGTGCGGTGACGGTCCTGGAGCTGGACCCGCAAAACGCCCTGCGCCTGCACTTTGGCCTGCCTCAGGACACCCCGGGCATCGGCCGCGCCAGTCTGTGCAATCAACCGTGGGATCACCTCGTCCAGCCCGGTTTCGCTGGCTGTCGGGTGCTGGTTTTTGGCGAGACCGACCTGCAACAGCAGGAGGACTTGCAGCGCTGGCTCAAGCAGGACCCGGATTGGCTGGCGCAACACCTGTCGCGCCTGGGCTTGAGTGAGCAGGACATGGTCATCATCGATACCCCCGCCGGCAATAACGTTTACCTGCACCAGGCGTTGCATGTCGCCAATAGCGTGGTGGTGGTTGCCCTGGCGGACGCGGCGTCGCTGGGTGCGCTGGAGCAAATGCAGCGCTTGCTGGCGCCGTACCTTGCGCGGCCGTCGGCCCCGCGTTGCCACGTGTTCGTCAACCAACTGGATGAAGGCAGCGCCTTCAGCCTGGATATGGTGGAGGTCTTCAAGCAGCGCCTTGGGGAAAACGCTCTGGAAGTGATCCATCGCGACCCGCTGATCAGTGAGGCACTGGCCTTTGGCGAGGACCCGCTGGACAGCGAGGCGGTGAGCATGGCCTGTGACGATATCCATGGGCTGTGCCAGCGATTGGATGGTGCTTGAACCGCGTCTTATACGGTTAACCGCAGATGCTTATGCACAATCTGTTGGTTGGACAGAGGTTGAAACAGCCATTTTGTGGAGCTGTTCTCATTACGCTGCAACTGCCTGTTTTGCGTGCGTTTTATTTTGTGAACAAAAAATGACCAGTCAGCATTTTTGCCTGTAGCGCCCGCTTCTACGGCGTCCTACAGAATTTCATCAACAGAGTTATCCACAGGGCGCATTGCCCTTTAATCGCGCTCGGCAAGCACCATCAGGTTGCGTGGTGTCAGGGCTGTTTCGCAGAAGTGGCCGACTTGAGCCTTGTAGCCGTTTTCCTGAAGAAACAATGCCCGATCCAGAACCAGCCACACTTCCAAGGGGCGACGAAACAGGCCACGCACCAGTTCCAGGTTTCGTACGTGGGCGAGGCGTTGCCAGCCGTGCTGTTCCAGCGTGACCCAGTCCTGTTCACCTGTGGATAACCCTTTGAGCGCCGCGAGGTGCTGGCAGTAATCGGCGTAGGGCCGATTCAGCCATTCGCTGGGCAACGAAGGCGTGGGCAGGTACTCGTCGCTCCCGCGCAGTTGCCGCTGTAACAGGTCGAAGCCCAAGCGCCGGGCCATGGAGGTGTCGCGTTGCAGGCGCACCCGCAAGCCTGCGGTGACGGTTTCGCTCAGGGGCAGGCCAAGGTCATCCCGCGACAAACGTAGCGCCGAAGCGCGGGCCGGGGCCGATAGGGCCTGGTAGTGTTCGCTGGCGATGCGGTTGTAACAGCAGGGCGCCACGGCCAGGTGTTGGCAGCCGGCGGCGCTGGCCAGTTGCAGCAGGCGCACGTGCAGGTCGCCACAGGCGTGCAGGGCGACCGGGGTGTGCTCGCGGGTGAGTTGCTGCACGGCGCTTTCGGCCATCACGTCTTGCTGATGGTGGCGGGCGGGCATTTGATGGTGGTCGCTGAGCGCCTGGCCTGCGGTGATCAGCGCCGGATCGTACTCCAGGCAAGTCAGGTTTTGCCCTGGTTGCAACAGTCGACGACCAAGATGGCCTTTGCCGGCGCACCAGTCGAGCCAGTGGGTGGGGCGCTCGGCAAAGTGCAGAGCGGCGCCAAACGCCTCGATCTGCTGCCATTTGCGCCCGGGCACATCCACATTCAGGCGCGATGGCGGCGCATGTAGCGCCCCCGACGGTAACTTATCCACAGCACTCAGACGCGTCGACAGCTCCGCCCATTGGCGAAACGGCGCTGGCGCCTGTAGTTCGGTGGGCAGGTTGTGGTTGCTTTCGGCCTCTGCCAGCGAGCGCTGGCGCAGCCATTGGGCAAGCGTTGGATGCCGGGTTTCCCAAGGCAATTGCAGGTGGGTGAAGGGCCGTGGTCGCCACAGCCCTTGATGCTCGGTAAGGAATGCATCCAGCGCAAGGAAGCGGGCCAGCAGCCGCTCGCCCTTCAGCCCGGTATCAGCGTCCCTGGCAGGCATCGACCCGCAACCAGCGTTCCAGCAGCTTGAAGCCACGCACCAGCACATAGGCCATCAACAGGTAGAACATCCCGGCGGCAAAGAAGATCTCCACCGGCAGGTAGGTTCGGGCAATGATGGTGCGGGCCATGCCGGTCAGTTCGAGCAAGGTCACGGTACTGGCCAGGGCGCTGGCCTTGAGCATCAGGATCACTTCGTTGCTGTAGGCCGGTAGGCCGATCCGCGCGGCACGCGGCAGGATGATGTAGAACAGCGCCTTGGGCTTGGACATGCCCAGCGCCCGCGCCGCTTCGATTTCACCGGGCGGGATGGCCTGGATCGCGCCGCGCAGGATCTCGGCGATGTAGGCGGCGGTGTGCAGGGTCATGGTGGCGGTGGCGCACCAGAACGGGTCCCGCAGGTACGGCCACAGGGCGCTTTCGCGCACGGCGTCGAACTGCGCCAGGCCGTAGTAGACCAAGAACAACTGCACCAGCAGCGGTGTGCCGCGGAAGAAGAAAATGTAGCAGTAGGGCAGGGTGCGCACGTACCACAGGCGTGATGAGCGCGCGATGCCCAGTGGGATCGCCAGCAGCAGGCCAGCGATCACGGCGATGGCTACCAGTTCCAGGGTCAGGGTCGCACCCTGGGCCAGTCTCGGCAGCCACTTGATGATCACGGCCCAGTTCAGGCCCAGGTCGAAATGCGACAGCCAGCTGTAGTCGCCGTTCATTGTGTGCTCCTCGCAAAGCCGCGAGCGGCACGTTTTTCCAGGAAGTACATGCCGGCCATGGCCAGGACGGTGAGGCCCAGGTACATAAAGGCCGCGACCATGAAGAAGGTGAAAGGCTGTTTGGTGACGGTCACGCCGATCTGCGCGTGGCGCATGATTTCTTCCAGGCCGATCACCGAGACCAGCGCGGTGTCCTTCATCAAGATCATGAACAGGTTGCCCAGGCCCGGCAGGGCGATGCGCCACATCTGCGGCATGATCAACCGGGTGAAGATGCGCAGCTTCGACAGGCCCAGGGCAACGCCGGCTTCACGGTGGCCCTTGGGGATCGCCAGGATCGCGCCCCGAAACACTTCGGTGGCGTAGGCGCCAAAGCACAGGCCCAGGGCGATCACCCCGGCGGCGAAGGCGCTGAGCGACAGGTCGGGGTTGCCGAAAAACTCCCCCAGGGCCCGCATCATATTGACCGTGCCGAAGTAGATCAGCAGCACCCAGAGTAATTCGGGAATGCCACGGACAAGGGTCGAGTAAGCGCCGCCAAGCCATTGCAGCGGCTTGTACGGGGAAGTCTTGGCCAGGGCGCCGGCGAGGCCGAGCACCAGCCCCAGGCATAACGCCGTGAGTGCCAGTTTGACGGTCATCAGCGCGCCGGCAGCGAGTGCGGGGCCGAATCCGTAGAGATCGAAATTCATGGTTTAGTCATATCGCGCAAGGCTTGCTAAAAGCCGGCACGCTCGGGTGAGCGCGCCGGGCAGGCCGATCAGATCATTCGATGCTGAAAGGGAAGTACTTGTCGTTGATCTTCTTGTAGGTGCCGTCGGCCTTGATTTCCGCCAGTGCCTTGTTCAGGCGCTCGCGCAGCGGGTCGCCCTTGCGCACGGCGATGCCGATCTTGTCGCTTTCTACAACCGGATCGCCTTTGAACTCATAGGCCGAACCGTCTTTGCTCTTGAGCCACTCGTATTGCACGTACTTGTCAGCGAGCATCCCGTCCAGGCGCCCGGAAGTCAGGTCGAGGTAGGCGTTTTCCTGGGTGTCGTAGAGCTTGGCGGTGGTGTCTGGCAGTTTGTCTTCCAGGTAGGTACCGGCCAATGTCGCGCGCTGTGCACCGATGATCTTGCCTTTGAGGTAACCAGCGTCGGTCTTGAAGTCTTTGATGGATTTTGCCGCGATGAACTGCAGCTTGTTGGAGTAGTACGGGTCGGTGAAGTCAACGGCTTGCTTGCGCTCGTCGGTGATCGACAGCGACGACACCAGGAAGTCGAACTTCTTGGCGTTCAGGGCCGGGATGATGCCGTCCCAGTCCGATACATACACTTCGCACTTCTCGACTTTCATCTTGGCGCACAGGGCGTCGCCGATGTCTTTGTCGAAGCCGACAACATTGCCGCTGGCGTCTTTATTGTTGAAGGGCGGGTAGGCCGCTTCGATCCCCATTTTCAACGTCTCGGCCATGGCCGTGGCGCTGAATGCCATGGAAACGGCGGCGGCCAGGAGGAATTTTTTATAGTTCTGCATGCATGTTGCTCCGTTAGCGGTTGCTGGACATGAATTGTTTGCAGCGCGCCGAAAGCGGGTTCTCAAACACCTGCTGTGGCGATCCTTGCTCTTCGACCAGCCCCTGGTGGAGGAACACCACTTCGCTGGACACTTGGCGGGCAAAGCCCATTTCGTGGGTGACCAGCAGCATGGTGCGGCCTTCTTCGGCCAGCGCGCGGATCACATTAAGTACTTCCTGAACCATTTCCGGGTCAAGTGCCGAAGTGGGCTCATCGAACAGAATGACTTTAGGTTGCATTGCCAGGGTACGGGCAATCGCGGCGCGTTGTTGCTGGCCGCCGGACAATTGCGCCGGGTAGGCGTGGCGCTTGTCGCTGATGCCGACCTTGGCCAGCAGCGCCTCGGCCACTTCGATGGCTTCGGCCTTGCTTTGGCCGAGCACGCGGCGTGGGGCCTCGATGATGTTGTCGAGGATGCTCATATGGGGCCAGAGGTTGAAGTTCTGGAAGACAAAACCGATTTCGCTGCGCAGGCGATTGATCTGCTTGCCGTCGGCGGCCATCAGTTCGCCGTTTTTCGCGGCCTTGAGCTTGAGCTCTTCGCCGGCCACCAGGATCTGGCCCTGGTGCGGGTTTTCCAAGAGGTTGATGCAGCGCAGGAACGTGGACTTGCCGGAACCGGAGGAGCCCAGGATCGAGATCACATCGCCGTCGCGAGCGGTCAGCGAGATGCCTTTAAGCACCTCCAGCTCACCATAGCGTTTATGCAAGTTGCGGATTTCAAGCGCGGGCGCGGCCAAAGCCATGTGCGGTCCTCATTGTGTTCATTGCGTTCCTGCTGTTGGGTCGCCTTCCTGGCGTGGCGCCAAGCTAGCATAGCGTCCGGATGACAGCCAACAGCGCCACGGGCGTTAAACAGACGGTGTGTGACAGGTTGTCGCATCGGCACAGCAGCGTGTCGCGCCATCAACAACCGAACAGCCGTTTTAACCGATAAACCCGTGGCAGTCGCGTAAAAAAGGGCGCGATGGTGCCAGCTTTGGCCGGGTGTTGGAAGGGTTAAACGGGTAAACGGTGCCTATCAGCCCTTTAATTGGGCGTCACTTACTTTTTGTGTGTGTTTTTGGTGCGCTGATTCGTTCTTGAAGTGAGTCGGCGGGTAACGCTGTGGCGGATTGCCAGCAATCTCAATGACTTGCGATCAGTTAGGAATTTCCCTACAGCCCGCATCAACCTTGAGTTTGTTACATTTTGGCGCAAATCTTGCGTAAGAAATAAAGAACGCCCCGTTTGTTTATTTTCACGAAACACGGCAGGCCGGGCGGACCGTATTCGCAATTCCTCGCAAAGGTGTGTCAATGAGTCGTACGCAAAGCTCCAATGACCTCGAACAGGGGCTCAAACCGCGACATGTCACCATGTTGTCGATTGCCGGTGTGATCGGCGCCGGTCTGTTTGTCGGCTCCGGCCACGCGATTGCGGCAGCCGGGCCCGCCGTGCTGCTGGCCTATGCGGCGGCCGGTACGCTGGTGGTGCTGGTGATGCGCATGCTGGCCGAGATGGCCGTCGCGTCTCCCGACACCGGTTCTTTTTCCACCTATGCCGACCGGGCGATCGGGCATTGGGCCGGCTTCACCATCGGCTGGCTGTACTGGTGGTTCTGGGTGCTGGTGATTCCCCTGGAAGCCAACGCCGCCGCGACCATCCTGCATGCCTGGTTCCCCGACGTGGCGATCTGGGCTTTTACCCTGGTCATTACCTTGCTGCTGACCGCTACTAACCTGTTCAGCGTGAAGAACTACGGCGAGTTCGAGTTCTGGTTTGCGCTGATTAAAGTGGTGGCGATCATCGGTTTTGTGATTCTCGGCGTGCTGGCGATTTTCGGCCTTTTGCCGGGCAGCCAGGTCAGCGGCGTTTCGCACCTGTTCGACACCCAGGGCTTTTTGCCCAACGGTATGGGCGCGGTGTTGGCGGCAATCCTGACCACCATGTTCTCGTTCATGGGCACCGAGATCGTGACCATTGCGGCCGCAGAATCGAAAAACCCGGGCCAGCAGATCACCAAGGCCACCAACTCGGTGATCTGGCGGATCGGCTTGTTCTACCTGGTATCGATCTTCATCGTTGTGGCCTTGGTGCCGTGGAACGATCCTACGCTCGCGGCCGTCGGTTCCTATCAGACCGTGCTGGAGCGCATGGGCATCCCGAATGCCAAGCTGATTGTCGACCTGGTGGTCTTGGTCGCTGTGACCAGTTGCCTGAACTCGGCGCTGTACACCGCGTCGCGCATGCTGTTCTCCCTGGGGCGTCGTGGTGATGCTCCGGCGGTGGCCAAGCGCACCAACAAGAGTGGCACGCCTTACTGGGCGGTGATGTTGTCCACAGGCGCGGCATTCCTCGCGGTGTTTGCCAACTACGTGGCACCGGCTGCGGTGTTTGAGTTCCTGCTGGCCAGCTCCGGCGCGATTGCGCTGCTGGTGTACCTGGTGATTGCGGTATCGCAACTGCGCATGCGTCAGAAACGTACGGCAGCGGGCGAGAAAATTGCCTTCAAGATGTGGCTGTTCCCGGGCCTGACCTACGCGGTGATCGTGTTTATCGTCGGCGCGTTGACCATCATGCTGTTCCAGGAGGCGCACCGGGTGGAGATCATCGCGACCGGTGTCTTGAGTTTGCTGGTGGTGGCGGCGGGGTTGCTGGTGGCGAGCCGGCGCCTCGGGGCTGCGGTGCTTAACTGATCAGTTGAAGCCTTGCTGCTAACGCCACGAAACACTGTAGGAGCGAGCTTGCTCGCGAAAAACGTCAACGATAACGCGTACAGCCTGAATAAACGCGTTGTTCTTGAGTTCTTCGCGAGCAAGCTCACTCCTACATGGGTTTTGTATCAATCTTGCGAATGGGTCAGTGCTTGCGACGCCGCCACGTAGTCGGCCTGGAACGCTGGCGATTCAATCCACGCCAACGCTGCTGCTTCATCATCGCTATGGGTGGACCACTGCCGATACTCGATCAGCGCCGCCAGGATAAAGTCAGTGGCGTTTTCTTCGCCTTCCTGCTCCAGCACCAACGCCAGCAACGGGTGCGCCAGGAAGGCCGCACACAGCGCCTGCTGGCTGGTCTCGCCGGCCTCGCGCATCTCCACGAACAGTTCGGTCAAATCTACCGATTCAAGGTCAATACGCTCGTCGTCGTCGGCAAACGCATCCTGCTTGGGTGCATTGGCGCGCTGGGTGCGGTTCTGCTTGGCCTTGGCTTTTGCCCGTTGGGCACGTTTTTGCTGCTTGTCTGGCGAAGCCATGGGCTCACGTCCTTGGTTCAGGATCTGGGTGGCGTATTGAAGCGCAGGTCTGGCGAAATCCCAAGGGTTTCTACAGGCGTGCCCCCGGTGTGTCGGCCGCGAGCTGGCCGTGCTGCAGCCAGGTCAGCGCAATCGGCCATAAGCGATCCTGATATTCACTGCGGAAAAATGCGAAATGCCCGACGGCTTCTTCGCCAATATCCGTCGGCGCAATCCGCAAGTGCAGGCGCTCGCTGGCGTGGAAGTAGTCCAGCAGACGTTCAATGGCTGGTACCGTGCCAAACGGGTCGTCGGTAATGCTGATCGCCAGGATCTGTGCCTTCACCCGGGCAAAGGGCAGCTCGCCCAAGGCGCGCCCACTGGGCCGTGTCTGGTAGGTGGGCGTGGGGCTGCTCCAGTCACGCACCACCCCGGCTGGCGTGTCTTCCAGCCAACCCAGGCGCTTGCCTGGGAAATACCCGCACACGGCCGTCACCAGCGGCATCACCAAGTGCCACTTGGCCAACATCCGCCAGCGGCCATTCGCCTGGTAGTCACGCCAGTACGCAAACTGCGCGCCCACCGTGACCAGCCGCCTGATGGCTGCACCCGATGCGCCAAGCCCGGCCGCGCAACCGCCAAAACTGTGGCCGACCACATCAATGGGCTGCCCGACAAACTCCCGCTGCGCGCGCTGCATGATTGCCTCGAAATCCAGCCGGCCCCAGTCTGACCACGAGGCCTTGAACCCGCGCAATGAGCCGCTGCGTGATTCGCCGATGCCGCGATAGTCGTAGGTGATGACGTCAAAACCGTTGGCAAACAGGTAGTCGGCAAAACGCGAATAGTGACGGCAGCGCACCGAGGTGGCGGCGTTGATGATCACCACCGGGCGCTTGGCATCCGTGCGGATATGCCGCCAGGTGAAACCGCCGATGGGGTAGCTGTCGGCGGCGGGCTCGCGGAATGCCTCGGGGTGAAGGCGGGTGGGCAGGTTCATGACGGGCCTCGGTCCATGCGCTTTCGATGGGGTTTGGTGACCCGTGCGCAGTTTTTATTGGAAGTTGACGCTAACAAAATCGACGGACAAAGGCTCGTGATCTTTAAATGCAACTGGGTGCGGGGAATGTTGCATTTGGTTCAGGCGTGATTCAGGCGTACTGTCGGCAATATACGCCAGCATTCCCCCGGCCTGGCAGGTTGAACCATGGAACACCGCACGCGTTTTCGTCTGGAGGCCCTGGGTGTTTTCCTGGTGGCCCTACTGCTGTTTACAGCAGGTATCTGGGATCAGCAGCCGCAAGGGTTTGACGGGCGTTGGGCGGTGTTCCTGCAGGAAATGTTTCGCCACGGCGCCAGCCTCTTCCCCACCACCTACGGTGAGCCTTACCCGGATTACCCAGGCACCGCGACCTATTTCAGCCTGCTCTTCGCTCGGCTGTTCGGCGCGCCTAACGACCTGGCTAACGTCATGCCCACCGCCCTGGCTTCGGCTGGGGTGATGGCGCTGGTCTACCGTTTGCTGGTGCCTTGCGGGCGAGCCTGGGCGTTGCTGACAGTGTTACTGACGGCATTGACTGCCCAGTTGCTGGAGAAGTCGCGCTCGGTCTGCCTGGATCAAATGGTCTCTTTATTGTGCCTGGGCTGTTTCTACCTGCTGCACACCGGTGAGCGCCTGGGGTCGCGGCTGCGCCAATACGCAATCTTTCCCCTGTTCGTGGCGGCGTTTGCCATTCGTGGTCCTCTGGGGCTGATCGAGGTCTGTGGGGTTGCTTGTGTGTACTGGGCGCTGGGGCCTGCGCGCTCGCGAGAAGAGAAGATTGGCCTGCTGAAAAAGGTGATTGCCCACGGGGTGATCGGACTGATCCTGCTGGCTGCCTGTTGGTGGGTGCTCTTGAAGCTGGCGCGGATCAGCGGGGGCGATGGGTTTGCCGATGAGGTGCAGAAGATGCAGGTGGCCGGTCGTCTTGATGAAAGTGGCGAGCCGTTTTACTTCTACTTCAAGCTGAGCCTGTATCGCTATTTCCCGGTGATACCGTTGGCGCTGGCGACGTTGATTGCCCTGCGCCATACATGGTCGGCGCGTCATGATGAGGCGGATGTGCGGTTGATGCTGCGCCTGGGCGGTTGTGGCTTGATGATTCTGTTGGGGCTGTCGGTGCCGAACTTCAAGCGCGCGTACTACATCGTGCCTATGGTTCCGATGTTTGCCGCTGTGGCGGCCTATGGCCTGCTTCAGGCCCGAGGCTGGCTGCTTGGCGTGCGTCGGGGCTATGAGTGGCTGGTGGCGATCCTGCCGCTGCTGGGGGTTGTCGTGGTATTGGTCTGCCGGCAACTGTGGAGCAAACACGGCTACTGGCCCGATGTCTCGGTGCCGGGATTGATTGCACTGTTGATTGCCCTGCAACTGGCGGCGGTCGTTGCCTGGCGTCGTCTGCGTGGTTGCGTCGCGCAGCGATTGGTGGTGCTCAGCCTGATCGCGTTGGCCACCCAATGGCTGGTGCTGGTGATGGTCGTGGAGCCGGCCAAGGACCTGCAATTTGACACGAAAAACTTCGTGGGCGCCGTGGAAACCCTGCGGGCCGAGAATCCCGGGCAGTTGGTGTTTCTCAACCTCGGCAAGGACACCTGGGCCATTCGCTACATCATGAACCTGGACCACGACGAACAGCCGCTGTTTATCGGGCGCGACGACCTTGCGCAACTGAACGCGCTGCCGCGCTCGTCCTGGGTCATCGTCGCGCGCAAGGAAACCCAACTGCTACACGGCACGCCGCTGGAGCACCTGGCTCCAGCGTTCAATGGGCGGCTCAATGACAACCCGCTGCTGGTGTTCCGTGTGCCGTGATCAGTTGTTCTGGCTTACAGCGCAATCAAAAGTTGTAGGCCAACGTACCAACGATCGTACGACGGTTGCCGATGAAGCAATCGCCTCGCGCCAGGCATGTTGTGTAGTAGGTCTTGTCTTCAAGATTGGTTGCGTTGAGGGTCATGTTCCAGTTCTGGTAGCGGTACCCCAGCATCGCGTCCAGCAAGGTTGAAGACGGCGTCTTCACCCGGTCAGCGCCATCCCAACTGGTCCCCACATAGCGAACACCCGCACCGACACTGAACCCGGGAATGTCACCGATGCTGAATCGATGCTGGCTCCATACCGAGGCCATGTTTTCGGGAACACTGGCCAGGCGTTTGCCTTGTTCTGCCGGTGAGCCGTTGAGGACGGTGGTGTCGGTGTAGCTGTAGGTGCCAATCAGGTCCCAGTCGGGTGTGACGGCTACCAGTGCTTCAAGCTCCAGCCCACGGGCGCGGGTCTCACCACTTTGCAGGGTGTTCATCGGATCCACGGGGTCGGGCATGCGGCGGTTCTGCTCGCGGATGTCATACACCGCTGCGGTGTAGAGGCTGCTGCTGCCAACCGGCTGATATTTCACGCCCAGTTCCCACTGTTTGCCCTTGAGCGGTACGTAGGGTTCAAGCGTGCGCTGGTTGAGGCCGATTTGCGGCTGGAATGATTCGCTGTAGCTCACGTAGGGCGCAATGCCGTTGTCGAACAGGTAGGTCAGGCCCGCGCGGCCGGTCACCTTGTCGTCCTTTTGCCGGGTTTTGCCTTGGGTCTGGCTGGTGGCCCAATCCTTGCGCAGGCCCAGGGTCAGCAACCACTGTTCGTATTTGATCTGGTCCTGGGCATAGAGCCCTTGTTGCATGACCCGTTGTTCCGGGTCTGCGGTGAGGCGAATGATTGACGGATCAAAGGTGCCATACACCGGGTTGTACATGTTCAGTGGTGTTGCCGCGCCGCTGGCACTGTCCCGGTTGGTGACCGCATGCTGGTAGTCGCCCCCCAGCAGCAGGGTGTGTTGCAGTGGGCCGGTATCAAACCGGGCCTCGACGTTCTGGTCGGCGACCCAGACTTTGACCTCTGGCTTGGACACGTAATAGACGCGGTCGAGGGTCTGGTTATCGGGTTTAAAGAGTGGTTTTGCTGCAAATTTCGCGTAGACCGACTGGTAGCTGACTTTGCTTTTCTGCCAGCGCAGGTTTTGGCGCAGCGTCCACGTATCGTTCAGGTGCCACGAGAATTGCGAGGTCAGGGCTGTCTGGTCACTGTCGTACTCGTCAAACCCTGGCTCGCTGGCGAAGCGGTTGCTGTGGAACCGACCGTACGGCGCGTTCCAGAGGGTGCCCTTATGTGGGAAAAACTGTGTGGTGGAGCCGCTGTCATCGCGCTGGATGTTAGCCATCACGGTCCAGTCGATATCCTCGTTGGGGCGCCAGGTCAGCGATGGCATCAGGACCTGACGGTTATCTTTGACGTGATCAACCTGAGTGTCGCTGTCGCGTTGAATAGCCACCAGCCGATACAGCAAGGTGCCTTCTGGGTTGAGGGCGCCCGTGGTGTCCACCGCGACTTGCTTGCGGTTGTAATTGCCGTATTGCAGTTGCAGCTCGGTGTGTTGCTCGGCTTTGGGGCGTTTGCTGACCTGGTTGATCAGGCCGCCCACCGGGCTCTGCCCATACAGCATCGACGCGGGGCCCTTGAGTACTTCAAGGCGTTCGAGGGTGAAGGGGTCGGTGCGGATGTTGGTGTAACTGCCGAAGCTCTGCTGTAAACCATCAAGGAACAGGGCGGGCGCGCTGCCTCGCACTTTCGACCAGTCTCCCCGGCTATCGAGCCCAAAGGGTTCGGCCCGCACCCCGGAAACATAACGCAGTGCGTCCTGCACGGTCAGTGCGCCCTGGTCGCGCATGCGGTCGGCGCTGATCACGGAAATCGACTGAGGGATTTCGGTGATCGGGGTGTCGGTCTTGGCGCCTGTTGTACTGCGCTTGGCGACATAGCCTTGGACCGGGCCGTTTGCCGTTTCTTCGGAAGCCGTCGCCGTAATACTTTGGCTGGGCAGTTCGAGTTGGCCTTTCTCCTCGGCCGCGACGGCGACGGGGACAAGCATCGAAACGAATCCGAAGGGGGCAAGGCTGAGTGCCTTCACCCATGAACCTGGCTCGCGTGCAAAGGGCATCGCAACTCCTTGATTATTTTTAGTGATGCGGGGGGAGGATATTTTGCGCGCAGCTTAAATGATAATAATTGCTATTAGCAATATTGGTGTGCAGTCGATCCTGGCCTGGGGCCGCAACGGTTGACTGCGAAGTGACCTTTACCCTGAGCTACCTGTAGCTCATGAACGAACTATTTGCAGCGGTACCCTTCAGGCATCGTAACGGTGTAATTGCGTTGCACACGGTCCTGGAAGTTCAGGTTCTGCAAGCCTTGCTGCACCACAAAGGCTTCGACCTTGGCGGCCTGGCAGTCGTCGTTGTAGGACGTCACGCGCAGCAGGTACACCGCGCGCTTGCTCGCTTCATCCCGCGCGGTGGCGGTGAAGGTGGTGAGGGTGGTGTAGCCGGTTCGTTCCGAACTGCCTACCGGGCCGTAGGTGGTGTTCGGCGTGCTGGTGCAGACCATTCGGTCGTCTTTTTTCTTACTGTTCTTGCACACGGTGGACGTGCTGGTCGGCACTTGCCCGTAGTCGGTGGCGACATAGCGGTAAGTCTTCTGGCGGCTGCCAATATCCAGGGTGACGGTCATTTTGATCGGCGCATGATGCTTGGGCTTGTTGGTGTCGGTAAACACCTCGCGAAAACCCTGGTCCTTCAGCGCGCTGACCATGTCGCGCAGGTAGTAGCGGGCATTGAGAGCGTTTTCGTCGCTGCCGTTTGCCGATGTCACCAGTACGGGGGCTTGCCGGTCAAAGTGATAGTCCGGATCCGGGGTTGCGTTGATCGCGACGTCCATCGTCGTGGCGCATCCACTGAGCAGCGCTGTCAGCATTAATAGCGTGCAGAACAAGTACCGGGTCATGAAATAACTACCTTGCTGAAAGTTGGGTAAAGGCTAGACGGTTGAGCTGCGCGATAAACAACCCTCAGGTGTTTACCGGGCCTGGCGCGGCATGCATGAAAGTATCCAGTTTCGGCTGTGGCGGCGTAAAGCCTGTAGGTATTAAATCGCAGGCAACAAAAAAACCGCACTAGCGGCCAGGCGGTTTTTTTGTGTGTTGCAGATGACATTTGCAGTGGCGCGTTCTTGGCAGTGCGTTGTGCCAATAGCCCCCTAGAATTGGGTCTCTTCTATTTCAGATGAGCACTTCTCACAGGGTTTCATCAGGCAATCGCTGTTTTGTCTCAGCGCATGCTCTCGGCGTTGATATAGAGATAGGCAGAGCCGCTTCTACCCCTCGTCCTGTCCTCATTTGCAGGCCTAGCATGGCAATGGCAACCAACGCCGCGCCTGCTCCCGCAATCGGTATATACGCCAGTCCCACATGGGTAATCACCCAGCCCGCGCCTATGCCACTCAATGCCGTGCCAAGGTTGAACGAAGCGATATTAAGTCCCGAAGCCACTGCACTGGATTGCGGGATGTATTGGTTCGCCAGGCGCAACAAACGCAGGGTCGACATGGTGACGATGGCAAAGAACACCACCCCCAGCAGCCCGACCAGCGTCAAGGTGACGATCTTCGAATCCCCCCACAGGTACAGACCCAACAGGTTCAGCATTAAGGCCGTCAGCCCGCCAAGCAGGCACCGGTCGACATCGAAGGCATCCACAAGATGGCCGCCCAGCAAGTTGCCGAGAATGGAGCAGACGCCGAACAGCAGCATGGCGAAGCTCAGAACCTGCGGTTGGATACGGGTGATATCCAGCAGAAATGGCGAAACGAAGGTAAAGAACGAAAAGGTGGCCACGCTCACCAGCATGGCGATCGTGGCAGCCATCAGTAGTTCGCGATGAAAGAGAGCGGTGAGGCCTTGTTTGATGCCCTGGTGTTCGTGGGGCTGGGGCGCAGGTTGAAGGCGCATCAGCAGCACCAGGCCAATGGTGCTGATCAGGCCCAAGCCGCCGATGGCCAGGAACACCACGCGCCACGACCAGTAGCTGCCGAAGAAGGTACCGATAGGAACGCCGAAGGCGATGGACAGGGTCAGGCCCATCCACACCAGGGATAATGCCCGCCCGGCGCGCATCGGGTCGACCAGTTTGACCGCGGCATTGGATGCCACGGCCATGAACACCCCATGGGCCAGGCCGATGATGAAGCGCACGCCGTACAAGGTCACGATGTTCGGTGCCAGGCTGATGGCCACGCTACCGACGGCGAGCACGGCGAGGGTCAGCAGCAGCACTGACTTGTCGCGCCAGGTGGCCAGCATTGCCGTGAGCAGCGGGGCGCCAATCGCCGCGCCCAGGGCGTAGGCCGCGATGGTCGAGCCGACTTGCGCGATGGATTCGTGCAGGTCCATGGAGATCGCCGACACCAGGCCGGCGACGACGAATTCGGACAGGCCGAAAGTGAAGGTGCAGAGCGAAAAAATGTAGATGACGGCTGGCATAGGAACTCAAGTTTTAGGAAAAGGGCAGGTGCACCTCAGCGAGGCGCGTGCTCCAGGTGCGCAACCCGCAGCGCCAGTTCAAGGGACTGTTCGTAGTTGAGGCGCGGATCGACCTTGCTCAGATAACGTCGAGACAGGTCATCGGGCTGCAGGTTGCGTGCTCCCCCCAGGCATTCGGTGACGTCGTCGCCCGTCAACTCCAGGTGCAGGCCGCCCAAGCGGGTGCCGTGTTCGCGGTGGACGCTGAAGGCCTCTTCGATCTCCGTCATGATCTGTTCGAAGCGCCGGGTCTTGGTGCCGCAAGCCAGGGTTTCGGTATTGCCATGCATGGGGTCGCACAGCCATAGCACCTTGGCCCCCGAGCGATGGACGGCGTTGAGCAGGGCCGGTAGTTTTTCCCGCAGGTGCTCGGCGCCCATGCGGTGAATCAGGGTCAGCCGCCCGGGCTCGTTATGCGGGTTGAGCCGGTTGATCAGGGCCAGCAAGGCTTCGGGGGTGACTTCGGCCCCGACCTTGACTCCCAGCGGGTTACGAATACCCCGGCAATACTCCACGTGGGCACCGTCCAGCTCGGCGGTACGTTTACCGATCCATGGGAAGTGGGTGGACAGGTTGAACCAACCGTCGAAACCAGGCACTTGCCGGGTCAGGCCGTGCTCGTAGTCCAGCAGCAGCGCTTCGTGGGAAAAAAAGGTCTCTCGATGCAGGAATTTATCCGCATCGCTACCGGCCAGGGACGCCATGAAGTGTGAGGAGTGCTGTACGTCCTGGACGGTGCGGTGGAAGTCTTCTCGTTCGGGCAGCGCATTGATCCACTCGGTGGCCCAGTGAGCGGGCTTGAGCAGGTCATCGACACCGGTTTCATAGAGTGCCCGGACAAACCCGAGCGTCGAGGCGCAGTGGGCATGAGCCTGCAGCAAGCGTTGAGGGTCCGCGCGACGCTCCTCGTGGGTGAACGCACTGCCGTTGACGATATCTCCGCGGTACACCGGCAGGGTTTTCTGCCCCTGGGTTTCACTGCCGCTGGAGCGTGGCTTGGCATATTGCCCGGCCAGGCGTCCCAGGCACACCACTGGCATGTGCAGGCGCTGCATCAGTATCTGGGCCATTTGCTGTAGCACTTTTATCTGCTGTGTCACCGCTTTGCTGGAGCACTGATCAAAGGACTCGGCGCAATCGCCGCCCTGCAGGATGAAGCGCTCGCCGTCCTGGGCCTGGGCGATCAATACCTTGAGTTGCAGGATTTTGTCGGCACACACCAGGGCCGGTCGCCTGGCCAGCGTTTGCAAGGCTTGGCGGTGTTCGGTGGGGCAAGGGTAGGTGGGCTGGTGCAGGGCAGTGCACGAGCGCCAGGTTTCGGGTGTCCAGCCAGTGACGGTGGCGTGGATGTGCTTGTGCGTCGTCAGCATTCAGCGTCTCCTTGTCGGTACAGCAATCGAGGATTCAGCCGGTGCAAATACAGTAAGTCGGCGCCGACTTTAGAGGGCAGCAGATGTTATGTTCGGGACTAGTTCTTCTGAGGTGGCGGTGATAGTGCGGTGGTAAAACTACGATGGGAAATACTATAAAAGTCTCTGTTTAATACTTTTGGCAGGTGCTAATGAATTATTGATGAAAAATTGATTCACGTTCGATGAGCTGTTTTTTAGGTTGATTGTATTGTGCAGGTGATTAGCGTATTGGCGGGCCCGCGACGATGCGACTAACAGATACCGCCAGGTCGCCAACAAGTAGTTGGGCTTTCTCTCTGATATCTGCAGGCTCTTACAAACAGACCGCGAAAGTATTTTACTTTGTCCGTCGACTCGCCAATTCTCGCTGTTTAAAGAAAGAGGGCGGGTTAATGTTAGTTCACAACGATCATTACTATGGGATTTTGCAGGGCGCCGAACGCGAAATCCTGCGTCATGGGGAGTTGATCCCCGACGCCACTTTCTATGAGCACAAACTTCAAGCCGTGTGGGCGCGTGCCTGCCACAGCGAGTTCTACCGGTCCCTGGGTGAGTACAGTTTTGCCGGGTTCCAGGCCTTGGAGTTGACGCCCAAGGCCAGCCTGAAGGGCTCTCCGCGCGCGTTCTGCACCGTCGATTACGGCCAGGCCGCCAAGTATTACGCGACCACGGGCACCACCGGCGAGCCCACCCCCAGCCCACGGCTGAAAGAAGACATCATCTGGAACGCCGTTTCGGTAGCCTTCCACTGGCGCCATGTCATCGAGCCCGGCTCGCGGGTGGCCAATCTGATGCCTTCGGATATCGTCCCAGTCGGCGACTTGATCGCCAATGTTTGCGAATACCTCGATGTTTCCCACGTGCGGGCCTATCCCTTTACTACCGGTATCACCGACTGGGAGCGCCTGTGCAAAATGTTCGAGACCTACCGCCCGACAGTGATCTTTATCGCCCCGGGGGTATTGGTGCAATTGACCCGCTACCTGAAGCAGCGGCAGATGCTCGAACGCGTCAGCGAGTCCATCAAGGCGATCATGTTGCTGGGCGAGGTCAACACCCGGCCGTTCCGGGAAAAGCTGGCTCAGTGGTGGGCCTGTGATATCCACGACGCCAGCTATGGCAGCACCGAAACCGGTACCTTGGCCGCTGTCACCCAGGGCAAGGTCCAGCGCTTGACCACGGCCACCAACTATTTCGAACTGGTGACAGCCAATGGCCAGATCGTGCCCCTGAGTGATGGCGCCACCGGGCGCTTGGTGGTCACCCCGCTGAATCTGTACGCCCGTCCCCTGCTGCGCCTGGACACTGGCGACAGCGTGACCATCACGTCCCAGTGCGCGCCGGGATTGCCGGGGCCGACGATGATGGTCAACGGTCGCGATTCGGACGCGGTAATAGTGTCCGGGGTAGATCTTGAAATCCGCAAGATCGAAGAAATCGTCTACGGCAACAGCAACGCCACCGGCTACCTGATCGAGGTGGACCGCCAGACGGATCGTGCCAGTCTGATCCTGGAACGCGACGTTGTCTGGGACAACGACTTGGAGGCGGGGCTCGCCGACGCGTTGCGCGAGTGTTCCCAGGAGCGGATCAAGCTGGATTGGGACAAGATTCTGTTCGTCAACAACCTGGCGGCGGTCAGCAAAAGCGGGGCCTCGCAGAAGAGCTGGAAAAAAACCAACCTGCGTTTTGTCGGTGGCCAGCAATGAATGCTTTGAGCCAGATCGCACCACGTTTTCCCGCGGGGAACGCGGTGGTCAGCGGCCAGCCGGACTTGTGGTGCACCTATGCCGCTATTCGCAGCCTGGCCTGGGTCGACCAGTTGCAAAGCGTCGACCGGCCGCAGATCTGCCGCTACATCGAGTCCCGGCTGAACCGCGATGGTGGCTATGCCTGGAGCAAAGGCATGCCTTCAGATGCCTGGGCGACTTTTTACTGCACAGAAACCCTCAACGACCTTGGCGCGCAGGAACGGGGGACGCAAAAGACCGAGTCCTGGCTGGACAGCCTTTGGGACGGCCACGCCTATGCCATGTGCGCGGGCCAGGGCGCAGACGTGTGGGCTACCCACTATGCCGTACGCACCTTGATCAATGTCTGTCATGGCGAAGTAAAAGAGCCGGCGGAGCTGCTCGATTGGCTCAGCGGGCTGCAATGTGAAAGCGGCGGTCTCAGTTGGTCTCCGGCGTTTGCCCGGCGCAACAAAGCCGACGTGCGCGCCTGTTTTTATGGGGTGATGGCTTGGAAAGCCCTTAGCCAGCAAGGCGCGTGGGTACCGACATGGGACATGGACCGACTGGTCCAGTGGATGCAGGCCCAGCAGCTTGAATGCGGCGGTTTCCGCTTCAGTGAAGCGGCGGATACGCCTTGCCTGTGGGCGACCTATCGCACGACCGCGACCCTGGCGGCACTGGGTACCAGCCCGCTGCACAGTGCCCGTTGCGTGGCATGGATTGATTCGTTGCGTGGCCCAGGCGGCGGTTTCGTGCGTTGGCAAGGCTACGATTGTGAAGACGTGTGGGCGGTGTTTTGTGCGGTGGGGTCGCTCAAGGCCCTGGGTCAGGATGTCAGCGGGCTGGCCCAGGGTGTCAGCCAGTTTATCCAGCGTCTTTATGTCGACAATGGCGGCTACACCTACCGTGAAAAAAGCGCGGCGGCTGACGTGTTGACCACAGCGGCCACCGTGTTGGGCGGAACTCTCGCCCCCCAGGACCGCGACTCGGCGGTGCGTTGGATCGAGGGATGCCAACTGCCCAACGAAGCCGGAGTGATGTACATGCCGGGCCGGGGCGCGGAAGTGCGCTGCACCGCCTGGGCCTTGGCTGCCGGAGCGTTGCGTGATGCTGTGCAAGGCCGACAGGCTGTGCTCGCCTGGCTGGGCCGGATCCAGAACCCTGATGGCGGTTTCGGCTTCTGGGAGGGGCGCGGCTCGGACATGGTTTCGACGGCCTCAGCCGTGTCGATCATGGCCATGTTGGGTAGCAATAACGGTGTCGACTGCGCTCAGTTGGAGCACTTTATCCGGCGGTGCGCCATCACCCAGGAGCCGCCGACCTACGGAAACTTTCCTGACGGCACGCCAACGCTTCGCTCCAGTATCCAGGCGCTCAAGTGCCTCCGGTACCTGGGGCACGGCAACGGGGGCGCGATGCAGGCTCTGCTCCTGCGGCACAAGGTCAAGCAGGGTGGTTTTGCCAATATCGGCAACCGCATTCCGGACCTGCTGAGCACTTACGAAGCCATGGCTGCCTCCAGTGCCTTTGATCTGGAGGTGGACCGCGCCCACGTGTTGTATTTCCTGGAGAAGGTTGAGACTGCCAGCGGATACGCCTGGTCACCGATGTATCGCGAGGGGCAAGACGCGCTCTCTACGTGCCTGGGAAGTTTATTAAGGCAATGGTTCCAGGGGCGCCTGGATGTACTTCCCCACTTATATTTGTCTTGAGAGGCTGTTGTGCCGACGATCAATATTCGTTCCGGTTTTCTTGGAATAAGTGAAAAGAAAAAAATCGCCTTGAAAGTTGCCCGTGAACTCAAAGGCCATGGACTTGACCCCGCTCACTGTATGGTGATTTTTAGTGCGCTGGATGAAGACAGTGTATTCAGCGCCGGTCTTTCGATGCCGATTAATCATGGCGACTCGAAGAAGAGTCGTGTGTTCTTTATTCGTGCATCAATCGCGGCCAGCCGCGATCAGTTTTTTCGCAAGGATTTCGCCACGCAACTGTTCAATTTTTTTAATGCCCAGTTTGCCGATGTATTTTTCTACCTGCAGTACGAAGATGTTTTCCCTGAAAGTGTTTTCTATTCCACAGGCGAAGCTCTGAATAACGCAGCCATAAAGGGTTAATAACATGATCAACTCCAACTCTGTAAAAGAAGATATTCGTTCAGCACTAGAGACCTTGCTTGGGCCTGAAGTCCGCACCATCGGCGTTGACCAGAGCTTTCGTGACTTTATCGGTGAGCGCTTTGACAGCCTGATGGCCGTAGAAGTGGTGACCACCATTGAAGAGCGCTTCGGGATCGAGGTGGACTATGTGGGCGATGACGTCCGCTACTGGTTCGAGACCCTGGAAAAGATGGAGCAGTTTGTCAAAGAACGCCTGGAAGATAACGTTACCTTGCAGGCTATGTAAGCGATGAGCCTGGAACACGTTTTCAGCACCTCGGGGTCCACCAGCGCGCCGCGCCAGTGGGTCCGCACCCGGTGGCAAATGGAGCAGGAGGCGCGGATGATCCTGGGGGCATGGGCTCCGGGCGTTACCGATATCTTGTCGTTTGCGCCCACTGAACACAGCTACGGCATGATTCTGGGGCAGGTGGGGGCCGACGTGACCAAGGCGCGGCTGCAACGGTGCTCCCTGGAAAAACTGGTGCTGCCGGACCTGCAAGTCACGGGGCCTACGGTCATCCTGTGTATTGCCAGCACCTGGACATTGCTCCCCTCTTTACTCAAGCGCCTGGCCCCGCAGGTGCCGGTGTTGGTACTGCATAGCGCCTCGACGTTACCGTCCAAGGCGTACGAGGTGGTCAATCGTTTTGCCGGGGGCAATGTGCGTTTTGTCGAGATCCTCGGTTCGACCGAGACCGGTGCCATTGCCCATCGCCCCATCGCCGAGGCGAGCATGCCCTGGACGGTATTCGAGGATGTTTCATTGCTCAGCCCGATTGGCGTCGAGTCGCGCCTCAAGGTCCACAGCCTGCGGATCGCCAGGGCCGCAGGGAACCGGGTGGCGGCGCTGACCCACCAGAGCGATGACTGGATCCTGGCCGGGGACCGCGAGCAGTTCCAGTGGTTGGGCCGCGCCAGCCAACTGATAAAAATCAATGGCGTGCGCCAGGACCTGGGCGTCCTGCGCGCCGAACTGGGTGCCGCGACCCAGTGCCAGCACCTCACCTGTGTGCCCCTGCGCGATGAGTTGCGCGGCGAGGCCTATGAAGTGCTGTTCAGCTCGCCGACCCTCAGTGAGGCGAGCATTACCTTGGCTATCGAACGCCTGGGCGTCCATTTTCCCAAGCCGGTGCAGATCCGGCGCGTCGAGTATTTGCCGTTGTCGGCCAGCGGCAAGCCGCAGGCTTGGGCTATCCAGCAAACAGGGAATTGAGTGTTATGAACACCCGTATTGCAGAGCAGAGCATTACCGCTTACCTGTCCGGCCACGCGAGTAGTGGTGAGCAAGCCGAGGCCATGCCGGACTTTCTCAAGTTGCCGTTACGCCAACGCCATCGCTTGCTGCAGGAACAGCCCCAACTACAACAACAGTGGGCCCGACAGTACAACCACTGGGCCGGCTGGGCCGACAACCAATACCGTTGCCTGGTGGCGAGTGTGATCGACGACAGTGCAATGTTCCGCCTGGGGGTCAAGGATACGGTCGACGTGGCGGGCATGCCGACGCGCCTGGGGCTGCGCAGCTATCGCCACTACCCCGAAGTTTCGGCCAGCGCCTTGTGTGGTTTGCATCCCGAGGTGCGCACCCTGTTCAAGGTCGCGACCACCGAACTCAATATCGGCTTTGGCTGTGGTGCCCGTAATCCGTTGTACCCCTCCATTGACCCGTCGGGCTCCAGCACCGGTTCGGCGGTCTCGGTGGCCGCCCACTTGTGCGATATCTCCTTGGGCACCGATGTGCTTGGCTCCGTGCGTTGGCCCGCGGCCCATTGCGGCATGGTCGGGCTGCGCATGACCCACAAGGCTTCCAATCTGGACGGCGTATTTCCGCTATCACCCTCCATGGATGCGCTGGGCTGGGTCACCCGCACCGCCGATGACCTGGATTTCCTGATGCCCAGGCTCGGCCTGGAGCAACACCTGGGCCAGCAGAGACCGCTGGCGGACACCTACCGGATTGGCGTGTTGAGCCACATCGACGAGGGCGTCACCAGCACACCGATGCTTGACATGATGAGGCAGGCCAAAAGCCTGCTGGCCGACCTGAACATGCCTCAAGTCGCCATGCAGTTGCCTGAACTGTGGGACTGCCGCGGTGCCGCCTGGCAGTTGTGTGCCCGGGACGCATGGCTGGCTTCGAAGGTCTGGCGTGATGTATTCGATACCGAACTGCATTGGTCGACCCAGGCGGCTCTTGACGTTGGCGCCGGTGTTACAGACAGCGAGCACCTGCAGATAATCGAGCGTATGCACTCGGTACGGGCTGGGATCGAAGGCTGCTTCGAGGACGCCGCGGTGGACTTCGTGGTGTTCCCCATCGACCCTTGCCGGCCTTTCGATATCCGCAACCCACAGCCGGGGGATTCGACCATTCCGTGCCCGACCGACCCGGACTACGGGCAAAAAATCGGCTTCACCCCGTTGGCCAGTTTCAGCGGCCTGCCGGCCATCACCTTGCCGATCATCCTCAGTGCCGACGGCAAGGCACCCCTTGCCTTACAGATCATGGGGCGCCGCGACAGCGAGCTGCAATTGATTGACCTGGCCAAACGGCTTGAAGCGTTACGCGGTCCGTTACCTGCTGCTTCAACCGAACGATAAGGATCATCTGATATGTGTGGAATTACTGGTTGGGTCGATTTTTCGAGAGTCCTGACAGACCAGCTGCCGGTGGTGCGCGAGATGACCGCCAGCCTCGCCCGACGCGGCCCGGATGCCGAAGGTATCTGGCAGGGCCAGCATGCCTTGCTGGGGCATCGGCGCCTGGCGATCATTGACTTGAGCGGCGGCGCGCAGCCGATGACGTTTACCACGGCGGGTGGCGCCACGGTGGCGCTGGTGTACACCGGTGAGGTGTACAACTATGTCCAATTGCGCGAGTCCTTGCGCAAGGCCGGGCATCAGTTCAATACCCAGAGCGACACGGAAGTGGTACTGCACGCCTATCTGGAGTGGGGCGAGCACTGCGTGGATCACCTCAACGGCATGTTCGCCTTTGCCATTTTCGATGAGCGCCACGGACGTTTCCTGCTGCTGCGCGATCGCCTGGGGGTCAAGCCACTGTTCTATGCCTCGCTGGACTCGGGCCTGTTGTTCGCCTCGGAGCCCAAGGCCATCCTCGCCCACCCGCAGTTCCAGCGCTCGCTGGACGTCGTGGGCCTGGTGGATGCATTGTCCCTGTCCAAGGCTACCGCGCAGACCCCATTCAAGGGCATTCGTGAGTTGCCTGCGGGCCATCGCTTGCAATTGCTGGCCGGGCGGGCGCCGTTGGTGCAGCGTTATTGGTCGCTGGAGCGTTGCGAACACACCGACAACGAGGCGCAAACGGTGGAGAAGACCCGCGCCTTGCTGGAGAAGGCTCTGGGTGAGCAACTGTATGCTGACGTGCCGGTGTGTACGCTGCTTTCCGGTGGCCTGGACTCGACCATTCTCACTGCCATGGCCCAAAAGAAATTGCAGGCAGAGCACGGGCGAGTGGTTAACTCGTTTTCCGTGGACTTTGTCGGCCAGGCCGAGCAGTTCCGCGCTGATACGTTCCGTCCGGATCGCGACCAACCCTTCGCCCTGGCGGCGGCCGAAGCCATCGGCAGCCATCACCAGACGATCCTGATCGACAACCAGGAACTGGTGGATGAGGCCGCGCGGCAATCGGTGTTCAGGGCCAATGATTCGGCCCAGACCTTCGGCGATGTGGATACCTCTCTGCACTTGTTGTTCAAGGCCATTGGCGAGCATTCCACCGTAGCCATTTCCGGTGAGGCGGCGGATGAGGTGTTTGGCGGTTATGCCTGGTTTCGCGATCCTCAGGCCCTGGAAGCCCAGCGCTTTCCCTGGCTGTCGCGCATGCAGCTGTTGCAGAGCGAAATGATCAACCCGGACTTCAACAAACTCTGTGATTTCACCGAGTACCAGCGTGCCAGTTATGGCCAGGCGGTGGACAGTGTCGAGCACCTGAGTGGCGACAGTCTTGAGGAGCGCAAGATGCGTGAGGTCTGCCACATGCACTTGCATCGCTGGCTGCCGATCCTGCTGGATCGCAAGGATCGCTTGAGCATGTACGCCAGCCTCGAAGTGCGGGTGCCCTTTACCGACCATGAGCTGGTTCATTACGTCTACAACGTGCCGTGGAGCATCAAGGGCAAGGACGGCGTGGAGAAGTGGTTGCTCAAGCAAGCCTGCGCCGACCTGGTACCGGCTGCCATACTGCAGCGCAAAAAGAGCCCGTACCCGACGTCAGCCAACCTCGCCTATGAGCAGTTCTTGCGTGGTCAGACCCGGGCGCTATTGCAGCAAGCGGATAACCCGGTGTTCCAGATTATTGATCGCACTCACCTGCGTCGCGAGCTTGAGCAGCCGGTGAGTTATTTCAACTCTCAACTCAAGCGCAATAATCTGGAAACGGCCCTGTCCCTTGCGGCGTGGCTGAAGGATTACAAGCTGGCGCTTTAACTGAGCTGGGTGGCCAGTGTCTTTTCAACCTGGGGGGCGGCGCCGAAATCGAGCATGGATATGAAACTGTCCATCAAGGGTGATTCGTTGTGGGTGTTCCACGTCATGTAGAGGCCGATTGCCGGGTTGGGGGACGCGGTGACTGGGTAGATCCGGCGAAACAACACCTTGTCGCGCATGATCGAGTTGGCAATCGACTCGGGTACCAGGGCCACGCCGAAGCCACAGGCCACGAGGCCGATCAAGGTATGGATCTGCGCGGCCTCCTGGACCACCTTGGGATAAAAACCGGCGGCTTCACACAAGGCAATGAGCTGACTGTGATAGCCGGTGCCCAGGGCTTCCGGGGTGAACACGAAGTCTTCCCCGGCGAAATCCCTCAGGTCGATCTGGCCATCCCGCGCCTTGGGATGATGAGTGGGCATTGCCATCACGATCTCTTCATCCAGCAGCAGGCGCGACTCGACGTTTTCCGCCGAGATTGGCAACTTGCGCATGAACGCGATATCCGCTTCCCCCGAAAGGATTGCCTTGGCCTGGCTGGAGGACGGCATCTCCTTGATGATCAGTTGGACCTTGGGAAAGGTTTCTCGGAACTGGCGCAGGGTACTGAGCAGCGACTCGTAGTAGGCGATCGATACGGCGGTTACGGTCAGTTTGCCCGCGATGCCTTCGGACACCTGGCGCGCGTGTTCGATACCCAGCTCCAACTCCTTGAGGGTGCTGTAGGCCGCATTCAGGAAAGCACCGCCGGCAGGGGTCAGTTTTACTCCGCGCTTGTTGCGGGTGAACAGGCTAAACCCCAGTTTGTCTTCCAGGCGATTGATGGCCTGGCTCAAGGGTGGCTGGGCCATGTGCAGGCGAATAGCGGCCTTGTGAAAATGCAGCTCTTCAGCCACGGCGATGAATTGGCGCAGCAGGCGGGTTTCGATCATTTCTTCTGTTCCTTCATTTGAATTGATCAGGGGAGGGCAATGTTACCGGCTATTGGACGCTCGATTGAGTGTTAAATACCGTTATTTGATATTTTGGATCCGGATTTTACAAGCCCATTCAGCAGGCCTAAATGCCATGGGGAAGTTCATGGATGGGGGGAGACAGGTGAATATTCTTTAATGCTTCACAAGAGTTAAACGTTAACTTGATATAGGGTAAGTATCAATTTGCGCCGTCGTTAGTATTAAACAAGCCAGATATTCATTGTTAAGGTGAGGTGATAATCAAGAGGAAGAACCAATGAACTTTACAGGTAAAACAGCGGTTGTAACGGGCGCTGGTCGAGGGTTGGGTTTTATTTATGCCCAAGAGTTGGCGAAATTGGGCGCCAATGTGGTGATCAGTGATGTTGGCTCGGATAACCTGGGTGCGGGGACCGATGCCTCGATTGCCATGGACGCTGCGCGAACGCTTCAGTCCAAGGGGTTTAGCGTGGTTGGCCACCATGGCGACCTTTCCACGGAGCAGGGTTGCCAGCAGTTGGTAGAGACGGCCATCAAGGCGTTTGGGCAACTCGATATCCTGATTCACAACGCCGGTTGGGTGGGTTATCAATCTATTGAAGATGCGGATGCAACTTTCATTGGGCGAGCGGTGGATATCAATATCTATACGCCTGTGTGGTTATGCAAGCATGCCTGGAAACACCTCAAAAAATCTGCTGCTGCGCGGGTGGTGCTGACTTCATCGGATCGGGCGATGTACCAGCAATATGCACAACCCGGCCTGACGGCGTATGCCGCAGGTAAAATGGCGCAACTGGGTATTATGAATGCACTGAGTATGGAAGGTGCAGAGGCGGGCATCCTGGTCAATGCGGTATCGCCGGTGGCCAAGACCCGTATGTGGGGCGTGAAGGGCGAGCCGGAAAACCTCAAGCCCGAATGGGTAGCCCCTGGCGTGATCTTCTTGGCGTCGCAGCAATGCCAGGACACCGGCTATATCCTGCGCGCCAGCAATGGCCAATTTACGGCCACACGGTTTGCCGAGAACCCGGGTGTCGACTATCCCGTCGATCTCGCCCGGATCAGCGCAGTCAGCGCCGAGCAAGTTGCTCAACAGTGGGACCACATCAAGGAGTGCTGAAAATGTCTGCTCAGGAAGAGCTACGTCTTTTTGCATCGTGCCAGGCCGACCTGGGCGAAAGCCCGGTCTGGGACGAAGCCCAAAACAGTTTGTTATTCGTGGATATCAGTGGCGGGCAGATCAATGCCCTGGATCAACAGGCCAACCTCACGCGACTGTATGAGTCGCCTTCGCGGATCGGTGCGTTGGCGTTGACCCAGAAGGGCAATCTGATTTTTGCCCAGAATGCCGGGGTTGCTATCCTCGACCGCACCAGCCTGCGGGTTATCCATAACTCCAAACTGGCCATCACCCTCTCGTCCTATCGTTTCAACGATGGTGCTTGCGACCCCCAAGGGCGTTTTGTCACCGGCTTGATGGATGAAGGGCACAGTCGAAGCACCGGCAAGCTCTATCGCTACGATGCCGGCTTGAATGCCTCGGTGATGCTGGATCACATCAGTCTGCCCAACGGCCTGGCCTGGTCGATCGACGGCACCGAGCTTTTTTTTGTCGACTCAGTGGCCTGTACCATTTACCGCGCCCGTTACCCGGCCAACGGCAGTTACCTGGAACAAGTGGCAGTGTTTGCCCAGACACCTGCCGAACTGGGCCGCCCGGACGGCCTTGCGCTGGACACGGAGGGCGGCCTTTGGGTCTGCCAGTTCAACGGCGGCTGCCTGCTCAGGTACGACCGTAACGGCGTCTTGACCCAGACCTTGCCAGTGCCAGTACCGCGCCCCACAAGTTGCTGCTTTGGCGGGCCGGACATGCGTACCTTGTTCATTACCACCGCCAAGTTCGGCATGTCGGCCGCCGAGCAGGCGGACTTCCCGGAAGCGGGAAATATTTACAGTATCCGGTTGCCTGTCCCCGGTGTTCCTCGCCACCGTTTCAAAGAACTGTGAGCCCAGTGGCATCAAGGGCGTGGCAGGCCTGTAGGAATCAGTGAGTAATCGGTCAGTGTCATGACCTTCTCTTGAATCTCCCCCACCATCGCGCCGTGCTCTGCGGCGCTTTTTGCCTTGATGGCCGACCATTCCTGGTCGGCCATTAATTTTTCCCATCCCTGGCGCATCACGTTGGCATCCGGCCACTTGATCAGATAGACAAATTCGGTGCGCTGGTCGGTCTTGGTTTCCCACAAGGCAATGATGTCGAACCCATAGCGAGTCATGATCCGCATGGCGTGATCGCGGAATCGCTCATGAAATGCGGCTTTGTTGGTCTCGAAAATCTCGTAGATACGCAATTGATAGACGGCGTCTTGTTTCTTGGCCGGCACGGTTGTTTCCACCGGGCTGGCGTGGGCAGTCAGTGAGGGCATGAACAGGCCTGCGAATGTCATGAGGTGGAAAGCCAATAGCGTGGTTTTAAGTCCCGCCATGATTGATCCTGCCGCAAGAATGAGGGAGGGGCCGCTGATGCGGGCGATGCATGGATATTTGGGGAGCGGGAAGGCTTTGTATAATATTTTTTGCCTGACCGTTTGAGACGCGGCAGGTCTCAATGGATGCGCAAATCGATCGTCATTCACTGGGCTTACAAGGAAACGGTTGTGAACCGTAGAAAGCAAAAAACCCGCACTAGGCGGGTTTCTTGGGTGCTTTCAGGTGTGCTTGGCATCACCTGAAAACGAAAGGTGGTGCCCAGAGACGGAATCGAACCGCCGACACGGGGATTTTCAATCCCCTGCTCTACCGACTGAGCTATCTGGGCAACGGGGCGCATTAAACGGGTTTTTCAGGGGGTCGTCAAGCAAGTTTTCAAAAAATATTTAATTATTACCGTCGCTTACGTGCCGACCCCGGTTTTTGATCAATTATTGAGCAGGCGGCACGTAGCCGTCAGCCTTGGCGTAATCCTCGCCGGAAAAGTACTTGTCCATCTCGCCTTGAAGATATTTGCGATCTTCGGCGTTCATCATGTTCAGGCGTTTTTCGTTGATCAGCAGGGTCTGGTGCTTCTGCCAGTCGGCCCAGGCCTGGGCGGAGACATGGTCGAAAATGTCCTGACCCTTGGCACCCGGGAACGGGGCGCGCTCCAGGGCAGGCAGTTCTTTGTGGTATTTGCGGCACATGATGGTGCGGGTCATGACGAAACTCCTGCGTTCAATACATCGGCCGCGCGCTTCAGCAGTTTTTTTACCGGGGCGGCAAGGCCCAGGCGCGGCGGGGTGGCGAGGTTATACCAGAGCCAGTCGGCCTCGGCCACGTGATGGGCCGATTCCTCGACCCGGACCAGCCAGGGTTCGATAGCCAACTGGAAATGGCTGAAGGTGTGGACCAGCCCAGGCAGCGCCTGCTGCTTGCCCAGCGCCAGTGAGTGCTGGTTGGCCAGGTGTTCCAGGTCATTCAGGTCGTCCAGTTCCGGCAAGCTCCACAACCCGCCCCACAGGCCCGTAGACGGGCGACGGTAAAGCAGGATCGCGCCCTCATGGTTGGCCAGCAAGGGCATCAGCGTGCGCTTTTGCGGGATGGTCTTGCGTGGCTTGGGGATCGGGTAGCGGGTCTCCAGGCCCAGCATGTGCGCTTCACAGCCCTTTTCCAGCGGGCACAGCAGGCAGCTGGGCTTGCTGCGGGTGCAGAGGGTGGCGCCCATGTCCATCATCGCCTGGGTGTAGGCGTTGACGCGATCGTGCGGGGTAAAGCGCTCTGCGGTGGCCCACAGCTGCTTGGCGACCTTGGGCTCGCCCGGATAGCCTTCCTGGGCGGTAAAGCGCGCCAGTACGCGCTTGACGTTGCCGTCGAGGATCGGCGCGCGCAGGCCCATGCTCAGGCTGGCGATGGCGCCAGCGGTGGACAGGCCGATACCGGGCAGCTCGGTGAGCTTCTCGACGTCGCGGGGAAACTCGCCGCCGTGCTCGGCGACGACGATCTTTGCGGTCTTCTGCAGGTTGCGTGCGCGGGTGTAATAGCCCAGCCCGGTCCACAGGTGCAGCACTTCATCTTCCGGTGCGGCCGCCAGGGCTTCGACCGTTGGCAGCGAGGCCATGAAGCGGTCGAAGTAGTTGAGCACGGTGCTGACCTGGGTCTGTTGCAGCATGATTTCCGAGACCCACACCCGATAGGGGGTGATGCCCTGCTGCCAGGGCAGGTCATGGCGACCGTGCTGGTCGTACCACTCCAGTACGGCCGCTGAAAATTGCTCGTTCCTCATCGGTTGAACAAACCTTTGAGGGCGTCTTTGAGCTTGGGATTGACCTTGTCGAGCTTCTCTTCAATCTTCTCGCTGAGCTTGTTGCCCGCCATCTTGGCCGCCACCTGGCCCAGGCCGTCCTTGTCCAGGCGGCAGGCCTTGGCGCCCAGCTCCAGCGGGCCACGGCAGCGCAGCGGGACTTCGATGCCGCGGAAGTTCGAGCCTACCTGGCAGGCCGGGTCCGGCATGTCACGCTTGTCGCCTTCGACGATGATGCCTACGCGGTAGTCCATGCCCAGCACGCGCAGGTCGATGTCGCCATTGCCGTTGACGGTCAGGCCGGGGATCCGCACTTTCAGGTCCGGGTTGCTGGCGACGCCGTTACGCAAGGTCAGGTTGCCCTTGAGCTCCTGGAACGGTGTGTCCTTGCCACGCGGCTCGCTGGCCAGGGTCTTGCGATTGAGCAGGGCGATGCCGGTACACAGCTGTTGTTCAATGTTGGCGTTGAGCAGCACGCCATTGTTGATCACAAAGCTGGCGCTGCCGTTGAGGCTGTCGATCAGCGCCTTCTGGCTGTTGCCGCGTCCCGTCAGGTTGCTGTCTAGGGTGAGCTGGCCCTTGACTGGTGGGGTTTTGCCCTGGGCCTGGAGGATGCGTTCGACCGGCACTTGCTTGATTTTGGTCTGCAGTGCCAGTACGGGCACATCTTCGCGGGCGTCAAGGTTGCCGTTGGCCTGGAACGTGCCGTTGTAGAGGCCACCGCTCAAGGTGTCGAGCTTGAGCTGACCACCCTGGCCGGAGGCTTTGAGGGTGGCGTTCTCGATGGGTAACTGGCCGAGGGTCAGTTGGCCGAAGGACAGGTCGGCAATCACATCCAGCGTGCGCAGGCGTGCCAGTGGCAGCAGTTTGTCGGTGCTCCAGGCGCCTTTGGTCGGTGCGTCCGGCAGCGGTGTGGTACCACCGGCGGCCATGGCCCCGGCTTCGCTGCTCTGCACTTCGGCCTGGCGTGCGACGGCGGCGCTGTTGGCCGCCTCGGACTTGGCCGGCAGGTAGTTATCGGCGTTGAACGTGTCGGCCTTGAGCTGGACGCGCAGGGATTGCTTGGCAAAGTCTTCAACGGCCAGGCGCCCGGTAAAGGTACTGCCGTCGAGTTTCAGGTTCAGGTCTTCCAGCGCGATGCTCGAAGGCGTGCCTTGCAGGCGGCTGACCAGTTCGACCTTGCTCAGGCTGCCGGGGGCCATGGCCGGCAGTGGCTGGCCGACGCTGTCGAGGAACTTGGCCAGGTCAAACTGGGCAATCGACAGGGCGCCGCTGACCTGTGGGGTTTTATCCAGGTCGTTGACCTTCAGTTCGCCCAGCGCCCGCAGTTGGTTGAGCGAGAGCTTGAGGCTGGTCCACTCGGCAATGTTCGCCGACAGGTCCACCAGCAACTGGCCCTGGGTGGCAAACGTCACGGTCTTGCCTTGCAGCGGCTCGCCCGTGGCTTCGCCGGCGATTTTCATGTCTTCGAACTGATAGCGCTTGAGGGCGCGGTCAAAGCGCAGCTCGCCGTTGAGTTCGCTCTTGACCCGCATGACCGGCTGGTTGCTGCCGAAGAACGCGGTGAGCTTGACCGGAATGCTCGCGCCTTCATGCACGGCACCGGTGCTCAGTTGGATGCTTTCGGCGCTGAATTGCTTGCCGGTCTGCTCGTCGTTGTACTCGATACGAGCGTTGTTGACCGTCAGGCTGTCGATATCCAGGCGGATCGGCTGGGCCGCTTTCTCCGGCGCTGGCGCCGTGGTTGGTGCTGGCGTCGCGGGCACCTCGGCGGTGCCTGTGGCCGCAACGGCCGGCGCCTTGCCGATATCTTCCCAGTTGCCATGGCCGTGCTTGTCACGGGTCAGGCGCAGGTTCAGGCCCTCGACGCGCACATCGCTCATCTGCACTTCGCGGCGCAGCAATGGCAGCACGCGTACCGACAGGCCAAGCATCTGCAGGTCGGCGAATGGTTGGGCAGGATTGCTCAGGGTGGCCACGCTGGCTTCATGCAGCTCCAGGCCCAGCCACGGGAACAGGCTCCAGCCGATATCGCCATTGAGCGTCAGCTCGATGTGGGCCTTGTCGCGGGCAATCTGGCGAATCTCGTCTTTATAGTCGTTGGGATCGAAGAGGTGGGTCAGGGCAAAGCCCAGGGCCACAATGATCAGCAACAGCCCGAGAAGTACCAGACCCAGGATTTTGCCGAACGCTTTCATGGGCGAGTCCTTGTATGTCGATTTTAAAATTTAGCCGCTGAGTATAACGCCGCGAGGCCGGTGGCTGTTTACGCATCGTTACATCGTGTCAAACAAAACAGATGAGCCGAAAAAGGTAGTGTCAGTTTGGTTTTTCTGTCACCGGCAAATGCTAATCTCTGCGCGTTCGCCCACCTTCTGCGACTAAACGTCGCGCTTACAGGGAGCTTTACTCAACAGAACGGCCACGCCTCGCGTGCAAAGGCCGAGGAGGAGAGCGCCTGGCGAACACAGACTAATAACTGGGGGAAACACCAATGAGCACTAGCACTGCGGCCGGATCTACCGCCGCGCAGCCTGCGTTCCTGTCCAAGGAACGCATCATCGCCAAGCCCGGGTTCAACCGCTGGCTGGTTCCGCCGGCCGCCCTGGCCATCCACTTGTGCATCGGCATGGCCTACGGTTTCTCGGTGTTCTGGCTGCCGCTGTCCAAGGCGCTGGGCGTCACTGCGCCGGTCGCTTGCGCACCGGACATGAGCTTTATCGCGCAGATTTTCTCGTCGTCCTGCGACTGGCCGATCTCCATGCTGGGCTGGATCTACACTCTGTTCTTTATCTTCCTGGGCTGCTCGGCGGCGATCTGGGGCGGCTGGCTGGAACATGCCGGGCCGCGCAAGGCGGGCGTTGTGTCGGCCTTGTGCTGGTGTGGTGGCCTGCTGATCTCGGCGCTGGGGATTTATACCCACCAGATCTGGCTGATGTGGCTCGGCTCTGGGGTGATTGGCGGTATCGGCCTGGGCCTGGGCTATATCTCGCCGGTCTCGACCCTGATCAAGTGGTTCCCGGACAAGCGCGGCATGGCCACGGGCATGGCGATCATGGGCTTTGGTGGTGGTGCGATGGTCGGCGCCCCCCTTGCAGCGGCACTGATGGGCCACTTCGCTTCGCCGACCGGCGTGGGCGTATGGCAGAGCTTTTTGGTCATGGCCGCGATCTACTTCGTGTTCATGATCGGTGGCGCCTTGTCCTACCGCGTGCCGCCGACCGGCTGGAAGCCTGAGGGCTGGACCGCGCCGGCGAAAAAAGCCAGCAACGCGATGATCACCCACCGTCACGTCCATGTGAACGTGGCCTGGAAAACCCCGCAATTTCGCCTGGTGTGGCTGGTGTTGTGCCTGAACGTGTCGGCCGGTATCGGCATTCTCGGCATGGCGTCGCCGTTGTTGCAGGAAGTGTTTGGCGGCAAGTTGCTGGGTGTCGATGTGCCATTTGGCCAACTGGATGCCGGGCAACTGGCCTCTATCGCGGCCATCGCGGCGGGTTTCACTGGCCTGTTGAGCCTGTTCAACATTGGCGGGCGGTTCTTCTGGGCGTCGTTTTCCGACTACCTGGGCCGTAAAAATACCTACTTCGTGTTCTTCGCCCTGGGTTTTGCCCTGTATGCGCTGATCCCGAACCTCGGCCACCTGGGCAACGTCTCGCTGTTCGTGGCGGCGTTCTGCATCATCCTGTCGATGTACGGCGGCGGTTTCGCGACCGTGCCGGCCTACCTGGCGGACCTGTTCGGTACGCAAATGGTCGGCGCGATCCATGGTCGCCTGCTCACCGCCTGGGCTGCGGCTGGCGTGCTGGGCCCGGTGTTGGTGAACTACTTGCGTGAATATCAGTTGAGCATCGGCGTCGAACGCGCCGCAGCCTATGACATCACCTTGTACATCCTCGCCGGCCTGCTGGTGCTGGGCTTTATCTGCAACCTGCTGGTGCGTCCGGTGGCCGACAAGTACTTCATGACCGACGCTGAACTGGCGGCCGAACAGGCGCTGGGCCATGACAAGGGGGCTGATGCCAGCACTTCCCTGGAGTGGAAAGCCGCTTCCGGCACCGTGCCATTGGCCATTGCTGCGTGGCTGGTGGTGGGTATTCCGCTGGCGTGGGGCGTGTGGGTGACCTTGCAGAAGACGGCAGTGTTGTTCCACTAACACCGCTGTAGGCATGTGGGCCCGGTTCCTGTGGGAGCCGGGCTTGCCCGCGATAGAACCAGCTCGGTGTATCTGTAGTACTCAGGCGTCTGCATCGCAGGCAAGCCAGCTCCCACACTTGTACTGACATGTCTATCCCCGACACGCGGTCAGTCTTATCCCCTCCGATGTTTCTGTTTAGCGCCCGCAGCCCCTATAATGGCCACTTTTTTCGCCCAATGATTTTGCGGAGTTGGTGATGGCCGAACGTAAGGCGTCCGTCGAGCGCGACACTCTGGAAACCCAGATCAAAGCCTCGATCAACCTGGATGGCACCGGAAAGGCCCGATTTGATATCGGTGTCCCTTTTCTTGAGCACATGCTGGATCAAATCGCCCGTCATGGGCTGATCGACCTGGATATCGTCAGCAAGGGCGACCTGCATATCGACGACCACCACACCGTGGAGGATGTCGGTATCACCCTCGGCCAGGCGTTTGCCAAGGCCATCGGCGACAAAAAAGGCATCCGCCGTTATGGCCACGCCTATGTCCCGCTGGACGAGGCGCTGTCGCGGGTGGTCATCGACTTCTCCGGCCGCCCAGGCCTGCAGATGCACGTGCCGTACACCCGCGCCACCGTGGGCGGCTTCGATGTGGACCTGTTCCAGGAGTTTTTCCAGGGCTTCGTCAACCATGCGCTGGTCAGCCTGCATATCGACAACCTGCGTGGCACCAACACCCACCACCAGATCGAAACCGTGTTCAAGGCTTTCGGCCGCGCCCTGCGCATGGCTGTGGAGCTCGATGACCGCATGGCCGGGCAAATGCCTTCGACCAAGGGCGTTCTGTAATGCAGACGGTCGCGGTTATCGACTATGGCATGGGCAACCTGCATTCGGTGGCCAAGGCCCTCGAGCACGTGGGTGCCGGCAAAGTGCTGATCACCAGCGATGCCAAGGTGATTCGCGAAGCCGACCGGGTGGTGTTTCCCGGCGTGGGCGCGATTCGTGACTGCATGGCTGAAATTCGCCGCCTGGGCTTTGACAGCCTGGTGCGCGAAGTCAGCCAGGACCGGCCGTTCCTCGGGATCTGCGTGGGCATGCAAGCCTTGCTCGATCGCAGTGAAGAAAACGGCGGCGTCGACTGCATCGGGCTGTTCCCGGGGGACGTGAAGTTCTTCGGCAAGGACCTGCACGAAGACGGCGAGCACCTGAAAGTCCCACACATGGGCTGGAACGAAGTGCGCCGCACCGTCGACCACCCGCTGTGGCATGACATCCCGGACATGGCGCGTTTCTACTTCGTGCACAGCTACTACATCGCCGCCGGTAACCCGCGCCAGGTGGTGGGTGGCGGGCACTACGGCGTCGATTTCGCCGCGGCGCTGGCCGAAGGCTCGCGCTTTGCCGTGCAGTTCCATCCGGAGAAGAGCCATACCCATGGCCTGCAATTGCTGCAGAACTTCGCCAGCTGGAACGGGCGCTGGTAATGGCCAAGAAGATCAAGCCGCCGATCCTCAATCTCACTCCCCAGCAGGAGAGTGAGGCGACCGACAAGATCAAGCGTTTCATGGAAGACCGCTTCGAGCTCAGGCTCGGGTCGTTCGAGGTGGCTGAGATCCTCGAACTGTTTACCACTGAAATTGCTCCGCACTATTACAACAGGGCGATTTTCGATGTGCAGACGCACCTTAAAGAAAGGTTCGAGAGCATCGAAAGCGACCTGTGGGCGCTTGAGAAACCCTGATTTTTCAAGCAATGCTGAATATCGAATAAGGTTTGCCAGATGCTGATTATCCCCGCTATCGATCTCAAGGACGGCGCTTGCGTACGCCTGCGCCAGGGCCGCATGGAAGATTCCACGGTGTTCTCCGATGACCCGGTGAGCATGGCTGCCAAGTGGGTGGAGGGTGGCTGCCGCCGCCTGCATCTGGTGGACTTGAACGGCGCCTTCGAAGGCCAGCCGGTCAATGGCGAAGTGGTTACGGCCATCGCCAAGCGCTACCCGAACCTGCCGATCCAGATCGGCGGTGGCATCCGTTCCCTGGAAACCATCGAGCACTACGTCAAGGCGGGCGTGAGCTACGTGATCATCGGCACCAAGGCCGTGAAAGACCCGGCCTTCGTCGCCGAGGCCTGCCGCGCGTTCCCGGGCAAGGTGATCGTGGGGCTGGATGCGAAAGATGGTTTTGTCGCCACCGACGGCTGGGCTGAAATCAGCACCGTGCAGGTGATTGACTTGGCCAAGCAGTTCGAAGCCGACGGCGTGTCCGCCATCGTTTATACCGATATCGCCAAAGACGGCATGATGCAGGGCTGCAACGTACCCTTCACCGCCGCACTGGCCGCCGCGACCAAGATCCCGGTGATCGCTTCCGGCGGTATCCACAACCTGGGCGACATCAAGTCGCTGCTGGACGCCAAGGCTCCAGGGATCATCGGCGCGATCACCGGCCGTGCGATCTATGAAGGTACCCTGGACGTCGCCGAGGCCCAGGCCTACTGCGATGCCTACAACGGCTGAGGACTGACCATGGCGCTGGCCAAACGCATCATCCCTTGCCTGGACGTCGACAACGGTCGGGTGGTCAAGGGCGTCAAGTTCGAGAACATCCGTGACGCCGGCGACCCGGTGGAAATTGCCCGTCGCTACGATGAGCAGGGTGCCGACGAGATTACCTTTCTCGACATCACTGCCAGCGTCGACGGCCGCGACACGACGCTGCATACCGTCGAGCGCATGGCCAGCCAGGTGTTTATCCCGCTGACCGTGGGTGGTGGCGTGCGCACCGTGCAAGACATCCGCAACCTGCTCAATGCCGGTGCGGACAAGGTCTCGATCAACACCGCCGCGGTGTTCAACCCCGAGTTTGTCGGCGAAGCCGCGCAGCACTTTGGCTCGCAATGCATCGTCGTCGCCATCGACGCCAAGAAGGTTTCCGGGCCGGGCGAAACCCCGCGCTGGGAGATCTTCACCCACGGCGGTCGCAAACCTACCGGGCTGGACGCAGTGGAGTGGGCGATGAAGATGGAAGGCCTGGGCGCTGGTGAAATCCTGCTGACCAGCATGGACCAGGACGGCATGAAAAACGGCTTCGACCTGGGCGTGACCCGCGCCATCAGCGATGCGCTGGGCATCCCGGTGATCGCTTCCGGTGGTGTCGGTAACCTGCAGCACCTGGCCGACGGCGTTATCGAAGGCCACGCCAGCGCGGTGCTGGCGGCGAGCATTTTCCACTTTGGCGAGTACACCGTTCCCGAGGCAAAGGCCTACATGGCGGCGCGCGGAATCGTCGTACGCTAAACGTCACTGGACACCATGACAGGCTCGCGGCACTCTGGGGCCTGCCATGGATTCCGGTAACCCTTGATGCTCAAAGACCTGCTTCTTGCCCTCGCCAGTTCCTCCATTTTATTGGCGGGTTCGCCCCATGCTGCCGAGCCGTCTGGTGATTCCCTGGTGTTGTTGACGGAAAACTTTCCGCCTTACAACATGGCGAAAAACGGCAAGAACTTCGCCAAAGATGAAAACATCGAAGGCATCGCCGCAGACATCGTGCGCGAAACCTGCAAGCTTGCCGGTATTTCCTACAACCTCACCCTGCGCTTCCCCTGGGAGCGAATCTATAAACTCGCCCTGGAAAAGCCCGGCTATGGGGTCTTTGTCATGGCCCGCCTGCCGGACCGTGAAGCGTTGTTCAAATGGGTCGGCCCGATTGGCCCGGATGATTGGGTGTTGCTGGCCAAGGCCGACAGCCCCATTCAGTTGACCGATCTTGAGCACGCCCGTAGCTACAAGATCGGTGCCTATAAAGGCGATGCCATTGCCCAGACCCTGGAAAAACGCGGGCTCAAGCCGATTATCGTGCTGCGCGACCAGGACAATGCGCAAAAGCTCATGGAGGGGCAGATTGACCTCTGGGCCACTGGCGACCCTGCTGGGCGCTATCTGGCGCGCCAGGTCGGTGTTTCCGGACTCAAGACGGTGCTGCGCTTCAACAGCGCCGAGCTCTATCTGGCGCTGAACAAGGAAGTGCCGGATGAGGTAGTGGCCAAGCTGCAGGCGGCGCTGGACCAGTTGCGTAAAGAGGGTGTCGTTGACGAGATCATGACGCGCTACCTGTAGGAGCGAGCTTGCTCGCGAAAAACTCACAAGCGCCGCGTTTAACCAGGCAGCTCGCGTTATCGTTGACGGTTTTCGCGAGCAAGCTCGCTCCTACAGGTTTCAGCGGTAAATTCCGTCCTTGCCGTGCCCAGCCATGGCCCGGTTGCTGCGCACACTGATCATCAGCTTGATATCAATCCACTCGATGCCCTGTGCCTTGAGCTTGGGCAGTTCGCGCTCCAATACCGCCAGGGTCTGCGGATAAGGATGGCCGATCATCACGGCCGAACCCTGTTTGTGGGCCAGCTTGATAGCGGTCTGCAACTGCGTGGTGATGGCCGCTTCGGTGCGTTCGTCATCGAGAAATACATCCCGCGAGACATGCGCCAGGTCAATCTTCTGCGCTTCAGCGGCGGCCACGGTCTTGGCGCTGGTGCGGCTGTCGACAAAGAACTTGTGGCGGCGTTGCAGTTCACCCATCAACCAGGCCATGGCGCCAGGCTCGGCGGTCATGCGGCTGCCCATATGATTGTTGATGCCTGCGGTGTAGGGCACAGCCTTGAACGCCGCGTCCAGGCGCTTGCCCAGTTCTTCGATGGGCAGCTCCGGGTGCCAGGCGAACGGGCCGGTGGCGGGGTCCATGGGCATGTGCAGGATCACGATCTTGCCGGCCTTGTGCGCCTCGCGGGCAAATTCGGCGGCGTGAGGGGTGTCAGGCATGATTGCTGTGGTCACCGGCCCGGGCAGGGCCAGCACGCGGCGGTCGCGGGGCAGGTTCTGCCCGAGGTCGTCGATGATCAGCGTCAGGTAAGCCTTGTGGGGCTGGTTGGCAGGGTTCGCCTGGGCGACCCCTGCCATGCAGCACAGCAAAGCGATGATCAGGGCAAAACGCATATCAACGGCTGCGCGTAATGCTCAAGCCCTTGAGCAGGCTCAGCGCCTGGGCCAGCTGGTAGTCATCGTCCTGAGGCATCGGCTTGGCTTTCGGGCCGCTGCCGGTTGGCTGGTCGGCACCGCCGTTGCCATTGCCCAGGTGACCTTGCAGGTCGGCTTCCTTGAAGTACTCGTTGTCGGTCTCGTTGGTGATCTTGGCCCGACGAACTTCGATATCCGGGACGATGCCCTGGGCCTGGATCGAGCGACCGTTAGGCGTGTAGTACAACGCCGTGGTGATTTTCAGTGCGCGTTCGTTGTTCAGTGGCAGCACGGTCTGCACCGAGCCTTTGCCGAAGCTGGTGGTGCCCATCAGCACGCCGCGTTTCTGGTCTTGCAGGGCGCCGGCGACGATTTCCGAGGCCGAGGCGCTGCCACCGTTGATCAGCACCGCCAGTGGGACGTTTTCGCTCAGGTCCTTGCCGGTGGCCGAGAAGCGCAGTTCGGAGTTGGCGATACGACCCTTGGTGTAGACGATCAGACCCTTGGTGATGAAATGGTCGACCACTTCCACCGCCGATTGCAGTACGCCGCCCGGGTTGTTGCGCAGGTCGAGGACGATGCCGTTGAGCTTCTTGCCGTTGTCCTTGCGCAACTTGGCCAGGGCCTTGGCCACTTCGTCGCCGGTCTTGACCTGGAACTGGGTGATGCGGATGTAGCCGTAGCCGGACTCCAGCAACTGGCTCTTCACGCTCTTGACCGTGATGGTGGCGCGGGTCAGGGTCACGTCAAACGGGCTGCCGCCGTCGCGTACCAGGGTCAGGGTGATTTTCTGGCCAACCTTGCCGCGCATCTTGTCGACGGCTTCGGTCATGGTCTGGCCCCGGGTCGGCTGGCCGTTGATCTTCACGATCAAGTCGCCAGCCTGGATGCCGGCCTTGGACGCCGGGGTGTCGTCGATCGGCGACACCACCTTGATGATGCCGTCCTCGGCGCCGACTTCAATGCCCAGGCCACCAAATTCGCCGCTGGTGCTTTCCTGCAGCTCGGCGAAATCTTCCGGGCCCAGGTAGGCAGAGTGCGGGTCAAGGTTGCTGAGCATGCCTTTGATGGCATTTTCCAGCAGAGTCTTGTCGTCGACGGGTTCGACATAGGCTGCCTTGATCCGGTCCATGACCTCGGCAAAGGTGCGCAATTCGTCCAGCGGCAGCGGCGCCTTGGTGGTCGCGGCCATGGCTGACGGGGCGGTCTGGTCGGCGAATGCCATAGGCGCGCCGATTATCAGGGCGATCGTCAGGGCCAGCGATGTGAGGCGGGACAAATGCAGCATGTCGAACGAACTCCTAATGTAGATGCGGCCCTATCCTTGGGCGCGACACCATTGTGCAGGGTCGCTTGGGCGGCCCTGCAGACGAATAGCGAAGTACAGCGCCGGGGTGTCCTGGCCGCCACTGTTACCGACAGTGGAGATGGATTCACCGGCTTTTACAACATCACCTGCGGCCTTGAGCAATGTCTGATTGTGGCCGTACAAGCTCAAATAGCCATTGCCGTGGTCAAGAATCACCAGCAAACCGGCGCCGCGCAGCCAATCGGCAAACACCACGCGCCCGCCGTGGACGGCATGTACCTGGCTGCCCGCGGAGGCGCTGATCATCACGCCGTCCCACTTGGTGCGGGTGTCATCGCCACGGGTTTCACCGAAGCGTGCCAGTAGTCGACCATCAACTGGCCATGGAAGTTTGCCTCGGGCAGTAGCAAAAGGCCCGCCAAACGATTCGCCGGCACTGGAAACCAGTGGGCCAGGTGCTGCGCGCGCGGGTTTGCGCGGGGCGTCGGTGGCGACCGCCTCGGCTTCACGCTGGCGCTTTTTTTCTGCTTCCTGCTGGGCGATCAGCGCTTTTTGCCGCGCTTGCTCGGCCTCGCGGGCCTGGCGGGCCAGGGTTTCCTCGATGGTTTTCAGCACTTTGGCCAGATCGGCCTGGTCCTGCTGGCGCGCCTGGAGCTTGGCATCCCGGGCTTTTACGTCGCTGTTGAGCTTGGCGAGTGCCTGCTGGCGTTCCTTGCGCACCTTGTCCAGTTCGTCGCGCTGGGTGTCGAGGCTGCTTTTGTGGGCCAGCAGTTGGCTTTGCTGGTCAGCGATTTCCTGCTCGACATTGGCCAACTGGCGCAGGGTCTCGTTGAAGCTTTTGAGTTGCTCCAGGCGCGCAGTGCTCAGGTAGTCGTAGTAGGTCAGGGTGCGGGCGAATTTTTCCGGGTTCTGCTGGTTGAGCAGCAGCTTGAGGTATTCCTGGCGGCCGTTCTGGTAGGCGGCACGGGCCTGGATTGCGATCAGGCGTTGTTGTTCAACGCGCGCGCTCTGGAGTTTTTTTTTCTCAGCGTCGAGTCGCTCCAGTTCCGACTCGCTTTTCTTTAGTTCTTTTTGCAGCTCCTGGACCTGCTTCTCCAGCTTGCCCATTTCGGTTTCCGTGCCGCGCAGGTCTTTCTGCACCCCGGATTTTTCTTCCTGGAGTTTGCCGAGCAGTTTTTTCAGCTCGGTAATGTCCTGACGCGTAGCGTCCAACTGTTGTTGGGTTTGCGCGCGCTCGTCGGCAAAGGCCGGTTGGAGCAGGCAGACAAGAGCAAGGGTAATCAAGGCGCGAAGCATAGAGGCGGGCGACACCAGGGAAAGGGACGGCCTAGTATGCCCGGCCCACGCGGCAAAAAAAACGTCCAATTCGGGCTGGCGGGCAAGTTAGGCGCCCAGTGGCGCGGGTGTGGCTAAAAGCCATCTTCAAAAACACCACCTACCCATGTGGGAGCGGGCTTGCCCGCGATTGCGTTGTGTCAGCCATGGAAATATCGACTGATCCGCCGCTATCGCGGGCAAGCCCGCTCCCACATTGTTTGGTGGTGGGTTTGAAAATTAGACCAGGATCGACGTACCGGTCATTTCGACAGGCTTCTTGAGCCCCATCAGCATGAGCATGGTCGGTGCCACGTCTGCCAGCACGCCGCCTTCGCGTACCTTGAAGTCGCGCTTGCCCACATAAATGAATGGTACCGGCTCGGTGGTATGCGCGGTGTGGGCCTGGCCGGTGGATTCGTCGGACATCTGCTCGCAGTTGCCATGGTCGGCAGTGATCAGCGCTTCGCCGCCAACCCTCTCCAGGGCATCGACGATGCGACCTACGCACAGGTCCAGGCATTCCACGGCCTTGATCGCCGCTTGCAGGTTGCCGCTGTGGCCGACCATGTCGCCGTTGGCGTAGTTGACCACGATTACGTCATAACGCTGGTGTTCAATGGCGTCGACGATCTTGTCGGTGACTTCCGGTGCGCTCATCTCTGGCTGCAGGTCGTAGGTGGCGACTTTCGGCGACGGGATCAAGATGCGCTCTTCGCCGGGGAACGGTTCTTCGCGCCCGCCGGAGAAGAAGAAGGTGACGTGGGCGTATTTCTCGGTTTCGGCAATGCGCAGTTGGGTCTTGCCGTTTTTGGCAAGGTAATCGCCCAGCACGTTTTCCAGGCTGCCCGGCGCGAAGGCCGAAGGGGCCGGGATGCTGGCGGCGTATTGGGTCAGCATGACGAAACCTGCCAGTTTGGGCTGGCGGGCACGTTCGAAGTCCTTGAAGGCGTCATCGACGAACACATGGCTCAGTTCGCGGGCACGGTCGGCGCGAAAGTTCATGAACACCATCGCGTCGCCGTCTTCGACTTTCACCGGCTCGCCGATGGTGGTGGCCTTGACGAACTCATCGCTCTCGCCACGGGCGTAGGCCGCTTCCAGACCTTGCTGGGCGGTGGCGGCGTTGAATTCGGCGTTGCCGTCGACGATCAGGTTGTAGGCCTGGGCCACGCGGTCCCAGCGGTTGTCGCGGTCCATGGCGAAGTAGCGGCCAACCAGGCTGGCGATACGGCCCTTGCCGAGCGCGGCGAAGGTCGCGTCCAGCAGCTCGATGGACGATTGCGCGCTTTTGGGTGGGGTGTCGCGGCCATCAAGGAAGGCGTGCAGGTAGATCTTCTCGGCGCCGCGCTTGAAGGCCAGTTCGGCCATGGCTACAAGGTGGTCCTGGTGGCTGTGCACGCCACCGTCGGACAACAGCCCCATGAAATGTACGGCCTTGCCGGCGGCAACGGCTTTATCCACCGCAGCGCAGATGGTCGGGTTCTCGAAGAACTCGCCATCGCGGATGGCTTTGGTCACGCGGGTGAAGTCCTGATACACCACTCGTCCGGCGCCCAGGTTCATATGGCCGACTTCGGAGTTGCCCATCTGCCCGTCCGGCAGGCCGACGTCCATGCCGGAACCGGAGATCAAACCATTGGGCACCGTGGCGCACAGGCGGTCTAGAACAGGCTTGTTCGCCGCGAATACCGCGTTGTCGTGGGGGTTTTCACTGTGACCGAAGCCATCGAGAATCATCAGGACCAAAGGTTTAGGCGTGGTAGTCATAGATCCTCTCGCGGCGGTATTAAAGGAAGGCGATTGAAAAGTGAGTGGCAGTTTAAAGCGAAGTTCCGATGCCGTCACCGCTTTACGGGGCTTGGCCCCCCATGACGGCTGTGTATACTTACCGCCATTTTAACGCCCTGGAACCTCCTTGATGGTTGATCACCTGATTGCATTTGCTACCTCTCACTATCTGCTGGTCGGTGCCTTCGTCGTACTGCTGGCGCTGCTGATTGCTCATGAAGTGAGCCGTGGCGGCCGTAGCCTCAGCACGGGCGAGCTGACCGCGCTGGTCAACAAGGACCAGGCCGTAGTGGTTGACCTTCGTCCGGTTAAGGATTTTGCCGCCGGTCACATCGTTGGTGCGCTGAATATTCCCCAGGACAAGCTGATCGCCCGCATCGCCGAGCTGGAAAAGCACAAGGCCAAGACCATTATCCTGGTCGACGCCCAAGGCCAGCACTCCGGCGGCCATGCTCGCGAACTGATGAAAAGCGGTTTCACCGCGGCCAAGCTGTCGGGTGGTATCTCCAGCTGGCGCGCCGATAACCTGCCGTTGGTGAAGTGATATGAGCCAGGTTGTCGTTTATTCCAGCGATTATTGCCCCTATTGCACGCGAGCCAAGCAGTTGCTCCAGAGCAAACAGGTTGCCTTCGACGAGATCAAGGTCGATGGCAAGCCCCAGGTGCGTGCCGAGATGGCCCAGAAGGCGGGGCGCACTTCCGTGCCGCAGATCTGGATCGGCAGCAGGCATATCGGTGGATGCGACGACCTGTTCGCCCTGGAGCGCGCCGGTAAACTGGATGCGCTGCTTCACGTCTGACTCCAAAAACCTAAAAGACCCCAAGATCAAGAAGGATCTGCGAGATGACTGACCAACAGAACACCGAAGCGGCAGCAGCAGAAGAGGCTCAAGGCCCACAGTTTTCCCTGCAGCGTATCTACGTGCGTGACTTGTCGTTCGAGGCCCCTAAAAGCCCGGCGATCTTCCGCCAGGAGTGGACTCCAAGCGTTGGCCTGGATCTGAACACCCGTCAAAAGCAACTGGAAGGCGACTTCCATGAAGTCGTGCTGACCCTGTCGGTCACCGTGAAGAACGGTGAAGAAGTGGCGTTCATCGCTGAAGTGCAACAGGCCGGTATCTTCCTGATCCAGGGCCTGGACGATGCGTCCATGAGCCACACCCTGGGCGCGTTCTGCCCGAACATCCTGTTCCCGTATGCCCGCGAGACTCTGGACAGCCTGGTCACCCGTGGTTCGTTCCCGGCGCTGATGCTGGCCCCGGTGAACTTCGATGCCCTGTACGCGCAAGAGCTGCAGCGCATGCAACAGGAAGGCGCGCCGACGGTTCAGTAAGCCTTCGATGCATAAAAAAGCGCCATCACAGGCGCTTTTTTTATGCACTGCTAACGCCTGTAGGCGCGAGCTTGCTCGCGAAAAGCGTCAACGATGACGCAGCGCTATTAGGTAGCCCACGTCGCCTGTTGGTTTTTCGCGAGCAAGCTCGCTCCTACAGGGAGAAGGGGTGTTACTTGAAACCGAGCTGGCGCCAGCCTTCGTAGACGGCAACGGCCACGGTGTTGGACAGGTTCAGGCTGCGGCAGCCCTCGCGCATCGGCAAACGCAGGCGCTGGCCGTCGGGCAGGGCGTCGAGGACCTCTGCCGGCAAGCCACGGCTTTCCGGGCCGAACAGGAAGGCGTCCCCCTCGGCAAAGCTGGCATCATGAAACGGCCGCGAACCTTTGGTGGTGAACGCAAACAGCCGTGGATGGCCCAGGCTTTCCAGGCAACTGGCAAGGTCGGCGTGGCGTTGCAGGGTGGCGTATTCGTGATAGTCCAGGCCTGCGCGACGCAGGCGCTTGTCGTCCATCTCGAAGCCCAGCGGCTCGATCAAATGCAGGTGGCAGCCACTGTTGGCGCACAGCCTGATAACGTTGCCGGTATTCGGCGGAATTTCTGGTTGAAAAAGGATGACGTGAAACATGCACGGCTCCGAAGGTAAAGATGCAGCGCATTCTACCCCTGAAGATGATCCCAGGCCGCAGCTATTGCCCAGAGTCTTGGGCTCACTGGCGATTGTCGGCCTGATGGTGGGCCTGATGATCGGTCGCCTGACCACCCCGGACCCGGTTGAGCTGCTCCAGGTGGAGCCTGCAACCGATGGCCTGGTGGTGTGGTTCAACAGCGAGCCGAAGCTGCACGGCGAACATATCGACGGCACCGTGGCGCTGCTGTTCGACGCGCTGGGTACGGCCCAGGCGGGACAATTGAAGGTCAATGACAAGGATGTGAACTGGCGGGTGCGCAAGGCTGACAAAGGGTTGCTGCTGAACCTGGTGGCGGCGCGGCCGCTGCGCGGGGAATGGTCGGGCAAGGCGGTCGATGACCGCTGGCGGCTGGAGATCCATCTCCTGGAGCAATAAAAGAGGGAGTTCCCGGCCTGCCTGTACCAGGGCTCCCAAAACGGTGTGAAGCTCGAATTAAAGAGGGGATTCTCGGCCTGCCTGTACCAAGGTCCCCGAAACTGGGTAGTACAAGGGTTAATGCAGGGTGCGTGCCAGAGTTGGCTGAGGGTGCAAAAAATCTTATCCAGAAAGCGAAAAGCCCCGATTTACGGGGCTTTTGTGTTTTCGGCGTTCAGGATTTCTGTGAAAACGACCCTGGGTTTGTGCGCGATGCCGGTTCGCGGTGCGTTGAAGCGGTGCACGATCCCGCGACAGGATGAAGATCCCACAGGGGGGATCTTCAGTGGCCTGGAGGGCTGTGCTCAGCCCTCTTCTCCCTCGTCATCCTCCCCGCCATCAACCTTCATCCCCAATTCCTTGATCTTGCGGGTCAAGGTGTTGCGGCCCCAGCCCAGCAGCACGGCGGCGTCACGCCGGCGGCCGGCAGTGTGCTTGAGGGCGGTCTCGATCATGATCCGCTCAAAGGTTGGCACGGCGCTGTCCAACAGGCTCGACTGGCCACGGGCCAAAGCCTGGTCGGCCCATTGGCGCAGGGCTTGTTCCCAGTTGGTCACCGGCGCCGAATCCTGCGGCAGGCTCAACAACTCGGGTGGCAGGTCGCTGATATGCACTTCGCGCCCGGACGCCATCACCGTGATCCAGCGGCAGGTGTTTTCCAGCTGGCGCACGTTGCCTGGCCACGGCAGGTTCTTCAGGTATTCCTCGGTTTCCGCCTTCAGTAACTTGGGCTCCACCGCCAGCTCCTGGGCAGCGCGGCTGAGGAAGTGACGGGCCAGGGTCGGGATGTCTTCGCGGCGGTCCGACATCCGTGGAATATGGATGCGGATCACGTTGAGGCGGTGGAACAAGTCTTCCCGGAACTTCCCGGCGTGTACCAGGGTTTCCAGGTTCTGGTGGGTCGCGGCGATGATCCGCACATCGACCTTGACCGGCGTGTGGCCACCCACGCGGTAGAACTCACCGTCAGCCAGCACCCGCAGCAGCCGGGTCTGGGTATCGGCCGGCATATCGCCGATTTCATCCAGAAACAGTGTGCCGCCATCCGCCTGTTCAAAACGGCCACGACGCAGGTTGGCCGCGCCGGTAAACGCGCCTTTTTCATGGCCGAACAGCTCGGACTCCATCAGGTCCTTGGGGATTGCCGCCATGTTCAAGGCGATGAACGGCGAGGCGGCCCGTGGGCTGTGACGGTGCAGGGCATGGGCGACCAGCTCTTTGCCGGTGCCGGACTCACCGTTGATCAGCACGGTGATGTTGGAGTGGCTCAAGCGCCCGATGGCGCGAAACACTTCCTGCATTGCCGGCGCTTCGCCGATGATCTCCGGGGTGCGGGTCAGTGTGGGCACGACGGCCTGGCCCTGCTGTTCCTGGGCGTGCTGGTTGGCGCGCTTGACCAACGCCACCGCTTCATCGACATCGAATGGCTTGGGCAGGTATTCGAAGGCACCACCCTGGTAGGACGCGACAGCGCTATCGAGGTCCGAGTGCGCGGTCATGATAATCACCGGCAAGCGCGGATGCTGCTCGCGGATCCGCGCCAGCAAGTCCAGGCCACTGGCGCCGGGCATGCGGATATCGGAGATGATCACATCAGGCTGCTGGCGTGCCAGGCGGCTCATCACCCCGTCAGCGCTGTCGAAGCTCTGGGTGGTCATGCCTTCCTGTTGCAAGGCTTTCTCCAGGACCCAGCGGATGGAACGGTCGTCATCGACGATCCAGACAGTTTCACTACGGCTCATGTCGATGGGGCTCCTTGTTCCAGTGGCAGAAAGATCGAAAAGGTCGTGTGGCCGGGATGGCTGTCACATTCGATCAAGCCCTGGTGCTGGCTGATGATGTTCTGGGTAATGGCCAGGCCCAGCCCGGTACCGTCCGGGCGGCCGCTGACCATCGGGAAGAAAATGGTTTCCTGCAGTTCGGCCGGGATGCCCGGACCGTTGTCGATGATCTCGACCTTGGTCACCAGGCGATGGCGCACGTGGCCGATGGTGAACTGGCGCAGGGCGCGGGTGCGCAGGCTGATGCGGCCCAGACGCAGCTCATTCTGGCTGCTGATGGCCTGCATGGCGTTGCGCACGATATTGAGTACCGCCTGGATCATCTGCTCGCGGTCGATCAACACGTCGGGAATACTCGGGTCATAGTCGCGCACCAGGGTGATGCAGCCCTGGCTTTCGGCCTCCACCAACTGGCAGACGCGCTCCAGCACTTCATGCACATTGGTCATCGCCAGCGACGGCAGCTTGTTGGAGCCGAGCATGCGGTCCACCAGGTTACGCAGGCGGTCGGCTTCCTCGATGATGACGTTGGTGTAGTCCTTGAGGTGCTCATCCGGCAGCTCGCGGGCCAACAACTGTGCGGCGCCGCGAATCCCGCCCAGGGGGTTCTTGATCTCGTGGGCCAGGCCGCGCACCAGCATCTTGCTGGTTTCTTGCTTGGACAGTTGCGCCTCTTCCTTGGTGATCCGCAGCAGGCGATCACGGGGGTGGACTTCCAACAGCAGCAGGGTCGCACCTTTGCTCAGGATCGGCGTGACCGCGTAATCAACGGTCAGGGTCTGGCCGGTGAGGGCGGTGAGCATCGCTTCGCGCTTGGTGAACGGGTGGGCTTGCTCCACGGCCTGGCGCAGCGAACTCAAGGCCTCGGCGGACTCGGTGAACAGCTCGCTGATGAATTGTCCATGGCTGCGCTGACCGCTGATGGCCAGCAGCATCTCTGCCGCGGGGTTCATGTACTCAAGGCGCAATTGGTCATTGAGCAGGATGGTCGCGGTGGTCAGGTTGTCGAGTAGCAAGCGGTGCAGTGCGTCGCTGATGGTCATTAGGACCTCTTTTGGAGCAAGGCGCGGGCTTGAGGCTCACGCTGATACCAGGAAAATGCAAAAACCAAACCAAGGCTCCGAAAAGAAGCGTAAATGCCCTGAAATAAGGGCTTGAGGCGCGAAACAATGGCGCTCTGCCAGCCAGTTCGGGAGATTTCGACCCAAAATGGGTTGGCCTGTGGGCGTGGGTGCAACCTATCGCACCAATATAGTGCGAATCACGGCATTCTGTTCATCGATCAAATATTTCCTGAAAGCACCCAATCAAACTGTAGGGGCTGGCTTGATGGGGTTTGCAAAGGTGGATCGTCATTATTCCAGGCAAAAAAAGACCTCCCGAAGGAGGTCTTTTTGTCACGCCACGTTAAGCAGCGCTACCGGATCAGCAGCTGTAGTACAGCTCATATTCCAGTGGGTGTACGAAGGTGCGGACCTTGATTTCTTCTTCGCTTTTCAGGGCGATGTAGGCATCGATAAAGTCGTCGCTGAACACGCCGCCTTTGGTCAGGAACGCACGCCCCTTGTCCAGCTCTTCCAGGGCTTCTTTCAGGCTGCCGCACACTTGTGGGATTTCCTTGGCCTCTTCAGGCGGCAGGTCGTACAAGTTCTTGTCGGCGGCGTCGCCTGGGTGGATCTTGTTCTGGATGCCGTCCAGGCCAGCCATCAGCAGTGCAGCGAAGCCCAGGTACGGGTTGGCTGCTGGATCCGGGAAGCGGGCTTCGATACGGCGAGCACGCGGGCTGGACACGTAAGGAATACGGATCGAAGCGGAACGGTTACGAGCCGAGTAGGCCAGCATTACCGGTGCTTCGAAACCTGGGACCAGACGCTTGTAGGAGTTGGTCGACGGGTTGGTGAAGCCGTTCAGGGCCTTACCGTGCTTGATGATACCGCCGATGAAGTACAGGGCGGTGTCCGACAGGCCGGCATAACCTTCGCCAGCGAAGGTGTTCTTGCCGTCTTTGGCGATGGACAAGTGAACGTGCATACCCGAACCGTTATCGCCGTACAGAGGCTTAGGCATGAAAGTAGCGGTACGGCCGTAGGCAACGGCAGTGTTGTGTACGCAGTACTTCAGGGTCTGGACTTCGTCAGCCTTGGCTACCAGGGTGTTGAACTTCACACCGATCTCGTTCTGGCCGGCAGTGGCCACTTCGTGGTGGTGCACTTCGATGACCAGGCCCATGTCTTCCATGGCGTTGCACATGGAGGTACGGATTTCGTGGTCGTGGTCGAACGGCGGAACTGGGAAGTAGCCACCTTTGATGCCTGGACGGTGGCCATGGTTGCCGCCTTCCACGTCCTGGTCGGACATCCACGAACCTTGTTCGGAGTAGATCTTGAACATGGAGCCGGAGATGTCGGACTTGAATTTGACTTGGTCGAAGATGAAGAATTCTGGCTCCGGGCCCACGAATACAGTGTCACCGATACCGGTCGACTTCAGGTATTCCTCGGCACGCTTGGCGATCGCACGTGGGTCGCGGTCGTAGCCTTGCATGGTCGAAGGCTCGATCACGTCGCAGACGATGATCAGGGTCGACTCTTCGGTGAATGGGTCGAGGACTGCAGTGGAGTCGTCCGGCATCAGGATCATGTCGGAGGCTTCGATGCCTTTCCAGCCAGCAATGGAGGAGCCGTCGAACATTTTGCCTTCTTCGAAGAAGGCGTCATCCAGCGCGTCGCGAGCCGGCATGGTCACGTGGTGCTGAGTGCCTTTGGTGTCCGTGAAGCGCAGATCAATCCATTTAACGTCATGATCTTTGATGAGTTGAACCGACTTCGACATAGTGTCCTCCGGGTGGCTTCGGGCTTGGGTAGTGGAGTAGCCCTTAGAATGTGGGTGATGCCGGCGCGGATAGTCCGCCATGGCAACCTGCCTCACAAGAGAGCAAATTGCATGCCAGTGCCCCGACATGGGTTTTTTGCCTCAAAATCGCCCCTATAAAGGTGCAAACCGTCAAAACGGCAAAAATAGCGCACTGCAATGTAGCGCAATCCTCTGCAAATGCACCTGTTTGGTGCGCTGCATGCCGTTTGTATATTAACTGGTTAAACCTTGAGCTATTTCCGCTATAATCCGCGCCCCCCTTTTTCGGCTGGCCCTGTGCGCGCTGTTTCCATGAAATTAATCGTTAAAGTCTTCCCCGAGATCACCATCAAGAGCCGACCGGTACGGATGCGTTTCATCCGTCAATTGGCCAAGAATATCCGCGCCGTGCTCCGTGACTTGGACCCGGCTGTGGTGGTGAATGGTGTGTGGGACAATCTCGAACTGGAAACCCGCGTTACCGACCCTAAAGCCTTGAAAGATATGACCGAGCGCCTGAGCTGCATGCCGGGCATCGCGCATTTCCTGCAGATTGACGAGTACCCGCTGGGCGATTTCGACGACATCACCGAGAAGTGCAAGCAGCACTACGGCGCCCAGCTGGCGGGCAAGATTTTTTCCGTGCGTTGCAAGCGTGGCGGCAAGCACCCGTTCAGCTCCATGGACGTCGAAAAATACGTCGGCAGCAAGCTGCGTCGTGAGTGCGGCGCCGCTGGAATTTCGCTCAAAGAGCCACAAATCGAAGTTCGCATCGAAATTCGCGACCAACGGTTGTATGTGATCCACAGCCAGCACAACAGCATCGGCGGCTACCCGCTGGGCGCGCTGGAGCAGACCCTGGTATTGATGTCCGGTGGTTTCGACTCCACCGTGGCGGCCTACCAGATCATGCGCCGCGGCCTGATGAGCCACTTCTGCTTCTTTAACCTGGGCGGGCGTGCACACGAATTGGGCGTGATGGAAGTCGCGCACTATATCTGGAAGAAGTACGGCAGCTCCCAACGTGTACTGTTTGTCAGCGTACCGTTCGAGGAAGTCCTGGGAGAAATTCTCGGAAAAGTCGATAACGGTCATATGGGCGTCGTATTGAAGCGTATGATGTTGCGCGCAGCGTCGAGAATCGCCGACCGTCTGCAAATCGAAGCGCTGGTGACCGGCGAGGCGATTTCCCAGGTCTCCAGCCAGACCCTGCCGAACCTGTCCGTGATCGACTGCGTGACCGACAAGCTGGTATTGCGCCCGCTGATCGCCAGCCACAAGCAGGACATCATCGACCTGGCCAACGAAATCGGCACCGCGGATTTCGCCAAGCACATGCCAGAGTACTGCGGGGTCATCTCGGTGAACCCCAAGACCCATGCCAAGCGCTACCGCGTGGAGCATGAAGAGAAAGAATTCGACATGGCGATTCTGGAGCGAGCGCTTGAGAACGCCAAACTGGTGCCGATTGATCGTGTAATCGATGAACTGGGCCAGGATGTGCAGATCGAAGAAGTCAGCGAGGCCCTGGCCGGCCAGATCGTCATCGACATCCGTCACCCGGATGCCGCTGAGGATGAGCCGCTGGAAATCGCTGGCATCGACGTGCAAACGCTGCCGTTCTATGCACTGAACGCGCGTTTCAAGGAACTGGATAACAGCCGTCAGTACCTGCTGTATTGCGACAAAGGCGTGATGAGTCGCCTGCATGCCCACCATTTGCTCAGTGAGGGGCATGCCAATGTGCGCGTTTATCGACCGAGCTAAGAGCCCGGGGCTGTTTGCCTGTGGCCTGCGTCACCGGCCCCCCGACTCTGCCGTCAAGCTGTAACGGCAAGGCCTGACTCTACTGTTAATCGCTGCCACGACCTGTCAGCACACCGAATCCTCTGATCGAGATACACAAGTGATCGAAAATCTACGTAACATCGCCATCATTGCCCACGTTGACCATGGTAAAACCACCCTGGTAGACAAACTCCTGCGTCAATCCGGCACCCTGGAGCGCAACGAGCTCAACGACGAGCGCGTGATGGACTCCAACGACCAGGAAAAAGAGCGCGGTATTACCATCCTGGCGAAAAACACCGCCATCAACTGGAACGGCTACCACATCAACATCGTGGACACCCCGGGCCACGCCGACTTCGGCGGCGAAGTTGAACGTGTAATGTCGATGGTTGACTCCGTTCTGCTGCTGGTTGACGCTCAAGACGGCCCTATGCCGCAAACCCGTTTCGTGACCAAGAAGGCTTTCGAAGCCGGCCTGCGTCCGATCGTGTGCATCAACAAGGTTGACCGTCCAGGCGCGCGTCCGGACTGGGTTCTGGACCAGATCTTCGACCTGTTCGACAACCTGGGTGCTACCGAAGAGCAACTTGATTTCCAAGTGATCTACGCTTCGGCCCTGAACGGTATTGCCGGTCTGGAACACACCGCCATGGCGGAAGACATGACCCCGCTGTACCAGGCGATCGTTGACCACGTGCCACCACCGAAAGTTGACCGTGACGGTCCGTTCCAGATGCAAATCTCGGCACTGGACTACAACAGCTTCCTGGGTGTTATCGGCGTTGGCCGTATCGCTCGTGGTAGCGTCAAGCCGAACACCCCGGTTGTGGCTATCGGCGCCGACGGCAAGAAGCGCAACGGTCGTATCCTCAAGCTGATGGGTCACCACGGCCTGCACCGTATCGACGTTGAAGAAGCTTTCGCCGGCGACATCGTTTGCGTGAGCGGCATGGACTCGCTGTTCATCTCCGACACCCTGTGCCAGCCGGACACTGTCGAGGCGATGAAGCCTCTGACCGTTGACGAGCCAACCGTTTCCATGACCTTCCAGGTAAACGACTCGCCTTTCTGCGGTAAAGAAGGCAAGTTCGTGACTTCCCGTAACATCAAGGAACGTCTGGACAAAGAGCTGCTGTACAACGTTGCTCTGCGCGTTGAAGAAGGCGACTCGGCTGACAAGTTCAAGGTTTCCGGCCGTGGTGAGCTGCACCTCTCGGTACTGATCGAAACCATGCGTCGCGAAGGCTTCGAAATGGGCGTTGGTCGTCCGGAAGTGATCATCCGTACCGTTGACGGCGTGAAGCAGGAACCGTTCGAGAACGTCACCATCGACACCCCGGAAGAATCCCAGGGCAAGGTGATGGAAGAGATGGGCCTGCGTAAGGGCGACCTGACCAACATGGTGCCGGATGGCAAAGGCCGTGTGCGTCTGGAATACAACATCCCTGCTCGTGGTCTGATCGGTTTCCGTAACCAGTTCCTGACCCTGACCAACGGTGCTGGCATCCTGACCTCGATCTTCGATCGCTACGACACCATGAAGTCCGGCGATATGTCCGGCCGTCAGAACGGTGTTCTGGTATCGGTAGAAACCGGCAAGGCGCTGACCTACTCCCTGGAAACCCTCCAGGCACGTGGCAAGCTGTTCGTTGAACACGGTCAAGAGATCTACAACGGCCAGATCGTTGGTTTGAACAGCCGTGACAACGACATGGGCGTCAACCCAACCAAAGGCAAGAAGCTCGACAACATGCGTGCTTCGGGTAAAGACGAAACCATCGCCCTGGTTCCACCTGTTCGCTTCACCCTAGAACAGGCCCTGGAATTCATCCAGGACGACGAGCTGTGCGAAGTGACGCCGAAGTCCATCCGTCTTCGTAAGAAGATCCTGGACGAAGGCGAGCGTACCCGCGCTGCCAAAAAGGCCAAGAACTGATACTGGGTTCTAGCTGAATAAAAACGCCCCCGGTCGAAAGGCCGGGGGCGTTTTTTTATGCCTGCAGTTTTTGTGGTGTCTGGCCTGGCCTCATCGCGGGCAAGCCCGGCTCCCACATTGACCGAGTTTATTCAGGATGAACGCGATCAACTGTGGGAGCTGGCTTGCCTGCGATGGCGATCTGTCAGGCAACAAACATTTAGAACTTGTCGAGCGTACGCAGCTTGGTCTCACGCACCACTTCCTTGGGCTTGTACGCGCAATACCCCGGCCGTGGCCCGATCTTCGGGTGGTTACGGCAGGTATCCGGGCGCTTGTCATAAATAGTGCAGAAGCGCGTCTTACGATCCAGGTACAGGCAGTCGTTGTTGCTCATGCGCTGCAGGGTAAAGATCTCGGATTTGGAGTTGAAACGCTCGACGATGCCTTCCTTCTGCAAACGCTTGGCGATGTTCTTCGGCGGGTCACCGCGCTCGAATTCGTCGACGATGCCAATGCGGATCAAATCCTTGATCTTCACCTCAACCGGCAGGGTGCAGCAGTTGGACGTGCAGCCGCCGCACATGTGGCTGGAGTATTTCTGCCACGTTTCGAGACGGTCGAGTTCCGCGGCGGCGATCAGTTGAGGCTTCATCAGGTTTCCAAGAGGGGCTTTGTCCGGGCGCGCGATCATACCGGGATTGGTGATTTTTTGAACAATATTTTGCGGGTTTCGGCTCAAAGGCTGATTCGCTGCCTGAGTTGGGCACGGCCCCTGCATCTAATTCCTGCGCCAGGCAATCAGTGAAAAAACTGCCGAACCGTCAGCCATGCCGTTTGTCAGACCGTCTAGGCTCTAGGATTTCCCTTCTTCTATCTCGCCCGAGGTCGCACCGATGTCTCAGGAACCGCTTGTACGAGAAGCAGAGGTAGCCGCATTTCGCGATGCCGTCTTGACCAAACTCACTTACGCGGTGGGCAAGGATCCCGATCACGCCTTCGACCACGACTGGTTCGAAGCCATCGCCCTGGCGGCGCGCGACCATATGGTCGATCACTGGATGGACCATACCCGGCATATCTACCGGCGCGGGCAGAAGCGGGTGTATTACCTGTCCCTGGAGTTCCTGATTGGCCGTCTGCTGTTTGACAGCCTGAGCAACCTCGGCCTGCTGGAGGTGGCGCGCGAAGCTCTAGGCGAGTTGGGCGTGGACCTGGAGCGCATTCGCCTGCTGGAGCCCGATGCGGCCCTGGGCAACGGTGGCCTGGGACGCCTGGCCGCGTGCTTTATGGAAAGCATGTCGACCCTGGGTATCGCCGGCCATGGCTATGGTATTCGCTACGAGCACGGCCTGTTTCGCCAGGCGATTGTCGATGGCTGGCAGCAGGAACAGACCGAACGCTGGCTGGATTTCGGTAACCCCTGGGAGTTCGAGCGCGCCGAGGTGATTTACCCGATCGGCTTTGGCGGCAGCGTCGAGACTGTGCTGGATGCGTCCGGCAAATCAATCCAGGTCTGGACGCCCAGCGAGACCGTGCGCGCAGTGGCCTACGACACTCCGGTCGTTGGCTGGCGCGGTGCCAGCGTCAACACCTTGCGCTTGTGGCGTGCGCGGGCCGTGGAAGACCTGCACCTGGAGCGCTTCAATGCCGGCGACCATTTGGGCGCCGTGGCCGAAGTGGCCCGTGCCGAAAGCATCTCCAGGGTGCTTTACCCGGCCGACAGCACCGAAGCAGGGCAGGAATTGCGCCTGCGCCAGGAATACTTCTTCGTTGCCGCCTCTTTGCAAGACTTGCTGCGCCGCCACAAAAACATGCACGGCTCGGTACTGAGCCTGGGTGAACACGCGGCGATCCAGCTCAACGACACTCACCCGTCGATCGCCGTGGCCGAATTGATGCGCCAGTTGGTCGATTTGCACGATATCGCCTGGGATGCGGCCTGGCAGGTCACCGTCGAGACGCTGTCCTACACCAACCACACCTTGCTGCCCGAAGCCCTGGAAACCTGGCCGGTGGGCCTGATGGAGCGCATGTTGCCCCGGCACATGCAGATCATCTACCTGATCAACGCCCAGCACATCGACTCGCTGCGGGCCAAGGGCATTCACGATTTTGACGTACTGCGCGCCGTATCGCTGATCGAGGAAGACAACGGCCGCCGCGTACGCATGGGCAACCTGGCGTTTCTCGGTTCCCATAGCGTCAACGGCGTTTCCGGCCTGCATACCCAATTGATGCGCAGCACGGTGTTTTCCGAACTGCACAAGCTCTACCCCGACCGTATCAACAACAAGACCAACGGCATTACCTTCCGCCGCTGGCTGTTCCAGGCCAACCCCAAGCTCACCGCGATGCTGGTGGAGGCCCTCGGGCCGGACATTCTCGACAACATGGAACAGCGCCTGGTAGAGCTGGAAACCTTCGCCGAGAAAGACGCCTTTCGCAAAGCCTTCGCCGAGCAGCGCCTGCACAGCAAGCGGGTGCTGGCGGACATCATCCACGAGCGCCTGGGCATTTCGGTCAACCCGGCGGCGATGTTCGATGTGCAGGTCAAGCGCATCCACGAATACAAGCGCCAGTTGCTCAACCTGCTGCACACCGTCGCCCTGTACCAGGCGATTCGCGCCGAGCCCGAAGTGGACTGGGTGCCACGGGTGAAGATCTTCGCCGGCAAGGCAGCGGCCAGTTATCACCAGGCCAAGCTGATCATCAAGCTGACCAACGACATCGCCCGCACCGTGAACAACGACCCGACCGTGCGTGGCTTGCTCAAAGTGGTGTTCCTGCCCAACTACAACGTCAGCCTGGCAGAAAACATCATTCCGGCGGCTGACCTGTCGGAGCAGATCTCCACCGCAGGCTTCGAGGCCTCGGGCACCAGCAACATGAAGTTCGGCCTCAATGGTGCGCTGACCATCGGCACCATGGACGGCGCCAACGTCGAGATGCACGAACGCATCGGCGGCGAGCACATGTTCATTTTCGGCCTGAGTGCCGAGCAGGTCGAAGCACGCAAACAGGCCGGAGAATTTAATGCCAGCCCTGATATTGCCGCCTCCCACCGCCTGAACGACGTGCTGCAAGCGATCCGTGGCGGGGTGTTCTCGCCGGACGATCCGGGCCGTTATGTGGGGCTGATCGACTCGTTGATCTACTACGACCGTTTCCTGGTGTGTGCCGACTTTGATTCCTACTGGGACGCCCAGGCGCGGGTCGAGGCCCATTGGCATGATTCCAAGGAATGGTGGCGTTCGGCGGTGCTCAATACCGCACGCACGGGTTGGTTCTCCTCGGACCGCACCATCCGGGAATATGCGACCGAGATCTGGAAAGCCTTGGACTAGACGGCGCAAAGCGAGGTGTGACGGGCTTGTGTGGGAGCTGGCTTGCCTGCGATGCAGGCGCCTCGGTGTATCAGTGACACCGAGGGGATGCTATCGCAGGCAAGCCAGCTCCCACACAAGCCTCCCACATTGGGATTGCATCGATATACTAGGCCTCGGTTTGCTTAGGGATCTCGACCATGCAATGGATGTTCATGCTGATTGGCCTGGTGCTTGGCTGGGCACTGGATGAATCGTTCAGTGACGCAGGCTTCGGTGCGCTACTGGGTTTGGGGATTGGCCAAGCCATTCGTCTGTCGAACCTGGGCAGCGCCTTGAAGGCTCTGGAGCAACGCCTCGCGGTGCTGGAAAAGCCGCCTCAAGTCGAACCGCCCATTGCTGAACCCGTGGCTGCACCCGAGCTGGTCTGGGAACTGCCCGCCGAACTGCAACCGACCTATCCCCCCGAACCCACTCAGCCACTACCGGACGACCTGTGGAAACCTGCCGCTGCTGCGCGCGTCGCTGAACCCGAAATTCCCCGCGGCCCCAACCTGATCGAACGTGCCATTTTGGGGGCGCGCAACTGGCTGCTGGGCGGCAATACCGTGCTGCGCGTGGGCGTGGTGCTGCTGTTTCTTGGCCTGGCCTTTTTGCTGCGTTATGCCACTGAAGGCGTCGATGTGCCCATCGAACTGCGTTACGCCGGGGTTGCTGCCTGCGCCCTGGGCTTGCTGGGCCTGGGCTGGTGGCTGCGCCTGCGCAACGGCAATTACGCGCTGATCCTGCAAGGCACCGGCATCGCCGTGTTGTACCTGACGGTATTCGCCGCCATGCGTCTGCACCCTTTGCTCGACCCCGGCGCGGCACTCGGCCTGCTGGTGGCGGTGACGCTGTTTTCGGCGATCCTCGCGATTACCCAGGACGCCATCGGCCTGGCCTGCGCCGCCGCCCTGGGCGGTTTCGCCGCGCCGATCCTGGCGTCCACCGGCGAGGGCAGCCATGTGGCGCTGTTCAGTTACTTCACTTTGCTCAACGTTGGCATCCTCGCCATTGCCTGGTTCAAGGCCTGGCGCTTGCTCAATGTGATTGGCTTTGCCGGCACCTTCGGCATTGGCTTTGCCTGGGGGATTCGCTCCTACACGCCGGAGTTGCTATGGAGTACCGAGCCGTTCCTGATTGTGTTTTTCCTGATGTACCTGGCCATCGGCCTGCTGTTTGCGCGGCGCAAACTCCTGGAAATGAGCGATGCCCCGGCCGATGACAGCCGTGGCGCACTGCTGCGCTGGTCGGCGGCCAAGGGCGATTATGTCGATGGTGGCCTGTTGTTCGGCCCGCCGATTGTGGCGTTCGGCTTGCAGTTCACCCTGGTGCAACACCTGGCGTTCGCGCCGGCATTCAGCGCGTTGGCGTTGGGCATCATCTATATGCTCCTGGCGCGTGTGCTCAGTGGCGGGCGTACGGTGTTGCTCGCAGAAACCTGCCTGGCCCTGGGTGTGATCTTTGCCAGCCTGGCGATCCCGCTGGGCCTGGATGCGCGCTGGACGGCTGCGGCCTGGGCGGTGGAAGGCGCTGGGATCTTCTGGCTGGGCCTGCGCCAGCAGCGCTTGCTGGCGCGCGGGTTTGGCCTGTTGCTGCAACTGGGGTCGGCACTGGCGTTTCTCAGTGAGTTGGAGGCGGGCGAACACACACTGCTTGAGGGGGCACCGTTGGGTGCGTTGCTGCTTGGCGTGGCATTGCTGTTCAGCTTCTGGCAACTGCGCAAGGCGGGCGATGGGCAGGTGTCTGGCTGGGAGCGCTACGGCTTGCCGGTGTTGGCCGGCTTGGGGCTGGGCGGCTTGTACTTGCTGGCGCCGTTGCTGTTGTCGATTAACGGTACGGCAATCAGTTGGGCGCTGGCGGGCGCGGTGACGCTGTTTGTCGGCCTGCACATCGCTTCGCGCACCTTCCTGTTCGCGGGGCTTGCTGTGCAAGTGCTGGGCGGCGCATTGCTGTTGTGGTGGGCGCCATGGATCGATGAAGAGTGGCCGGCGTTCCGGCACCTCGCATTCTGGGCGCCGATGCTCGTGGGCCTGGCGGCATTTGTGGGCGCCTGGCGTTTGCAGGGTACGGGTCAATCGTCGGTGTTTGACGGGCTCAAGTTGCCGCGCATCTCGGACGGGCTGCTGGCCTGGGGCGTGATCTGGTGGGCGTCGGCGTTGAGCAACGAAGTGCTGCGCTTCACACCACCGGAGCTGCAAGCCACGTTCCTGTTGGCGGCCGCGGCGGCCAGTGTGGCGCTCTGGACCCTGTTGGCCGTGCGCCTGCGCTGGGCATCGCTGGGCGCCCTGAGCCTGTTGCTGATGCCGGCGGCGGCGATGGTGCTGCTGGTCTCGGCGCATCGTTATTATCACCCGGCGGCCGAATTTGGCTGGCTGGCCTGGATCAGCGTGTTCGCCGTGCATTTCATCGCGCTGCGCCGGTTGAGCAACGTGGCGCCGGTCAAAGCCCTGAGCATCGCCCATGTGCTGGGCTGCTGGATGCTGATCGGCATGCTCGCCCTGGAGTTGCGCTATGGCTTGCTGGTGCTGTCGGTGCAATACAACGCCTGGCGTTGGCTGGGCTGGGCGATTTTCCCAAGCCTGTACCTGATCGCCATCGCTGCGCCGCGTCAGTGGCCGTGGCCGATATCTGCCTATTCGCGTGAATACCGCCTGCTGGCGGCGCTGCCGTTGGCCGCGCTGATGCTGGTGTGGTTCTGGTTGGCCAATATCTTCAGCGACGGTACCGCCAAGCCGTTGCCCTATGTGCCGTTGCTCAACCCCTTGGACCTTGGCCTGCTGTTCGCGCTGTTGGGCGTGTACTTGTGGGCGCGCAGCGCGGCGCCGCAATTGGGCGGGCGCACCCCATGGATTGCGCAGGGCGTGGCCGGGGTTTCGTTGTTTGCCTTCTTCACCGCGTTGGTGATGCGTGCGGCGCACCATTGGGGTGGCGTGCCGTTTCATCTGGATGCGTTGCTGGAGTCAATGCTGGTCCAGGCCGGTCTGTCGATTGTCTGGACCCTGATTGCCCTGGGCCTGATGATCGGCGGTCACCTGCGCAATCGTCGGGAGGTGTGGCTGATTGGCGCGGCGCTGATTGGCGTGGTGGTCGCCAAGCTGTTCCTCGTCGAGCTGAGCAACCGTGGCGGCCTGGAGCGGATCGTGTCGTTTATCGGCGTGGGCGGACTGTTGCTGGTGGTGGGGTATTTCGCCCCGCTGCCGCCCAAGCGTGAACCCCAAGGAGCAACCTCTTGATCGGCAAACTGAGCATCACACTGCTGGGCCTGTGTACCGCGTTCACGGCAGGTGCCCGGGAAGCCCCCGCTGATTTCAGCAGCCAGGCACCACTGGCGATCAGCGGCGAAGGCCCCTGGTACACACTGGAGCTGCCGTTGGCGGTGCAATTGAGCGCCCGCCAGGCCGATCTCAGTGATGTGCGGGTGTTCAACGCGGCCGGTGAACCCCAGGCGTATGCGTTGGTGCGCCAGTCGGCTGAAAACGCAGACAGCCTGGCCCGCCTGAAGGGGTTCCCGTTGTACGCCGTCGACAACACTGGCGAGACCGTACCGGGCGTGCGCGTGCAGTCCAGCGCCACCGGAACCTTGGTCCAGGTGCAACCGATGGGTGAGTTGCCGACCAGCGTGCAGGTGCGTCGTGGTTGGTTGCTGGATGCCAGTGCAATCAAGGCGCCGCTGCAAAAGCTGATCCTCGACTGGAGCAGTGAGCATGACGGTTTCCAGCGTTTCAGCATCGAAGCCAGCGACGATTTGCAGCACTGGCGATCCTGGGGCGAAGGGCAGGTGGCGCGCCTGGCATTTGCCGACGAACGGGTTGAGCAGCGTGAAGTGGTTTTACCCGGACAGTCCACCCGCTACTTGCGGTTGTTATGGAAAGGCCAGGCCGCGCCGGAGCTGACGTCGATCCAGGTGCAGAGCACTCACAGCCAGCCATTGCCGCTGGTGTGGTCGCAGCCACTGGCCGGTAGCGTCATCCAGCCTGGGCAATACAGCTGGCAGTTGCCCACCGCGCTGAACATCGAGCGGGTCCGCATCGAGTTGCGCCAACCCAACAGCCTGGCTCCAGTTGGCCTGCTGGGGCGCCAGGACAGCCAGCAGGTGTGGCAACCGTTGAGTCGTGGCTTGCTCTACCGCTTGACGCAGGGTGGGCAAGAAGTCACCCAGGATCAATTGCAGTTGCCCGGTTACCCGGTCCAGCAACTCAAGCTGGATGTCGATGAGCGCGGCGGTGGCTTGGGGCCCCAGGCACCGGCGTTGAGCTTTGCCGTGCGGGCCACGCAATTGGTGTTTCTGGCACGGGGCGAACCGCCGTTTACCCTGGCGGTGGGCAATCCGTCGGCCAAGGCGGCGAACCTGTCGTTGACGACGCTGATTCCTGACTACAGCCCCCAGCGTCTGGCAGGTTTGGGCCAGGCCAGGCTCGATGGCGAGTGGCGGCTCAATCCACCTGTCGCACCCAAGGCCGCAGGCATCAACTGGCAGGCAGTCGGCCTGTGGGCCGTGCTGTTGCTGGGCGTGGCGGCACTCGGGGCGATGGCCTACAGTCTGTTGCGCAAGCCTGTGCCCAAGCCCTGAGCCGGGGGTTGCATGAACTCTGTCAGGGTTATCTCGTCTGATAGGAGGAAATGCGCCCCGACTCGCGCTAAACTGCGCGGGTTTTTAGCCCCCCATTCTCCGGAGCCGTCCATGTCCCGCGTTACCCTGAGTCGCTATTTGATTGAGCAGACCCGCAGCAACAACACCCCTGCCGATCTGCGCTTTTTGATCGAAGTGGTGGCGCGTGCTTGCAAGGAAATCAGCCACGCCGTGTCCAAGGGCGCGCTGGGCGGCGTCCTGGGCAGCATGGGCACTGAAAACGTGCAAGGCGAAGTGCAGAAGAAACTCGACGTGATTTCCAACGAAATCCTGCTCGAAGCCAACGAATGGGGCGGTCACCTGGCCGGCATGGCGTCCGAAGAAATGGACAATGCCTACCAGATCCCGGGCAAATACCCCAAGGGTGCCTACCTGCTGGTATTCGACCCGCTGGACGGTTCGTCGAACATCGACATCAACGCGCCAGTCGGCACCATCTTCTCGGTACTGCGTTGCCCGAACGAATACCTGAGCCAGAACGAAGCCCTGAACGAAAAGGCCTTCCTGCAGCCAGGCACCGAGCAGGTTGCTGCCGGTTATGCGATCTACGGCCCACAGACCATGCTGGTGCTGACCCTGGGTGATGGCGTCAAGGGCTTCACCCTGGACCGTGAAATGGGCAGCTTCGTGCTGACCCACGAAGACATCTCGATTCCTGCCTCTACCCAGGAATTCGCGATCAACATGTCCAACCAGCGCCACTGGGAAGAGCCGGTCAAGCGCTACGTCAACGAGTTGATGGAAGGCGAAGAAGGCCCGTTGAAGAAGAACTTCAACATGCGCTGGGTGGCCGCGATGGTCGCTGACGTACACCGCATCCTGACCCGTGGTGGCTTGTTCATGTACCCACGCGACAGCCGCGAGCCGTCCAAGCCGGGCAAACTGCGCTTGATGTACGAAGCCAACCCGATGTCGTTCCTGGTCGAACAAGCCGGCGGTGCTTCCACCGACGGCCACCAGCGCATCCTCGACATCCAGCCTGAAGGCCTGCACCAGCGTGTAGCGGTGTTCCTGGGCTCCAAGGAAGAAGTGGCGCGTGTGACCGGTTACCACAAGAAGGCGTAACGCCTTCTGTAGGAGCGAGCTTGCTCGCGAAAGTATTCCAGGCAGCATTGCTGCCTTGGCTGTACTTTTTTCGCGAGCAAGCTCGCTCCTACAGTGAACCTTGCGCGTCAGATCAAGCCCCGAAACGTTTCAGCGTTGCGGGGCTTTTTATTGGATAAGGTTTTTGAGTAGCAGTGCCTGCAGGTTTCTACGTGTGTCGGCAATGATGTGGATGTAGAGGGTCTTGTCTCGGACTTCGTAGATGATCCGGTTCATTGCGCAGATAACTTGTCGGTACTGGGTCAGGTTCAGCTTTTCGATTTCTTCCGGCATCGAGCCTGCATACGGTTGGGTTTCCAGGCGGCGTAAAGCCTGTTTGAGCAACTCGTAAGTCTGTTGCCAGGTTGATGTAGAGAACTGTCGCGTGAGGTAGGACTTGAGTTCTTTCAGATCGTTTTTTGCAGATTGAAGAATAACAACTCGATAAGTCATTGAGCTTCGTCCTGATCCAGTTCAGCGAACACGTCCTCCATATCCTGAAACTGGCCCAGCTCAATTTGTCGGTTGCCTAGTGCCAAAAGCTTCAACAGCGCCATCGTTTCCGCTTGCTCTTCAAAGCTCTTCACATCCATTACGACTAATTTTGCCTCACCATTTTGGGTGATGACCAGCGGTTCGCGGCTTTCTGTGAGGTTCTTGACGATCTCTGCGGTATGGCTTTTCAGGTAACTGATCGGTTTTATCTGGGATGAGAATTTCATTACAAGACCCCTACTTGAAATTAGGACTGATTTTAGTCTTAATTTAGTTGTTTCTGGTCTGTTCAATCAGTCTGATCGACGAAAGGCGGCGATCTACTCGTTTAAAAATTTTCGAAAAAGGCCATTTTGTAGAAAAAAGAAATACCACCCCCTTCCGGGAACCAGACCCCCCTTTTCCCTTCTAAGCTTCTGGCAGATCCCCACTGCTGTGTGTCCCTCCAGGAGCTCTACCATGTCGTTACGCCGTATCGCCCTCTTGTGTTTTTGCGTCCTGCTGGCCGCTTGCAGCAAGGTCACCCAGGAAAACTACCAGAAGCTTTCGGCTGGCATGGCCAAGGCCGAGGTGGAGTCATTGCTGGGCAAGCCCACTGATTGTTCCGGCGCGCTGGGCATGTCCAGCTGCACCTGGGGCGACAAAACCAGCTTTATCAGCGTGCAGTACGCCGGTGACAAAGTTCTGATGTTTTCCGGGCAAGGCCTGAAGTAAACCGGGGCGAAAGCCTGCGGGAGAAGAAGAATGATGCGTTTTGTTTTGTACCTTTGCGCCAGCCTGTTTTTGGCAGGCTGCGCCAGCCATTCTGGCGATGATCTGCAACCCAAGACTGTCGGCAGTGTCAACCTCAAGCGTTACCAGGGCACCTGGTACGAGTTGGCCCGCCTGCCCATGTACTTCCAGCGTAACTGCGCGCAGTCCGAGGCGCGTTACTCCCTGCTGCCCGATGGTGACATGTCAGTGTTCAACCGCTGCCTGACCACCGAGTGGAAGTGGGAAGAAGCCAAGGGCACGGCCACGCCGCAAGTACCGGGCAAGACTGACAAGCTGTGGGTCGAATTCAACAACTGGTTCACCGCATTGCTGCCGGGTGTGGCCAAGGGTGATTACTGGGTGTTGTACGTCAGCGATGACTACAAGACTGCCATCGTCGGCAGCCCGAGCCGACGCTACATGTGGCTGCTGTCGCGAACGCCGACTGTCAGCGCCGACACCCGCGAAGACCTGCTCAGCAGGGCACGCCAGCAGGGTTACGACACCACGCGGTTGATCTGGCGTACGTCGGACAAGCAGATGGCGAAGACCTCGCAGTAACCTGGCCACGGGTCGATTAAAAAAGGCGGGCTTGCCATACAAGCCCGCCTTTTTTTGCACTCAGGTTTTTGCCCTGGCAGGGTGCAGGCACTCAATCGATTGATCGACGGTGGTCTTGGCCATTTCCAGTAGATGCCACACCGCCAACACCTTCGCCCGCTCGGGGCTCTCCAGCGACTCTGTGCAATCGAGTGCCGTCGCGCAGGCACTGTCCAGCAGGCTGGCGGTATAGAGCAACGCATCTTCGAAGCTCAAGTCTGCGTGGTTGCTGTGAACTTCCCGGGTCGGCAGGTAATGGTCGATGGCGCGGTTGAACGCGGCGCGGTCTTTGGCGGGATCACGAGGTGGGTCGGGGACAAGTTTATGGATGGCGAAGCTCCTTGTGAGAATCGGAGCCGGTCCGTCGCGACTAAACGAAGGGTGGCGGCTGTACGCAGGTTAGTCGACCGGCCACAAGGAAATCCGGCGCACCCGAGGGTGCCCTGCGCACAGCCACCATAAAACTTCATGGGACCATGCACCTTGTGATGTACCGGGCGACTAAACCCGATCACTGATGAGCAGTGACGGAGCGCAGGCTAGCCATCGATTCCAACAGACACAAGGCGGCAGGGATTGTCTCGGAAACGTCCTGCAATTTAAAGGGACACGCCTTGCTGGCCCTTTACAAACCATGACCAAATTGTAGGAGCGAGCTTGTCTCCGGGCGGCGTTCCGACGAAAAACTTACAGGCGCCGCATTCATTCAGTAAGCACGCGTTATCGTTGACGTTTTTCGCGAGCAAGCTCGCTCCTACAGAGGGTTCCGGCGTCGATGATGGATTTTGATGGCTGTGCTGATGAGGATTCGCTTCTGGCCAGCGCGCGAGGCTGAGTTAAATACCCGCCTTTTCCTCTGAACGGCCCCACCCCATGGACAACTCCGATATTGCGATCACCCTGGTCCTGATCTCCGCCTTTATGCACGCCACCTGGAATGCGGTGGTTCGGGCCGGTAGCAGCCGTTTCATGACCCTGGCCCTGGTCGATGGCACCGCATTGCTGATCTGCCTCGCGGCGCTGCCGCTGGTCGATGTGCCGAGCCTGCAGGTCTGGGGTTATGTCCTGCTTTCGGTGGTGCTCAATACGGTCTATCGACTGTTTCTGATCAAGGCCTATGAAACGGGCGACTTCGGCCAGGTCTACCCGGTGATGCGCGGCGTGCCGCCGGTATTGGTCGCGCTGTTTTCCTACTTTCTGCTGCACGAACACCTGTCGTTCCAGGCGATGGCGGGGGTGCTGTTGATCTGCCTGGGGATTATCAGCCTGACGTTTGTGCGCAGGATGACGGCGCACAGGCTCAGGCCGATCCTGATGGCGGTGGGCGCGGGGGTGTTTATTGCGTCCTACACAGTAGTGGATGCCAAGGGTGTAAGAGCCAGTCAGACGGTACTGCAATACATCATCTACCTGACTGTGTTCCAGAGCATTCCGATTCCGCTGCTGGCGTTTTTGAAAGCGCGTACGAGTTTCGTCCAGGCAATTCGCAGCCATTGGCGGGTAGGCATGCTGGGCGGTATTTTTTACCTCGCGTCCTACGGCCTGGTGTTGTTCGCGCTGTCGCTGGATGCGGTCGCCAAGGTGTCAGCGCTGCGGGAAACCAGTGTTATTATCGGCGCCATTATTGCCGCGCTGTTCTTCCATGAACGGTTCGGCTGGCGGCGGATGCTTTCGGCGCTTGTCATTGTTTGCGGGATCATCCTGATCAAAGTGAGCACCTGATGGCCCAGCGCCCACCTCCGACACCCATGCTTCAAGCGTTTGTCAGTGCCGCACAGACCGGCAGTTTCGCTCGTGCAGCTGCTGGCCTTAACCTCACCGCCAGCGCCATCAGTCACCAAATTTCCGGACTGGAGGAGTGGTGGGGCGTGCAGTTGTTTGAGCGCCACTCGCGGGGTGTCAAGCTGACCGACGCCGGGCAGGCCTTGTTGCCGGTGACGGCTGGTTTTTTCAACGAGTTGGATGCCGTGCTGCATTCGCTCAACCTGAGCACACCCCAGCCGCTCTATTTTTCGTGCACCTCGTCCCTCTGTTCGACATGGTTGACTCCCAGGCTGCATGGCTCTCATGCAGAGGCTTCGTTCAATCTGGATCTGGTGTTGACCAGTACCGATAACCTGGGTGCCCATCAATACGACGTCGCGGTGGTGATGGGGTACGGCGACTATCCGGAGCATCATGTCGAACTGCTGATGCGTGATGGCGTGTTCCCGGTCTGCTCGCCGGAGTTTGTGCGGGCCAATGGCGATATTGCGCTGGAGGATATCGCGCGGCACTCGTTGATTCATCGGGTCGACGATCAAGTGTGTCCAGGCTGGGACGGCTGGTTTGCATTCCAGGGGATGGCGCCTGTGCCGTCTCACCATGGCCCGCGGTTTGCGGATTCCAGTCAGGCCATCAGTCTGGCGGTCAAAGGCGGCGGGATTGCTCTGGGCAGGACGGCGCTGGTGTATGACGCGCTGAAAGAGGGGAGCCTGCTGGCTTTGAACTGTCCGGTGATGATGTCACCGGCGGCGTACTACATCATTTGTCGAAACGGGCGACAGTCTGAGCCGGATATCGCCCGGCTATTTGCTTGGCTCAAGGCGACTGCCGATGAGTTTGTGGGAGAAGTCCGCGAGCAGTGTCCGCAAATCTGTAGCTGAAGAGGTCCATGTAGGAGCTGGCTTGCCAGCGATAGCGGTGGGTCAGCCAATGAATTTATTGACTGGCAATCCGTCATCGCTGGCAAGCCAGCTCCTACAGTGGGATGTACTGTTAGGACAGTAGGTCTCTAAGAACCTGCGTGAAGGCCCGGCTGCTCTCTTCCTCGCCAGCATGCCGCCCATCGCGCACCACCCACTGGCCATTGACCAGCACATCACGCACTTGCCGATCACCCCCGGCGAACAGCCAGCGGTTGAGAATCCCGTCTTCACTGGCCGTCGCCAGGTACGGATCATTGCCGTCCAGCACCAGCCAGTCCGCACGCTTGCCCACTTCCAGTCGGCCAATCGGCTGGCCCAAGGCCTGGGCGCCACCGTCCAGGGCTGCGTCGAACAACGTACGCCCGACCATCGGTTGATCGCTGCGATACAGCCGGTTACGCCGCTGGTCGCGCAGGCGCTGGCCGTATTCCAGCCAGCGCAGTTCTTCGACCACGCTCAACGACACATGGCTGTCAGAGCCAATCCCCATGCGCCCACCCTGGGCCAGGAAGTCCACCGCCGGGAAAATCCCGTCGCCCAGGTTGGCTTCAGTGGTCAGGCACAGCCCGGCAATCGCTCGGCTCTGGGCCATCAGCGTCACTTCTTCGGGGTTGGCGTGGGTGGCGTGCACCAGGCACCAACGCTGGTCGACGTCGACATTGTCATACAGCCATTGCAGCGGGCGCTTGCCGCTCCAGGCCAGGCAGTCGTCGACTTCCTTTTGCTGTTCGGCGATGTGGATATGTACCGGGCAGGCCTTGTCGCTGGCGGCCAGAACTGCGCTGATCTGTTGCGGCGTTACCGCGCGCAATGAGTGGAAACACAGGCCCAGTTGCTGCGCCGGTTGTGCGGCCACTATCGGTTGTAAACGCGCTTGCAGGTCCAGGTAGTTTTCGGTGCTGTTGATAAACCGGCGCTGGCCGTCGTTCGGTGCCTGGCCGCCAAAACCTGCGTGGCTGTACAGCACCGGCAACAACGTCAGGCCGATGCCGCTGCTGGCCGCCGCCAGGCTGATCTGGCGTGACAGTTCGGTGGGGTCGGCGTACGGCTGGCCGCTGACATCGTGGTGCACATAGTGGAACTCGGCGACTGAGGTGTAGCCGGCCTTGAGCATCTCGATATACAGCTGGCGGGCGATGACCTGCAATTGCTCGGGGCTGATCTGGCCGACCATGCGGTACATCAGGTCGCGCCAGGTCCAGAAGCTGTCATTGGGGTTGCCGGCGACTTCCGCCAGCCCCGCCATGGCCCGCTGGAATGCGTGAGAGTGCAGGTTCGGCATGCCCGGCAGCAACGGGCCCCTGAGCCGCTCGGCACCGTCTGCGCTGGCATTGGCCGTCACGTTGGTCAGCAGGCCATCGGCGCTGACTTCAAGACGTACATCGTTGGCCCATCCATTAGGCAGCAGCGCGCGTTCGGCAAAGAAAGCGGACATGATCAAGGCACCCCGGTCGTGTGTTTATTTGTATATACATATACAGACGTTTGCCTGCTCGGTAAACTCCGGCAATCTATGCATCTTTTCCCCCTGCAAGGATTCCCCGTGCCGACTCCGCCCGCCAAGTCTCCACTGGCTGCCCACATGGACGAAAGTCCGGCGCCCTTGTATGCCCGCGTCAAACAGATGATCAGCCAGCAGATTCTCAACGGCAACTGGCCGCCGCACTATCGCGTGCCGTCGGAAAGCGAACTGGTCAGCCAGTTGGGCTTCAGCCGCATGACCATCAACCGCGCCCTGCGGGAGCTGACCGCCGAAGGCCTGCTGGTGCGCATGCAGGGCGTCGGCACCTTCGTCGCCGAGCCCAAGAGTCAGTCGGCGCTGTTCGAGGTGCATAACATCGCGGACGAGATTGCCTCCCGTGGCCATCGTCACACCTGCAAGGTGATCACCCTGGGCGAAGAAGCCGCCGGGTCCGAGCGGGCCGTGGCCCTGGAAATGCGCGAAGGCGGGCGCGTCTTCCACTCGCTGATCGTGCACTACGAAAATGATATCCCGGTGCAAATCGAAGACCGCTTCGTCAACGCCCTGGTCGCACCGCAGTACCTGCAACAGGATTTCACCCAGCAAACCCCTTACGCCTATCTCAACCAAGTGGCGCCATTGACCGAGGGCGAGCATGTGGTGGAAGCCATCCTGGCTGACCCGCAGGAGTGCCAGTTGTTGCAGATCGAGGCCGGCGAGCCGTGCCTGCTGATTCGCAGGCGCACCTGGTCCGGTCGCCAGCCGGTGACGGCGGCGCGGTTGATCCACCCTGGCTCGCGTCATAGCCTCGAAGGGCGTTTCAGCAAATGACTACGGTAAAGGTCTGGCGCGCCGCTGATTACGTGCGCATGCCGTGGAAAAACGGCGGCGGCAGTACCGAAGAAATCACCCGGGACGCAGGCCACGGCCTGGACGGTTTTGGTTGGCGCCTGTCGATTGCCGATATCGCCGAGTCGGGTGGTTTTTCCACGTTTGCCGGCTATCAGCGGGTGATCACTGTGATCCAGGGCGCCGGTATGGTGTTGACCGTGGATGGCGAGGAGCAGCGTGGGTTGTTACCGCTGCAGCCCTTTGCCTTCAGTGGCGAAAGCCAGGTCGCGTGCCGCTTGATCACCGGGCCGATCCGCGACTTCAACCTGATCTATGCGCCCCAGTGTTACCACGCACGTTTGCAGTGGGTGGATGGGGTGCAGCAGTTTTTCAGTACTGCGCATACCGTGCTGGTGTTCAGCGTGGCTGATGAGGTGAAGGCGCTTGGCGAAGTGCTGGGCCATCATGATTGCTTGCAGGTGGACGGTAACACCGGCCTGTTGGACATTGCGGTAACTGGCCGCTGCTGCCTGATCGAACTGACCGCACACGATTAAAAATGTGGGAGCGAGCAAGCCCGCTCCCACATTTGGATCTTCATAGGCTACAAAATCTGTTTCCAGTCCCGCACCAAGTTGTTACCGAATGCCCCAGCATGGCGCAATGCCCTGCTTCAGTAGCAATCCTGCGGCACTTCAAAACCCCTTTGTAAGAAATTTCATCAAGCCGAAAAGCCTTGTTTTCCGGGGCTTTCACTCATCTCCAGAAAAATCTCCACCTCGTCCAATCCAAGTTGGCCGCTTGATTGCATATGCTTGTATGTACAAGTAAATATGTGTGCGTAAGAGTCACAGGCAATCCTCTTCGCACCCATCATGTTCGCGCATTGATCGCAGAGGAATTTTTCGTGAGTAAGCCCACCAAGTACCGTGACGTCGAAATCCGCGCTGCCCGCGGTAACAAGCTCACTGCCAAAAGCTGGCTGACTGAAGCGCCGCTGCGCATGCTGATGAACAACCTCGACCCACAAGTGGCCGAAAACCCCAAGGAGCTGGTGGTGTATGGCGGTATCGGGCGTGCGGCGCGTAACTGGGAGTGCTACGACCAGATCGTCGAAAGCCTGACCCACCTCAATGACGACGAAACCCTGCTGGTGCAATCGGGCAAGCCGGTCGGCGTATTCAAGACCCACAGCAATGCCCCGCGTGTACTGATCGCCAACTCCAACCTGGTACCGCACTGGGCCAGTTGGGAACATTTCAACGAGCTGGATGCCAAGGGCCTGGCCATGTACGGCCAGATGACCGCCGGCAGCTGGATCTACATCGGCAGCCAGGGCATCGTCCAGGGCACTTACGAGACCTTCGTCGAAGCCGGTCGCCAGCATTACAACAGCGACCTGACTGGCCGTTGGGTCCTCACCGCCGGCCTGGGCGGCATGGGTGGCGCACAACCGTTGGCCGCGACCCTGGCCGGTGCCTGCTCGCTGAACATTGAATGCCAGCAGGTCAGTATCGATTTTCGCTTGAGCAGCCGCTATGTCGACGAACAAGCCAGCGACCTCGACGACGCCCTGGCGCGCATCGCCAAGTACACCAAGGAAGGCAAGGCCATCTCCATTGCCCTGCTTGGCAACGCTGCTGAAATCCTGCCTGAACTGGTCAAGCGCGGCGTACGCCCGGACATGGTCACCGACCAGACTAGCGCCCACGACCCGCTCAACGGTTACCTGCCGGCTGGCTGGACCTGGGACCAATACCGCGCGCGCGCCAAGACCGAACCGGCGGCGGTGATCAAGGCGGCCAAGCAGTCGATGGCCGTACACGTCCAGGCCATGCTGGACTTCCAGAAAATGGGGGTTCCGACCTTCGACTACGGCAACAACATCCGTCAGATGGCGCAAGAAGAAGGTGTAGAAAATGCCTTCGACTTCCCGGGTTTTGTACCGGCCTACATCCGCCCGCTGTTCTGCCGTGGCATCGGCCCGTTCCGTTGGGCGGCACTGTCGGGCGACCCGCAGGACATCTACAAGACCGACGCCAAGGTCAAGGAACTGATCCCCGACGACGCCCACCTGCACAACTGGCTGGACATGGCCCGCGAACGCATCAGCTTCCAGGGCCTGCCGGCGCGTATCTGCTGGGTTGGCCTGGGCCAGCGCGCCAAGCTGGGTTTGGCATTCAACGAGATGGTGCGCAGCGGTGAGTTGTCGGCACCGGTGGTGATCGGTCGTGACCATCTGGACTCCGGCTCGGTTTCCAGCCCGAACCGCGAAACCGAATCCATGCAGGACGGTTCCGACGCTGTGTCTGACTGGCCGTTGCTCAACGCCTTGCTCAACACCGCCAGCGGCGCGACCTGGGTCTCGCTGCACCACGGTGGCGGCGTAGGCATGGGCTTCTCCCAGCATTCGGGGATGGTGATTGTCTGCGACGGTACCGATGAAGCCGCCGAGCGGATTGCGCGGGTGCTGCATAACGACCCGGCTACCGGAGTGATGCGCCATGCCGATGCGGGCTACCAGATCGCTATCGACTGCGCCAAGGAGCAGGGCCTGAACCTGCCGATGATCAAATAACGGCTGGCTCGGCTCCTGTGGGAGCCGGGCTTGCCCGCGATGGCATCACTGCGGTCTGCCTGACAGACCGCGTCGCGCGTATCGCAGGCAAGCCAGCTCCCACATTTGAACTGCTGTGTACACAAGACCTGCTTCATCCGCACCACCGAAAAACAATCCATCAGAGGTTGAACACCCATGGCTGCAAACGACGCGCGTGCAAGCTCCACCCCGTTGATCGAAAGGCGTTCGATCGACTACATCCCGGAAGCGGAAAGACACGGTCGTCTATTGAGCCAGTTCACCCTGTGGATGGGCGCCAACCTGCAAATCACCGCGATTGTCACCGGGGCCCTGGCCGTGGTGTTGGGCGGTGATGTGTTCTGGTCGTTGATCGGTCTGTTGATCGGTCAACTGCTGGGCGGCGGCGTGATGGCGTTGCATGCGGCGCAAGGGCCAAGGCTCGGCCTGCCACAGATGATCTCCAGCCGGGTGCAGTTCGGTGTGTATGGCGCGGCCATTCCGATCGTGCTGGTGTGCTTGATGTACCTCGGTTTCACCGCAACCGGGACGGTGCTTTCCGGCCAGGCACTGGGCCAGTTGTTTGGGGTCAGCGACAGTGTCGGCATCCTTATCTTCGCCAGTGTCATTGTGCTGGTCACGGTGCTCGGTTACCGGGTGATCCATTTCATCGGGCGTGTTGCCAGCGTCATTGGCGTGATTGCCTTTGTCTACCTGTTCAGCCGCCTGATGAGCCAGACCGACATTGGCGCACTCCTGCAAATCCGTCACTTCAGTTGGAGCAGTTTTTTGCTCGCAGTGTCGCTCGCGGCCTCCTGGCAAATCGCCTTCGGCCCCTACGTGGCTGACTATTCGCGCTACCTGCCGAGCAATACGTCCTCGGTGAAAACCTTTCTGGCCGCAGGCGCAGGTTCGGTCATTGGCGCACAGGTGGCGATGATCCTTGGGGTGTTCGCCGCCGCCATGTCCAACGGGCAATTTGCCGGTAACGAAGTGGCCTACATCGTGGGGCTGGGTGGCACGGGGGCCACGGCGGCGCTGCTGTACTTCAGCATCGCGTTCGGCAAGGTCACCATCTCCACGCTCAATTCCTACGGCAGCTTCATGTGCATTGCGACCATTGTCAGCGGCTTTCGGGGGCGCATGGAGGTGACGCGCTTGCAGCGCCTGGCTTTCGTGCTGCTCATCGTCGGTGCTGCGACCCTGATCGCGTTGCTCGGCCAGCACTCGTTCCTCAGTGCGTTCAAGTCCTTCATCTTGTTCTTGCTGGCGTTCTTTACGCCCTGGAGCGCGATCAACCTGGTGGACTACTACTGCATCACCCGCGATCGCTATGACGTACCGGCATTGGCCGACCCGAACGGTCGCTACGGCCGGTGGAACCTGCTCGGTATCAGCGTCTATGTGTTCGGCGTGCTGGTGCAATTGCCGTTCATCGCCACCAAGTTCTACACCGGCCCCCTGGTGGCCGCCCTGGGAGGTGTGGATATTTCCTGGATCATCGGCCTGGTACTGCCAGCAGCCCTGTATTACGTATGTGCAAAAAAATGGCACGGCGCAATCCCTGAACGACTGATCCTGCCGGTAGAGCAGGGCGCTGTATCAACAACAACCGGGCAGCTTGCACAAGCCTGATGGGACGTGGACGAGGCAGGATGCCTTTTGACTGCCGTAATCCATTTCATGATTGGGAGCGTCACACAATGAAAATGCATAAGACCTTGCTGACCCCATTGCTCGCCGCAGGCTTGCTCACCGCTGCTGGCGCCTCTCAGGCAGCCGGTTGGTGCGAGTCGGGCAAACCGGTGAAATTCGCCGGCCTGAATTGGGAAAGCGGCATGTTGCTGACCGATGTCCTGCAAGTGGTCCTGGAAAAAGGCTACGACTGCAAAACCGATAGCCTGCCGGGCAACTCCATCACCATGGAAAACGCCCTGGGCAGCAACGATATTCAGATCTTCGCCGAGGAGTGGGTTGGCCGCAGCGAAGTGTGGAAGAAGGCCGAGAAGGCCGGCAAAGTCGTGGGTGTCGGTGCGCCCGTGGTCGGTGCTGTTGAAGGCTGGTACGTGCCACGCTACGTGATCGAAGGCGACGCCAAGCGCAAGCTCGAAGCCAAGGCGCCGGACCTGAAAAACATTGCCGACCTGGCCAAGTACTCTGCGGTATTCAAGGACCAGGAAGAGCCGTCCAAGGGCCGCTTCTACAACTGCCCGGCCGGCTGGACTTGTGAGCTGGACAACAGCGAAATGCTCAAGAGCTATGGCCTGGAAAGTTCCTATACCAACTTCCGCCCAGGCACCGGCCCGGCACTGGATGCGGCGGTGCTGTCGAGCTACAAACGTGGCGAGCCGATCCTGTTTTACTACTGGACGCCAACGCCGCTGATGGGCCAGGTGGACCTGGTCAAACTCGACGAAAAACCTGGCGTGGATAAAAGCGTGACCATCAAGGTCGGCCTGTCCAAGACCTTCCACGAGCAAGCCCCGGAACTGGTGGCGGTGCTGGAAAAGGTCAACCTGCCGATCGACCTGCTCAACCAGAACCTGGCGCGCATGAGCAAAGAGCGCATTGATTCGTCGAAGCTGGCGAAGATTTTCCTCAAGGAACACCCGGAAGTCTGGCACGCCTGGGTCAGTGAAGACGCAGCCAAGAAAATCGACGCGGCCTTGTAGGCACAGTGCTCCCGGCTACCCTGAAAAGGCAGCCGGGCACCCGGCCACACTCCATTGGATCGAGAGCACGTTATGTTTCCTGAGAGTTTTACGTTTTCCATCGCCGACTGGGTCAACGGTTGGGTCGATGCATTAGTGACCAATTACGGCGATGTGTTCCGGCAAATTTCCGACACCTTGCTGTGGGCCATCGTCAACCTGGAAGGCCTGCTGCGCATGGCGCCCTGGTGGCTGATGCTGGCGATTGTCGGCGGCGTTGCCTGGCACGCCACCCGCAAGGTAGTGACCACGGCGGTAATCGTCGGCCTGCTGTTCCTGGTCGGCGCGGTCGGCCTGTGGGACAAACTGATGCAGACCCTGGCGCTGATGCTGGTCGCGACCGTGATCTCGGTATTGATCGGCATCCCGCTGGGCATCCTTTCGGCACGCAGCAATCGCCTGCGCGCGGTGCTGATGCCGTTGCTGGACATCATGCAAACCATGCCCAGCTTCGTGTACCTGATCCCGGTACTGATGCTGTTTGGCCTAGGCAAAGTGCCAGCGATTTTCGCCACGGTGATCTACGCCGCACCGCCGCTGATTCGCCTGACCGACCTGGGCATTCGCCAGGTGGACCGTGAAGTGATGGAAGCCATCAATGCCTTCGGTGCCAACCGCTGGCAGCAACTGTTTGGTGTGCAACTGCCGCTGGCCCTGCCGAGCATCATGGCCGGGATCAACCAGACCACCATGATGGCCCTGTCGATGGTGGTGATCGCCTCGATGATCGGCGCCCGTGGCCTGGGCGAAGACGTACTGGTCGGTATCCAGACCCTTAACGTTGGGCGCGGCCTTGAAGCCGGCCTGGCGATTGTGATTCTCGCTGTGGTCATCGACCGCATTACCCAGGCCTATGGCCGTCCACGGCATGAGGCGAGCAAATGACCACTGTCAGCAAGATCGAAGTGAAAAACGTATTCAAGATTTTCGGTGCGCGGGACAAAGAGGCGCTGGCGCTGATTGGCCAGGGCAAGACCAAGGACCAGGTGCTGGCCCAGACCGGTTGCGTGGTGGGCGTCAATGACTTGTCCCTGAGCATCGGTACCGGCGAGATTTTTGTGATCATGGGCCTGTCGGGCTCCGGCAAGTCCACGCTGGTGCGCCACTTCAACCGCCTGATCGACCCCACCAGCGGCGCGATCCTGGTAGACGGCGAAGACATCCTGCAACTGGACATGGACGCCTTGCGCCAGTTCCGCCGGCACAAGATCAGCATGGTGTTCCAGAGCTTCGGCCTGCTGCCGCACAAGAGTGTGCTGGACAACGTGGCCTATGGCCTGAAAGTGCGTGGCGAAACCAAGCAGGTGTGCACCGAGCGCGCGTTGCACTGGATCGAAACCGTGGGCCTGAAGGGCTACGAAAACAAATACCCGCACCAGCTGTCGGGCGGCATGCGCCAGCGCGTGGGGCTGGCCCGGGCCCTGGCGGCCGACACGGACATCATCCTGATGGACGAGGCGTTCAGCGCCCTCGACCCATTGATCCGCGCCGAGATGCAGGACCAGTTGCTGGAACTGCAAAAGACCCTGCACAAGACCATCGTGTTTATCACCCACGATCTGGACGAGGCTGTGCGCATCGGCAACCGCATTGCGATCCTCAAGGACGGCAAGCTGATCCAGGTCGGCACGCCGCGGGAGATCCTGCATTCGCCGGCGGACGAGTATGTGGACCGCTTTGTTCAGCGGCGGGCGGCGGTGGTCTGAGCCGGGTTTTGTGGTGAGTTGGCTGGCCTCTTCGCGAGCAAGCCCGCTCCCACATTTGGAATGCGTTTCCCCTGTGGGAGCGGGCTTGCTCGCGAAGAGGCGGCAAGGCTGAAAAGAATTGAAGAAGGTATGAAGATGTCCCAGGCTAAAAAAATCATCATCGCCGACACCCCGCTGCACTGGCAGGACGTGGTCGCCGTCGCTCGTTTTGGCGCCGAACTGGGGCTGTCGGGCCAGGCCTGGGCGCGCATCGACAACGCCCAGGCCATCGTGCAGCGCATCGTCGCCAGCGGCGAGCGCGCCTATGGCGTCAACACCGGCCTGGGCGCCTTGTGCAACGTGTCGCTCGAGGGCGAGCAACTGAGCCAGTTGTCGCGTAACACCTTACTCAGCCACGCCTGTGGTGTCGGCGCGCCGCTGAGTAATGAGCAGACCCGCGCAATCATCTGTGCGGCGATCATCAACTACAGCCAGGGCAAGTCCGGCCTGCATCCGCAGGTGGTGCATTCGCTGCTGGCGCTGCTCAACCACGGCATCACCCCGCAGGTGCCGTCCCAGGGGTCGGTGGGCTACCTGACCCATATGGCGCATATCGGCATTGCCTTGCTGGGCGTGGGCAATGTCAGCTATCGGGGTCAGATCGTTACGGCCCAGGCGGCGTTGGCCGCCGAAGGCCTACAGCCAGTTGTACTCGGCGCCAAGGACGGCCTGTGCCTGGTCAATGGCACGCCGTGCATGAGCGGCCTGAGCTGCCTGGCCCTGGCCGATGCCCACCATTTGCTGCAATGGGCCGATGTGATCGGGGCCATGAGCTTTGAAGCACAGCGCGGGCAGATCGACGCATTCGACGAGCAAATCATTGCCCTCAAGCCGCACCCCGGTATGCAGCAAGTGGGGATCAATTTGCGCGCGCTGCTCGACGGCAGTGAAGTGATCGCCGCGAGCAAGGGCATTCGCACCCAGGACGCGTTGAGCATCCGCTCGATCCCTCAAGTCCACGGTGCTGCCCGCGATCAACTGGAGCACGCCACCCGGCAGATCGAGACCGAGCTCAACGGTGCCACCGACAACCCTTTGCTGCTGGGCACGCCGGACAGCTACCGCGTGGTCTCCCAGGCCAACCCGCATGGCCAGTCCGTGGCGCTGGCGGCGGACATGCTGGCCATCGCCATGGCCGAAATCGGTTCCATCGCCGAGCGCCGCCTGGATCGCCTGATCAACCCCCATGTCAGCGGCCTGCCGGCCTTCCTGGTGAGCAACCCTGGCGTCAACTCGGGGATGATGATCGTGCAGTACGTTGCCGCTTCCCTGTGTGGGCAAAATCGCCAACTGGCGCAGCCGGCGGTGCTCGACAACTTCGTCACCTCGGGCCTGCAGGAAGACCACCTGAGCATGGGCACCAATGCCGCGCTCAAGCTGCATGCGGTGCTGGACAACGTCACCCAGATCCTCGCCATCGAATACCTGCTGGCGGCCCAGGCCTTTGAGTTTCTCAAGGAACAAGGCTTCGGCGCCGGCACCCACACCGCCTGGCGCCTGCTGCGCGAGCAGGTCCCGGCCTATGAGCAAGACCGCTGGCTGGCGCCGGATATCGCGACCGCCGCCAAGCTGCTCAAGAACACGGATTTGCTGAACCACGCTTTACCGAATGTGCACTGAACCCTATTTCAAAAAGGAGCATGAATGTGACTGCGCTAAATCTGATTCCAGGCCAACTGAGCCTTGCCCACCTGCGAGCCATCTACCAGCAGCCGGTGACCCTCAGCCTGGATGACAGCGCCACGGCGCAGATCGAAGCCAGTGTGGCCTGTGTGGAGCAGATTCTCGCCGAGAACCGCACCGCCTACGGCATCAACACCGGTTTTGGCCTGCTGGCCTCGACCCGTATCGCCAGTGAAGACCTGGAAAACCTCCAGCGTTCGCTGGTGCTGTCCCACGCCGCCGGTGTAGGCGAGCCGATCAGCGACGCGCTGGTGCGTCTGGTGATGGTGCTCAAGGTCAACAGCCTGAGCCGTGGTTTTTCCGGGATTCGCCGTCAGGTGATCGATGCGCTGATCGCGCTGATCAACGCCGAGGTCTACCCACATATCCCGCTCAAGGGTTCGGTGGGTGCTTCCGGTGACCTGGCGCCTCTGGCCCATATGTCCCTGGTGCTGCTGGGCGAAGGCAAGGCCCGCTACAAGGGTCAATGGCTGGAGGCGACCGAGGCGCTGAAAATTGCCGGCCTGACGCCACTGACCCTGGCCGCCAAGGAAGGTCTGGCGCTGCTCAACGGCACCCAGGTGTCCACTGCCTATGCCCTGCGCGGTTTGTTTGAAGGCGAAGACCTGTTCGCCGCAGCCATCGCTTGTGGCGGCCTGACCGTGGAAGCGGTGCTGGGCTCGCGCTCGCCGTTTGATGCACGTATTCACGCGGCCCGTGGCCAGCGTGGGCAGATCGACTCCGCCGCCGCTTATCGCGACCTGTTGGGTGACAGCAGCCAGGTGTCCCAGTCCCACCAGAACTGCGACAAGGTGCAAGACCCGTACTCCCTGCGCTGCCAGCCACAAGTCATGGGCGCCTGCCTGACCCAGTTCCGCCAGGCGGCCGAAGTGCTGGTAGTCGAAGCCAATGCGGTCTCGGATAACCCGCTGGTGTTTGCGACCGAAGGTGATGTGATTTCCGGCGGTAACTTCCACGCCGAACCGGTGGCGATGGCCGCTGACAACATGGCCCTGGCCATTGCCGAGATCGGTTCCCTGAGCGAGCGCCGCATCTCGTTGATGATGGACAAGCACATGTCGCAACTGCCGCCATTCTTGGTGGGCAATGGCGGGGTGAACTCCGGCTTTATGATCGCCCAGGTGACGGCTGCGGCCCTGGCCAGCGAGAACAAGGCGTTGTCCCATCCCCATAGCGTCGACAGCCTGCCCACTTCGGCGAACCAGGAAGACCACGTGTCCATGGCTCCGGCTGCTGGCAAGCGTTTGTGGGAAATGGCCGAGAACACCCGTGGCATCCTCGCCGTGGAATGGCTGGCCGCGTGCCAGGGCCTGGATTTGCGCGATGGCTTGAAAACCTCGCCGAAGCTGGAAAAAGCCCGCGGCATCCTGCGCGCCAAAGTCGGGTTCTATGACAAGGACCGCTTCTTCGCCCCGGATATCAATGCCGCCAGTGAACTGCTGGCCAGCCGCTGCCTCAACGAGCTGGTACCCGCCAAGCTGCTGCCAAGTTTCTAACCACAAGGCCCCCTGTAGGCGCGAGCTTGCTCGCGAAAATCGTTAACGATGACACGGGAAACCTGACACCCCGTGGCGTTCTCAGGTTTTTCGCGAGCAAGCTCGCTCCTACAAAGGGGAGCGTTTTTCCCTGCATAACAATAATTAGGGACGAGCAATGCACCAGCAAGCACAAGGTCTAAAACGCGGACTGACCGCCCGCCATATTCGCTTCATGGCACTGGGGTCGGCGATCGGCACCGGGTTGTTCTACGGTTCTGCCTCGGCCATCCAGATGGCTGGCCCGGCGGTGCTGCTGGCCTACCTGATCGGTGGCGCCGCAGTGTTCATGGTGATGCGCGCCCTTGGCGAGATGGCCGTGCACAATCCGGTCTCCGGCTCGTTCGGTCAGTACGCCAGCACCTACCTGGGCCCGATGGCCGGTTTCATCCTCGGCTGGACCTACGCCTTTGAAATGATCATCGTCTGCCTGGCGGACGTCACGGCCTTCGGCATCTACATGGGCTTCTGGTTTCCCGAAGTCGCGCGCTGGGTCTGGGTACTCGGGATTGTCCTGCTGATCGGCGGGCTGAACCTGTGCAACGTCAAAGTGTTTGGCGAAATGGAGTTCTGGCTGTCACTGCTCAAGGTCGCGGCGATTGTCGCGATGATCCTCGGCGGCTTCGGCATCATGCTGTTTGGCGTGCATTCGGCCGGTGATGCGCCAGCCAGCGGGTTGAGCAACCTGTGGGCCCATGGCGGCTTCATGCCCAATGGCGTGGGCGGCCTGATCGCGTCCTTTGCCGTGGTGATGTTTGCTTTTGGCGGCATCGAGATCATCGGCATTACCGCCGGTGAAGCCAAGGACCCGCAACGGGTTATCCCCAAGGCCATCAATGCGGTGCCGCTGCGCATCCTGCTGTTCTACGTGCTGACCCTGTTTGTGCTGATGGCCATCTACCCATGGCCGCAGATCGGCAGCCAGGGCAGCCCGTTTGTGCAGATATTCAGCAACCTGGGGATTGGCTCGGCGGCGACCATCCTTAATATCGTGGTGATCTCGGCGGCAGTCTCGGCCATCAACAGTGACATCTTCGGCGCAGGCCGCATGATGTACGGCCTGGCCCAGCAAGGGCAGGCGCCCAAGGGCTTTGCGCAACTGTCGCGCCACGGCGTGCCATGGATGACCGTAGTGGTAATGGGCGCGGCGCTGCTCGGCGGGGTGGTGTTGAACTACCTGATCCCGGAAAACGTGTTCCTGGTGATTGCCTCGATTGCCACCTTCGCCACGGTGTGGGTGTGGCTGATGATCCTGGTCACCCAGGTGGCGATGCGCCGCTCGATGACCAAGGAGCAGGTCGCCGAACTGAAATTCCCGGTACCGTTCTGGCCTTACGCGCCGGCGGCGGCCATTGTGTTCATGCTGTTTATTTTTGGCGTACTCGGCTACTTCCCGGACACCCAGGCCGCGTTGCTGGTTGGCGCCGCGTGGATTGTGCTGCTGGTCGTCGCCTATCTGCTGTGGGTCAAGCCCGCAGCCGGGCAAGCTGCCAAGGTTCATTACGACCCGGCTTTGTCTCACCGATAACTTAAAGGGAGGCGTTGATGAAAACGCTTTGGCACCACTGCCACATCGCAACCATGGCCCAGGGCACGTACTCGATCATCGAGGATGGCGCCATGGTCACGGCTGGCACGTTGATCGAATGGATCGGCCCTCGGGCCGAGCTGCAGAGCGGCAACTATGGGCAGATTCATGACCTGCAGGGGGCGTGGGTCACGCCGGGGCTGATCGATTGCCACACCCATACGGTGTTCGGCGGCAATCGCAGTGGCGAGTTCGAACAACGGCTGCAAGGCGTGAGCTACGCCGAGATCGCGGCGGCCGGTGGTGGCATTGCCAGCACTGTGCGCGCCACTCGCGCAGCCACCGAGGACGAGTTGTTCGACAGCGCCCGCCAGCGCCTGCGCAGTCTGCTGCGTGACGGTGTGACCACGGTGGAGATCAAGTCCGGCTACGGCCTGGACCTGGCCAACGAACGCAAGATGTTGCGCGTGGCCCGGCGCCTGGGCGAGGAGCTGCCGGTCAGCGTGCGCGCCACCTGCCTGGCAGCCCATGCGTTACCGCCGGAGTACAAGGATCGCGCCGACGACTACATCGAGCATATCTGCAACGAGATGCTGCCAGCCCTGGCTGCTGAAGGGCTGGTGGATGCCGTGGATGCGTTCTGCGAATACCTGGCGTTTTCCACCGAGCAGGTCGAGCGTGTGTTCAAGGTCGCCCAGCGTTTGGGCTTGCCGGTGAAATTGCACGCCGAGCAATTGTCGTCCCTGCACGGCTCCAGCCTGGCTGCGCGGTATCACGCATTGTCGGCGGATCACCTGGAATTCATGACCGAGGAAGACGCCATCGCCATGGCTGCTGCCGGTACCGTCGCGGTCTTGCTGCCGGGAGCGTTCTACTTCCTGCGCGAAACCCAATTGCCGCCGATGGACGCCTTGCGCAAGCACGGGGTGAAGATCGCCATCGCCAGCGACCTCAACCCCGGCACCTCGCCGGCGTTGTCGGTAAGGCTGATGCTGAATATGGCCTGCACCTTGTTCCGCATGACTCCGGAAGAAGCCCTGGCCGGTGCCACCCGACATGCGGCGACCGCCTTGGGCATGGGCGACACCCATGGCTCACTGGAAGTGGGCAAGGTCGCGGATTTTGTCGCCTGGCAGATCGACCGTCCTGCCGACCTGGCCTACTGGCTGGGCGGCGAGTTGGATAAACGCGTCGTGCGCCATGGCGTCGACGTTACCGTGTAAAAGGAGTACCGCTGTGGATAAGGTTCTGAACTTCAACCAAGGTCGTGTGCCGCTGCTGATCAGCATGCCCCACGCCGGCCTGCGCCTGACGCCTGCGGTCGAGGCCGGCTTGATCCCCGAGGCACAAAGCCTGCCGGATACCGACTGGCATATCCCCACGTTGTATGACTTTGCCGAAGGCTTGGGCGCCAGCACCCTGGCGGCCGAATATTCGCGGTTTGTGATCGACCTGAACCGGCCATCTGACGACAAGCCGCTGTATGTCGGCGCGACCACCGGCCTGTTTCCAGCGACGCTGTTTGAGGGTGTGCCGTTGTTCAGCGAAGGCAAGGAGCCGTCGAAAGAGGAACGGGCGACCTACCTGGAGCAGATCTGGACGCCCTATCACCAGACCCTGCAACACGAACTGGCACGGCTCAAGGCTGAGTTTGGCTACGCGTTGCTGTTCGACGCGCATTCTATCCGCTCAGTCATCCCGCACCTGTTCGACGGCAAATTGCCGGACTTCAACCTCGGCACCTTTAATGGCGCCGCCTGCGACCCTGGGTTGGCCAGCCAATTGGAAGCGATCTGCGCGACTCATCCGCAATACAGCCATGTGCTGAACGGGCGTTTCAAGGGCGGGCATATCACCCGGCACTACGGCAACCCGGCGCAGGATATCCATGCGGTGCAACTGGAACTGGGGCAGTGCACGTATATGGAAGAGTTCGAGCCGTTCCGTTATCGGGCAGATCTGGCCGAGCCGACGCGGGTGGTGTTGAAGCAGTTGCTGCAAGGATTCCTGGCCTGGGGCCAGAAGCACTACACCTGAGCCAATGAAGATCAAAATGTGTGTGGGTTTGCTCGCGATAGAGTTGGGTCAGCCAGATAGAGTTTGACTGGCCCACTTCGGCTACTTTTTCAAAGATATTGAAAGGGCTGGCCTCTTAAGATAGTTCCGGTATTCGAGTAGGTCATTTCCCTAATGCTCTTTCCGCCATAGATGACGCCACGGTGCTTGCTAGTCTGCGCGCCCTAATGATCAGAGAAGGATGGTCTGTGGTGTCTCAGGATGTATGTGTTGACTGCCTTTGTGATTATCTGAGGCGGTTATGGCTTACGAACGTTTAACGAGTTTCATGTATAGCGAAGTGGGCGAGAGGGTCGGTGCGTGGCGCAGGGAAGGTGAAGCTGCAATTGTGCCCTTTTCCTTGCAGGACATTGTGCAAGGCTATGTTGACGCTCACTCCCGCCTCAGCGTCTGGCTACTCAAGCGGGAAATACACCGCTACCTGCGTAATAACCTGACATCTGGCCGCTTGCGCAATGCCGCACCGTTTGATTATGAACTGTGCTTTTCAGAGCATTACTTCGGTTGTAACAACCACCAGTTCTTGCTGTGGGTCTGTCGGCTTCTGGATGAAAACCTCAAACGGACCCAGTGGCGAGGCATAAAGCGGCTGTTCAATAAGCGCTGATAACACGACGCAAAGGATCTACAGCTGCCCAGGCCTCAAACCCTGCTTCGTACGCGCCAGATCAAACAATGGAGAACAAATGTGGGAGCGGGCTTGCCCGCGAAAGCGGTCTGTCAGTTCAAAAAATATGTCGACTGATACGCCGCTATCGCGAGCAAGCCCGCTCCCACACGTGGTTCAGTGAGTCTTCCTGGCGAATCGCTGACGCAGATCCAAGCCCTCAAGGACATGCTCATTGCACAATTCGGGTTTATGATGCCAGACGGCAAAATAATAGACGTCCCCCCAGGGATGGAACCGACCCCTTACGGAGCGCGCAATGCAGACTTTGTACCCGCAGATCAAACCCTACGCCCGGCACGATCTGGCCGTCGACCAAACCCACACGCTGTATGTCGACGAAAGCGGTTCCCCGCAAGGTTTGCCCGTTGTCTTCATCCATGGCGGCCCGGGTGCCGGGTGCGATGCCAATAGCCGCTGCTATTTCGATCCCAACCTGTACCGCATTGTCACCTTTGATCAGCGCGGTTGCGGGCGTTCCACGCCGCGGGCCAACCTGGAAAACAACACCACCTGGGACCTGGTGGCCGACCTTGAGCGCATTCGCGAGCACCTGGGTATTGAAAAATGGGTGCTGTTCGGCGGCTCCTGGGGTTCGACCCTGGCCCTGGCCTACGCGCAAACCCACCCCGACCGCGTGCATGGACTGATCGTACGCGGCATCTTCCTGGCCCGTCCCCAGGACATTCAATGGTTCTACCAGGCCGGCGCGAGCCGTTTGTTCCCGGACTACTGGCAGGATTACATCGCGCCAATCCCCGTGGAAGAACGCCACGACATGATCAGCGCCTACCACAAGCGCCTGACCGGCAACGACCAGATCGCCCAGATGCATGCCGCCAAGGCCTGGTCCACCTGGGAAGGCCGCATGCTCGGCCTGTGTCCCAACCCGCAACTGATCGAGCGCTTTTCCGAACCCCAGCGTGCCCTGTCGATTGCCCGCATCGAGTGCCACTACTTCACCAATAATTCATTCCTTGAGCCCAACCAACTGATTCGCGACATGCACAAGATCGCCCATCTGCCTGGCATCATCGTGCATGGCCGCTACGATATGATCTGCCCGCTGGACAATGCCTGGGAACTGCATCAAGCCTGGCCGAACAGCGAACTGCAGGTGATCCGCGAGGCGGGGCACGCGGCTTCCGAGCCCGGAATCACTGATGCATTGGTGCGTGCGGCGAGCCAGATGGCACGGCGCCTGCTTGATTTGCCACCCGAAGAAGCATGAAAGGCCTTTTGCAGCGGGTACGCGGTGCCCGGGTCGAGGTGGCGGGGGAAGTGGTCGGTGCGATAGACCAGGGTTTGCTGGTGCTGGTAGCCGTCGAGCCTTCAGATACAGTGGCCAGTGCCGACAAGCTGTTGCATAAGCTGCTTAACTATCGGGTGTTCAGTGACGACGAGGGCAAGATGAACCTGTCGTTGAAGGACATTGGCGGCGGTTTGCTGCTGGTGTCTCAGTTCACCCTGGCAGCCGATACCAAGAGCGGCTTGCGTCCCAGCTTCTCCACGGCGGCTCCTCCGGCGCTGGGCGAGGCGCTTTTCGAGCACTTGTTGTTACAAGCGCAACAATTGCATGGCACTGTGGCGTCGGGGCGTTTTGGCGCGGATATGCAGGTGCATTTGGTCAATGACGGGCCGGTCACCTTCCTTTTGCAGACCTGATTGTATGAAAAACGACTTTTAATGCGCAAAAACGCAAGTTTTCGCTACAAATACTTCGCTGCCCCTGCTGCGTTATCTCACCGGCTACTAGATAATCGCGCGCTACGGGGATCAGCGTAAATTGGTCCATTTTTGACTTAGGTAGAGACTTGTCCGAGTGCCGTTGGGGAATCATTTAGCCCCTTCGGAGTCGGAACAATGCTCGCCAACCTGGCATATAGATAGCTGGCCGTTGGTTTTTTGATCTGTTTTCGGCGAGGGTTGCTCGTGATTGTTAGTCCCTGTAATGCACCAAAATTGTCTGCCAAACGGTTGCGAAACGCACTGGTAACGGGCTCTGCCCTGTTTTGCCTGTTCGGCGCGGGTCAACTGTGGGCATTCAGTCTGGACGATGTGTCGGCCAAGGCAAAAGAGCTGGCCGGGCAGAAATACGAAGCCCCGCGCAGCAATCTGCCGAACGAATTCCGCGAAATGAAGTTCGCTGACTACCAGAAAATTCGTTTCCGCAATGAAAAGGCCGAGTGGGCCGATCAGAAAACCCCGTTCAAGCTGTCCTTCTATCACCAGGGCATGCACTTCGATACGCCGGTGAAGATCAACGAAGTCACCGCGACCGACGTCAAGGAAATCAAGTACGACCCGACGCGTTTCGACTTCGGTGACGTCAAGTTCGATCCCAAAGCCACCGAACAGCTGGGTTATGCCGGTTTCCGTGTGCTGTACCCGATCAACAAGGACGACAAGCAAGACGAAATCATGACCATGCTCGGCGCCAGCTATTTCCGCGTTGTGGGCAAGGACCAGGTCTACGGCCTGTCCGCCCGTGGCATGGCAATCGACACCGCGCTGCCGTCCGGCGAAGAGTTCCCGCGTTTCACCGAGTTCTGGATCGAGCGTCCAAAGCCGGGTGACAAGCACCTGGTGATCTTTGCCCTGCTGGACTCGCCACGGGCCACTGGTGCTTATCGCCTGATCCTGCGCCCGGGCACCGACACCATTGTCGACGTCAAGTCGCAGATGTTCCTGCGCGACAAGGTCAGCAAGCTGGGCGTTGCCCCGCTGACCAGCATGTTCCTGTTCGGCGCCAACCAGCCGTCCAAGGTCCTCAACTACCGTCGCGAACTGCACGATTCCAGCGGCCTGTCGATCCATGCCGGTAACGGCGAGTGGATCTGGCGCCCGCTGAACAACCCTAAACACCTGTCGGTCAGCAACTTCTCGGTGGAAAACCCGCGTGGTTTCGGCCTGTTGCAGCGTGGTCGCAACTTCAGCCAGTACGAAGACCTCGACGACAACTACGACAAGCGCCCAAGCGCCTGGATTGAGCCTGAAGGCGATTGGGGCAAGGGTTCGGTCGATCTGGTAGAGATTCCGACCGCCGATGAAACCAACGACAACATCGTTGCGTTCTGGAGCCCGGCCGAACTGCCTAAGCCAGGTGAGCCGCTGGACGTCGCCTACCGTCTGCACTGGACCCTGGACGATGCACCGTTCCACTCGCCAGACAGCGCCTGGGTCAAGCAGACCCTGCGTTCGACCGGTGACGTGAAACAATCGAACCTGATCCGCCAGCCAGATGGCAGCGTGGCCTATCTGGTGGACTTCGAGGGCCCGTCCCTCAAGGCCTTGAAGCCAGATGCAGCAGTGCGCGGCCAGGTCAGCGTCGGTGAAAACGGCGAAGTCGTGGAAAACAGCGTGCGCTACAACCCGCACACCAAGGGCTGGCGCCTGACCCTGCGCTTGAAGATCAAGGATGCGGGCAAACCGACCGAAATGCGTGCGGCCCTGGTCCAGGATATCGTCAAGAGCGAGCCAGAGCAGGTTTCCACCCAAGTCCTGAAGGCTGACAAAGTCTTGGCCAAGCAACACGAGAAGCACGCCAAGAAAGACGCCAAGGACAAGCAAGACAAGCAGCCAGAAGCTGCCCCAGCCACCCCGGAACCGGTCAAGACAGAACAAGTCCTGACTGAAACCTGGAGCAATCAGTTGCCTGCCGATGAGTAACTCTCAAGCCCAGCCAGAGACTCTTGCCGAGTACCTGGCGCATCTTCCGATGACCGACGAGCAGCGCGCCGAACTGGCGGGCTGCAAGTCCTTCTCCGAGCTGCACGAGCGCCTGTCGTCCTCGACTTTTGATGCGCCTGTGGATGCTGCACAGGCGTCGGTTGGCCGTCGGTTGACCCTGAGCACTGCCGAAGAACTGGCAGACGCCGAAATGCTGGTGCTCGATGCCAGCGGTCGGGTTTGCCTGAAGGCCACGCCGCCGATTCGTCGCACCAAAGTGGTGCCCGAGCCTTGGCGCACCAATATCCTGGTACGCGGCTGGCGCCGGCTGACGGGTCGCACCAATCCGCCGGAACCGAAAAAAGACGAGCGCGTGCTGCCCGCTGCCCGCTGGCGCACCGTCGGTTCGATCCGCCGCTATATCCTGCTGGTGCTGATGCTCGGCCAGACGATTGTGGCGGGCTGGTACATGAAAGGCATCATGCCTTACCAGGGTTGGTCCTTCGTCGACTTTGACGAGATCCGCAACCAGACCCTGCTGCAAACCGCCACCCAGGTGCTGCCGTACGCCCTGCAAACCAGCATTCTGATCATGTTCGGGATTCTGTTCTGCTGGGTTTCGGCGGGTTTCTGGACGGCGCTGATGGGCTTCCTTGAGTTGCTCACCGGCCATGACAAATACCGTATTTCCGGGAAAAGCGCCGGCGACGAGCCTATCCCCAAGGATGCCCGTACCGCGTTGGTGATGCCGATCTGCAACGAAGATGTGCCGCGGGTGTTTGCCGGCCTGCGCGCGACCTTCGAATCGGTGGCCGCCACTGGCGACCTGGACCGTTTCGATTTCTTCGTGCTCAGCGACAGTAACGACGCCGATATCTGCATCGCCGAACAGCAAGCCTGGCTTGATGTCTGCCGCGAGGCCGGTGGCTTTGGCAAGATCTTCTATCGTCGCCGTCGCCGTCGCGTCAAACGCAAGAGCGGCAACCTCGACGACTTCTGCCGTCGCTGGGGCGGCGACTACAAGTACATGGTGGTCCTCGACGCCGACAGCGTGATGAGCGGCGAATGCCTGACCAGCCTGGTGCGCCTGATGGAAGCCACGCCGGACGCGGGGATTATCCAGACCGCGCCACGGGCTTCGGGCATGGACACCCTGTATGCACGCATGCAGCAGTTCGCTACCCGCGTCTACGGCCCGCTGTTCACCGCTGGCCTGCACTTCTGGCAGTTGGGTGAGTCCCACTACTGGGGCCACAACGCGATCATCCGCATGAAGCCGTTTATCGAGCACTGCGCCCTGGCGCCATTGCCGGGTAAAGGCGCGTTTGCCGGTTCCATCCTGTCCCACGACTTTGTTGAAGCTGCGCTGATGCGCCGTGCCGGCTGGGGTGTGTGGATTGCCTACGACTTGCCCGGCAGCTACGAAGAATTGCCGCCCAACCTGCTGGACGAACTCAAGCGAGACCGTCGCTGGTGCCACGGCAACCTGATGAACTTCCGCCTGTTCCTGGTCAAGGGCATGCACCCGGTACACCGTGCGGTGTTCCTCACTGGCGTGATGTCGTACCTGTCGGCGCCGTTGTGGTTCCTGTTCCTGGTGCTGTCCACGGCCTTGCTGGCGGTCAATACCCTGATGGAGCCGCAGTACTTCATGGCGCCCCGCCAGTTGTACCCGCTGTGGCCACAATGGCATCCGGACAAGGCGGTGGCGCTGTTCTCCACCACCATCGTGCTGCTGTTCCTGCCCAAGTTGCTGAGCATCATCCTGATCTGGGCCAAGGGTGCGAAAGAGTTCGGTGGCAAGTTCAAGGTGACCTTGTCGATGCTGTTGGAGATGCTGTTCTCCATGCTGCTGGCGCCGGTGCGGATGATTTTCCACACCCGTTTTGTACTGGCCGCGTTCCTTGGCTGGGCCGCGACCTGGAACTCGCCGCAACGTGACGACGACTCCACGCCATGGAGCGAGGCGGTCAAGCGCCACGGCCCGCAGACCTTGCTGGGCTTCTTCTGGGCACTGCTGGTGGTGTGGTTGAACCCCAGCTTCCTGTGGTGGCTGGTGCCGATTGTCGGTTCGCTGATGCTGTCGATCCCGGTCTCGGTGATCTCCAGCCGGGTCAAGCTGGGCCTCAAGTCTCGCGACGAAAGCCTGTTCCTGATTCCTGAGGAATACAACCCGCCGCAAGCGTTGCTGTCGACCGACCGCTACACCCATGAAAACCGTTGGCATGCACTCAATGACGGTTTTGTGCGGGCGGTGGTTGATCCGCAGCAGAACGCCCTGGCCTGCGCCCTGGCGACTTCCCGGCATGGCCAGGCGGAGCCGATCGAGTGGCTGCGTACCGAGCGTGTGCGGCATGCGTTGAAGGTTGGCCCTGCCGGCCTCAACAACAATGAGCGTGTGGCCTTGCTCAGCGACCCGGTGGCCCTGGCGCGCTTGCATGAGCAAGTCTGGGGCGAAGGGCATGCCGAGTGGCTTGGCGCCTGGCGTGAGTCGGTCAAGTCCGACCCGCATGCGCCGTTGCTGCCGTTGCAACCGCTGTCATCCCAGGCGCAACCTGCCTGATTCAGACGCCCCCGAGAGCTGTCTCGGGGGCGCTTGAAACGCCCTTCCTACAGCGCCAGTCGCTTGCGCTTTACCCCTCTAACTTCGATACAAAAGACCCTGGCTCAAGGCGTATTGCCGTGCCTGTCAGTGGGTTAGGATCGCCCCCCAAATCTGAATCGACCGCCTCTGGTGTGCGCTGGCCGCGCAACGCCTGGTGCGCGGCTGCTTAACGAAAAAGGGGCTTTTCATGATCAAAGGTTACTGGTCGATGCTGTTGCTGGGCATTGTCGCGTTGGTACAGGTGCAGATGGCACAGGCAGGCGCCGTTGACGAGGCGGTGCGGCGTGGCGTGCTGAAAGTGGGGACCGATCCCAACTACGTGCCCTTTGAAATGACTGACAGGCAGGGGCGTGTCATCGGCTTTGAAGCTGATCTGCTCGAAGCCATGAGCGATGCCCTGGGGGTGACGCTGGAATGGGTGCCAGTGGCGTATACCGAACTGATCCCGGGCCTGCTGGCCGACCGGTTCGACATGATCGGTAGCGGCATGACCGTGACCCAGGAGCGCAACCTCAAGCTCAATTTCAGTGATTCATTCATCATCGTCGGCCAGACCGTTCTGCTCCACCCGCGCCTGGCCGGGAAAGTCAGCAGCATTGAGGATTTGAACGAGGCCGGCTATCGGATTGCCTCAACCGACGGCACGACGGGCGAGGCGGCGGCACGACGCTTTGTGGGCGCTGCGCAACTGCGCAGCTTTGCCACGGCGGAGGAGGGCATACGCCAGGTGGTCAGCGGCAGGATGGATGCCTTTATCCACGATGCGCCCTATAACCTGATTGCCCTGGCCAAGCCGCAAAACCACGCGCTGCTGGCCCTGGAGCAGCCCTTCACCTATGAACCCCTGGCGTTTGGCCTGAAGAAGGGCGATTACGACAGCCTGAACTGGATCAATCACTTCCTCAACCAAATTGCCCAGGATGGCACCTACGATCGGTTGCATGACAAGTGGTTCAGGGACACGGACTGGCTGTCGGAGATCGAATGATGGTCACAACTGCTTACATAACTCCAAGGTAAGCAGCCACCATGGCAAACCGTCTAATAGCGCTTTTCCCTGGATTTATGTGGGGTTTTTCTGTCATATCCGCCAACAAATCCTGGCTAGACCTTTGTGCCGATGGGCGAGTGGGTTAGCATCGCTCCCCGAAGAAATAGTGCGGCCATGCGAAGGCCTGCATCAAAATAAAATGAGTCAGGGGACTTGGTGATGAAAAAGTATCTTTCGATGCTGATGCTCGGCGTGACGGCCCTGCTGGCAGTCAATACGGCCCAGGCGGGTGCGATTGACGAAGCGGTCAAGCGCGGTACCTTGAAAGTCGGGATGGATCCGACCTACATGCCGTTCGAGATGACCAACAAACGCGGCGAAATCATTGGTTTCGAAGTCGACCTGCTCAAGGCGATGGCCAAGTCCATGGGCGTCAAGCTGGAGCTGGTCTCCACCGGTTACGACGGCATTATCCCGGCCTTCCTCACCGGCAAGTTCGACATGATCGGCAGCGGCATGACCCTGACCCAGGAACGCAACCTGCGCCTGAACTTCAGCGAACCCTTCATCGTGGTTGGCCAGACCCTGCTGATTCGCAAGGAACTGGAAGGCACCATCAAGTCCTATAAAGACCTGAATGACGAGAAGTACCGCCTGACCTCCAAACTCGGCACCACCGGCGAGATGGTGGCCAAGAAGCTGATCTCCAAGGCCAAGTACCACGGCTACGACAACGAACAGGAAGGCGTGCTTGACGTGGTCAACGGCAAGGCCGACGCCTTTGTCTACGACGCGCCGTACAACGTGGTTGCCGAGAAAAAAGTCGGCAATGGCAAGCTGGTGTACCTCGAAGAACCCTTCACCTACGAGCCTCTGGCATTCGGTCTGAAGAAGGGCGACTACGACAGCATCAACTTCATCAACAACTTCCTGCACCAGATCCGCAACGACGGCACCTACGATCGCATCCATGACAAGTGGTTCAAGAGCTCCGAGTGGCTCAAGGACATGGAATAAGGCTGTCTGAATACCGAGTCGCGCCTATCGCGAGCAAGCCCGCTCCCACATTTGGAATGTATTCCAAGGTGGGAGCGGGCTTGCTCGCGATGGCGGCCTGACAGGCGATATCAATCCCGGAACCTGCAATGAAACAGAAAAAAGCCCAATGGCCCTGGCACCTGCTGACCGTGCTGGTGCTGGTCGGCCTGGCCGGCGCGTTGTACTACGCCACCTCGCTGATGTCCTACGAATGGCGCTGGAACCGCGTGCCGCAATACTTTGCCTATCAGGCTGAAGAATCCAAGCGGGCGGCAGATATTTCCACCGTGGTCGAGTTGGTGCGCAAAGGCGACGTTGCTGAAGTTACCTTGCGCAACGACGCTGGCGCCGAGCAGCACCTGACGGTGGCCGAAAACAGCCTGCAAGTGGCCCGTGGCGACGATGTGGCCGAAGGCGATGTGATCGGCGTGACTCGGCATTGGGCGCTGGGCCCGTTGATGTGGGGCTTGTGGACCACCCTGTGGCTGTCGCTGGTCTCGGGGGTCTTGGGCTTGTTCATCGGCCTGGCAACCGGCCTGTGTCGTTTGTCGAATAACCCGACCTTGCGCGATCTGTCGACGATCTACGTCGAACTGGTACGCGGCACGCCGCTATTGGTGCAGATATTCATCTTCTATTTCTTTATCGGCACGGTGCTGAACCTGTCCCGTGAGTTTGCCGGCATCGCCGCGCTGTCGCTGTTTACCGGCGCCTATGTGGCAGAAATCGTGCGTGCCGGTGTGCAGTCGATTGCCCGTGGCCAAGGCGAAGCTGCCCGGTCCCTGGGCTTGAGCGCCAGCCAGTCGATGCGTCATGTGGTGCTGCCGCAGGCCTTCAAACGCGTGCTGCCGCCGTTGGCCGGGCAATTTATCAGCCTGGTCAAGGACACTTCGCTGGTGTCGGTGATCGCCATTACCGAGCTGCTCAAGAGCGGTCGCGAGGTCATCACCACCTCGTTCTCGCCGTTTGAAATCCTGTTCTGTGTCGCAGGCCTGTACCTGCTGATCAACCTGCCGCTGTCGAAAATGGCCAGCCGGCTTGAGCGGAGGCTCGCGCAAAGTGATTGAAGTCCGCGATCTGGTAAAAGTCTTCGATACTCGTGGGCATGTGGTCCGCGCGGTGGATCACGTCACCACCCAGGTGGCCAAGGGCGAAGTGCTGGTAGTGATCGGCCCGTCCGGTTCTGGAAAATCGACCTTCCTGCGCTGCCTCAACGGCCTGGAGGAGTTCGACTCCGGTTCGGTGAGCATCGACGGCCTGCAACTGGCCGACCCCAAGACCGATGTGAACGCCTATCGCCGGGAAGTCGGCATGGTGTTCCAGCACTTCAACCTGTTCCCCCACATGACCGTGCTGGAAAACCTGTGCCTGGCGCAGAAAGTGGTGCGCAAGCGTGGCAAGAAGGAGCGCGAGGCCAAGGCCCTGGCGTTGCTGGAGAAGGTCGGCATTGCGCAGAAAGCCAACGAGTTTCCGTCCAGGCTTTCCGGTGGCCAGCAACAGCGCGTGGCGATTGCCCGGGCGTTGGCGATGGAACCCAAGGTCATGCTGTTTGACGAGCCCACCTCGGCGCTGGACCCGGAAATGGTCGGCGAAGTGCTCGACGTCATGAAAACCCTGGCCCTGGAAGGCATGACCATGGTCTGCGTGACCCATGAAATGGGCTTTGCCCGGGAAGTGGCGGATCGGGTGCTGTTTTTCGATCACGGCAAACTGTTGGAAGATGCTGCGCCCGCGCAGTTCTTCGACTCGCCGAAGGACCCACGGGCACAGGCGTTTTTGCGCCAGGTTCTGTAAGGCACCTGGGCAGGTTCATACCTTGAACTTGCCCACGTACCGCTGAAGATCCGCTCCCAAGCGTGCCAATTCAATGCTCGCCGCCGCCGTCTGTTCACTGGCAGCGGCGGTTTGCTCCGACACGTCCCTGACTTTCAACACGCTGCGATTGATCTCCTCGGCCACCGCACTTTGCTCCTCTGCGGCGGCGGCGATCTGTGGATTCATTTCCTGGATGACCAGCACGGTACGTGCGATTTCTGTCAGGGCGTCCCCAGCGTTGCGCGTCAGGCCGACGCTGCGATCGGTCAAGGTGCGGCTGTTGTCCATGATATCCGCGACTTGTTGCGTGCCGCTGTGCAGCCCGCCAATCAGTTCTTCGATTTCCTCGGCGGACTGTTGGGTGCGCTGGGCAAGGCTGCGCACTTCGTCAGCAACCACTGCGAACCCTCGACCAGCTTCACCTGCACGTGCCGCCTCGATCGCCGCATTGAGGGCCAGCAGGTTGGTCTGCTGGGACACCGACTTGATCACCTCCAGCACACTGCCGATTTTCTGGCTTTCCCGTTGCAGGCCTAGCATTGCCTGGCTTGAGCGCGCCATTTCGTGGGCCAGATGTTCAATATGCGCCACCGCATCCGTCACCACCTGGTCGCCCAGTTCGGTCTGCTGATTGGCTTGATTGGCGGCAATCGAGGCCTGCTCGGCATGCCGGGCGACTTCCTGGGCGGTGGCGAGCATCTGGTTCATGGCGGTCGCCACCTGTTCGGTTTCGTCGCGCTGATTGCTGACGCCCGCCCGGGTTTGCTCGGTGACGGAGGAGAGCTCCTCGGCGGCGCTGGCGATTTGCCGGGCATTGTCACTGATGCTGCCAATCAGCCCCCGCAGGTTCAAAGTCATTTGCGCCATGCTGCATTGCAACTGGCCCAGCTCATCCCGGCGCGGGGTCTGCACGTCGTGGCTCAGGTCGCCATCGGCAATGCGATTGGCCACTGCCAGTGCCCGGCGCAGTGGCTTGACGATCTGCCCGGCGATTACCCAGGCGGCCAGGGCGCCGAAGAGCAAGGCCGCAGCGGTAATGGCGAGGGTCTGGGTATGGGCTTGCTCGGCCTCCCGGTCGCGGCGCTGGGTCTGGTCCTGGCTGAGCAGGTCACTTTGAGCCAGCAGTTGGTCCAACTGCTGCTCCAGCTGGTTTTGCGCGCCCTCGGTCGTAAGCTGGGTGTCCCGCAGGCGTGTCAGGTGTGTCCGGATGCTGAGTACGGCATTTCTCAATGCGCTGCTGTCCACGGGCAGCTTCTCCACGGCCGCCTGGGCAAGTTCAAGGCTGCGCTCCGCGTCGCTGACGGCCTGGGCATAGGCATCCAGGCTGCTGGCGGCCCAGGCCGGGCTCAGGGCACGGTCTTCGGCCTGTTCGATAGCCAAGCGCAGGTTTTCGACGGCATCGAGGGCTTTTTCGTCCTCCTGATCTGGCAGGTCGCTGGCCAATTGCGCCAGGACGTCACTGGTGCGCACAGAGCTTTGTTTGAGTTGCTCGCGGGCAGTTTCCCGTTGTTTGACCAGCGATGGCACATCCTTGAGTGTGGTTTTGAACTGGCCGGAAAAGCTGGCCATGCTTTGCAAGTACTGCAGAGGTTTCGCCACTTTGAGGCGGTTCGAAAGCTCGGCCAGATACCCGTCGATCTTCCCCATGGACAGGCTCAGTTTGTTGAGGCTGACCTCATCGTCAAGGGTGCGATAAACGATTCGGTCGGCCCGTAGTTCTTCGCCGGTGACCGCCAGTTGTGCGAGAACGGTCAAGGTCTGTGAACGGTAGAGCGAGGCGGCGAGGGCCTGCCAACCGGTCAGGGCAATCACAAGGCTCAGGGCCAGCACCAAGGCAAAACCCAGGACCAGTTTGAGGGTGACACTGGCGTTACCCAGCAGTTGAGTCATTCGACGAAGCATGGCCAACCTCCGGCAAGTGCGCAAAGGAGTTCAACGTGCCGGGGCGCCGACGGGCGTGGACACATTAAATCCATTTGAACGCTAGTTCCCTTGGGCGCCAGGCGTACTGATCAAGGACTGAAAAACATGTAGGAAATTTCACAAGCTGCAAGCGGCGACCCGGACGGATCGCCGCGAAGGGCAGGCCTCAGACCCGGAAGCGGCCAACCAGCGTCTGCAGATGGGTACCCAGGCGTGCCAGTTCGGTACTGGAGGCGGCGGTCTCTTCACTGGCCGCAGCGGTCTGCTCGGACACATCACGTACGTTCAACACACTGCGGTTGATCTCTTCGGCCACGGCGCTCTGCTGCTCGGCGGCGGTCGCGATCTGCTGGTTCATCGCCTGGATCGCCGAGACCGTGCGAGTGATGTTTTCCAGGGCATGGCCAGCACGGCGGGTCAGTTCGACACTGCTGTCGGTAAGGTCCCGGCTGTTGTCCATGATGGTAGCGACCTGCTGGGTCCCGCTTTGCAGGCCGACGATCAACTCTTCGATTTCCTCGGTGGACTTTTGCGTGCGTTGCGCCAAGCTGCGTACTTCATCGGCCACCACCGCGAACCCACGTCCGGCCTCCCCGGCACGCGCCGCTTCAATGGCGGCGTTGAGGGCCAGCAGGTTGGTTTGCTGGGCCACGGACTTGATCACGTCCAGCACACTGCCGATCTTGTCGCTTTCGCGCTTGAGATGGCCCATGGCCTCGGTGGAGTTGCCGACTTCACCGGCCAGGCGTTCGATCTGGGCGATGGCTTCGCCGACCACCCTGTCACCTTCACGGGCCTGTTGGTCGGCGGCGACGGCAGCCTCGGAGGCTTCCTCGGCATTGCGCGCCACTTCCTGCACAGTGGCGGCCATTTCGTTCATTGCGGTGGCCACCTGGTCGGTCTCGACCTTCTGGCTGTTGACCCCGGCGCTGGTCTGTTCGGTCACCGCCGACAACTCTTCGGCGGCGCTGGCGATTTGGGTCACGCCGTCGCTGATCCCGCCGATCAGGTCGCGCAGGCCCATGGTCATGCTTTGCATGGCGCGCTGCAGTTGGCCCAGTTCGTCCTGGCGTTGCGACACCAGGTCGTGGGTCAGATCACCAGCGGCGACGCGCTCGGCGACCTTGAGGGTCTGGCTCAATGGGATCACGATCTGCCGGGTAATCGCCCAGGCGGCGAACAAGCCGAAAGCCAGGGCCAGGGCGGTCGCCAGGATCAGCAGTTGCTTGGCTTGTGCGGCATCGTTGTCACGGACCACGGTTTGCGAAACAGTGAGTTTCTTGCTGTGATCGAACAGCAGGTCGCCTTGTTCGGCCATGGCCTTGAGGGCCGCAGCGCTGGCCACCTGGGAGTCGCGGAACTGGCTGACAGCGGCAAGGTAGGCCTTGAGGGAGTCGCTGGCCTCTTGCAGGTTGGCGCTGTATTGCTCCGGCAGTTGACTGCGCAGGCTGTCGGCGTTCTTCAGGGCATTGGCGATGGCGTCCAGGGCCGGCTGTTCGGCTTCGGCCTTGGCGCTGTAGGTGTAGCCGCGCACCTGGAAGCGTGCCTGTTGGATCAACTTGCTCAAGTCGATCACGCTGTTGAATTGGCTGACGCTGTCACCTTGCAGCAGGTTTTTTTCGATTTCCGAGACCCGTGCAACGGCGTTGTCAGCTGTGGCGCCGAGTTTGCTGCGGGCATCTTCGCGGTGGGCGCCGGCCTGGACCATGGCGCTGAAGGACTGTTTGTACTTGGCGACGGCGGCCAGTTGCTCGTCGATCATGGCGACATCGGCCGGCTGCTCGATCTGGCTGCGTGCGGTTTTCAGGCCGCTGTCGAGCTTGTCCATTAGCTCGTTGACCAGTCCCGGGCCTTGTTCGCCACGACGCATTTCATAGTCCAGGCGGGCCTGGCGCAGGTCTTTGGTCAGTTCATTTAGGCTGGAAATAAAGCCCAGTTTGTCGCCACGGCTGATCACGCCGCTCAGGCCCGTCCAGCCGGTGAACGTGATCAGGAGCGTGAGGACCAATACCAGGCCAAAGCCCATGCTCAGCTTGCGATTGACGCTTACATTTCCCAGTTTTTCAGCTAGCCAACGGTACATGCGGTGAACTCCCCTGAACAAGGCTTGGACTTATTCAAAGGCTATCGGCACGTCAACGCGATTCTGTAGGAGCGAGCAAGCTCGCTCCTACAGGAGATCTCAGTTTGGTCAGAAGAGGCGGGCTAGCAGGGCGGTGACGGCGGTTTCTACTCGCAGGATCCGCGCGCCCAGTTGCACCGGCTGCAAGCCGGCCTTGGCCAGCAAGTCCACTTCGTAGGGAATCCAGCCACCCTCGGGGCCGATGGCCAGGGTCACCGGTTCATCGAGGCCGCGTGGGCAGGGCGGGTGATCGCCGGGATGCCCAACCAGGCCAAGGGTGCCCTGGGCCAGGGCGGGCAGGCGGTCTTCGACGAAGGGTTTGAAGCGCTTTTCGATGATGATTTCGGGCAGCACGGTATCGCGCGCCTGTTCCAGGCCGAGGATCAGTTGTTCGCGAACCGCTTCAGGTTCCAGGAACGGAGTCTGCCAGAAGCTTTTTTCAACCCTGTAGCTGTTGACCAGCACTACCCGCGGTACGCCCATGGAGGCTACGGTCTGCAATACCCGGCGCAGCATTTTCGGGCGCGGCAGGGCCAGCAGCAGGGTCAGCGGCAGTTTTACCGGTGGCGGCTGGTCGAGGCTGATTTGCAACTCGGCTTCGCCGGCGTCCAGGCGTAGCAACTGGGCATTGCCCATCAGCCCGCCAATGCGCCCGACACGCAGGCTGTCGCCGACCACCGCGCGATGGACTTCCTGCATGTGCACCAGGCGCCGGTCACGCAGGATCACCCGGTCGGCCGCAATAAAGTCGGCCTCTTCCAGTAGCAGCAGGTTCACGGTTGCGTCGCTGGCGGCTGGTCGTCGTCGGCGGGTTGGTCATCCGGGTGCTCGCCACGCTTGCTCACCAGGCTGCCAAACAGGATGCCGACTTCAAACAGCATCCACATCGGCACGGCCAGCAGGGTTTGCGAGAAGATGTCCGGCGGAGTCAGGATCATGCCGACCACAAAGCAGCCGATGATCACGTACGGGCGGATCTTGCGCAGGTATTTGACGTCGACCACGCCGATCCATACCAGCAGCACCACTGCCACCGGAATCTCGAAGGCCACGCCAAAGGCGAAGAACAGCGTCATCACGAAGTCGAGGTAGCTGGTGATGTCGGTCATCATCTCCACACCGGCCGGGGTGGCGGCGGCGAAGAATTTGAAGATCAGTGGGAACACCAGGAAGTAGGCGAACGCCATGCCGGTGTAGAACAGCATGATGCTCGACACCAGCAGCGGCACGGCGATGCGTTTTTCATGCTTGTACAGGCCTGGCGCGATAAAGCCCCAGATCTGGTGCAGGATCACCGGGATCGCCAAAAACAGCGAAACCATCATCGTCAGCTTGAGCGGCGTGAGGAACGGCGAGGACACGTCGGTGGCGATCATCGTCGCGCCTACCGGCAGGTACTCGCGCAGCGGCGTGGAGACGAAGGTGTAGATCTGCTGGGTGAAGGCAAACAACCCGGCGAAGATGACGAAGATCGCCGCGACACACCGCAGCAGGCGGGTGCGCAACTCGGTGAGGTGCGAGACCAGCGGCATATGCTGGTCGTTTTCCGGTTTATCAGCGCTCATGGGGCTCGCGGCGGCAATGTAGGATCGTGGGGCGCGGGCGACGCGGTGGGCGCCGGTGCCGGTTCTGTCGAGGGTGCGGCGGGCGCTGCGGGTTCAACCACTGGCGCAATGCTCTGTTCGGCCACCGGCTCAACGGGTCTCGGCGCCTGTTGCTGGGGCGAGAGGATTTTTCGCGCTTCCTGCTCCAGGGACAGAATGTGTTCGTTGTGCAACTGCCGGCGGATTTCGTCGGCGCCGATTTCCCGTTCAACTTCCTGCTTGATGGCGTTGAAACTGCGTTTCAGGCGCCCGACCCACAGGCCGGCCGTGCGTGCCGCGCCAGGCAGGCGTTCGGGGCCCAGCACCAGCAAGGCGACGAGGCCGACGAGCAGCAGTTCAGAGAAGCTGATACCAAACATTAGTCAGTGCTCACGAGTCTTTGCGGGACGGCTCTTCGACTTTCTCGGCCTGCACGTCGAAGGTGCGACGTTCAGTGATCGGCTGTGCGGCCTGCGGGTGTACAGGCTGCGCCGGTGGCACCGGGTTGGCGGTGTCGGCCGGTTTTTCGTCGTCGTTCATGGCCTTGCGAAAGCCCTTGATGGATTCGCCGACGTCAGTGCCCAGGTTTTTCAGTTTCTTGGTGCCGAACACCAGTACGACCACGACGAGAATAACAACCCAGTGTTTCCAGTCAAAAATGCCCATGCTGCACTTCCTCAAGTCAAAAAGTTATTCAGGCGGACGGGCGCGAGGCCTTTTCGGCGTGCCCGGACAAGCCGAAGCGACGGTCCAGTTCATCCAGTACGGCCTGTGGGTGCTGCCCCAGTTGGGCGAGCATGACCAGGCTATGGAACCACAAGTCGGCGGTCTCATAGATTACATCGCTGTAATCGCCGCTGATTTGCGCATCCTTGGCGGCGATGATGGTCTCGACGGATTCTTCGCCGAGTTTTTCCAGAATCTTGTTCAGGCCCTTGTGGTACAGGCTGGCGACATAAGAGCTGTCGGCGTCCGCACCTTTGCGGTCCTCCAGCACCTGGGCCACACGGTTCAGGGTATCGCTCATGTTCAATGTCCTGCCGAGTAAATAGCGTGCGGGTCTTTGAGCACCGGCTCGACGGTTTTCCATGCGCCGTTCTCGAACACGCGGTAGAAGCAGCTGTGACGGCCGGTATGGCAGGCGATGTCGCCGATCTGCTCGACCATCAGCACGATCACATCAGCGTCGCAATCCAGGCGCATTTCATGCAGTTTTTGCACATGCCCGGACTCTTCGCCCTTGCGCCACAGTTTGCCACGGGAACGTGACCAGTAGATGGCACGCTGCTCAGCGGCAGTCAGGCTCAAGGCCTCGCGGTTCATCCAGGCCATCATCAGGATGCGCCCGGTCTTGTGGTCCTGGGCAATGGCCGGCACCAGGCCGTCGCTGTCCCATTTGATCTCGTCCAGCCAGTCTTTCATCTTCGACTCCGACAACCGTGCGCTAGCCGCTCCGGCGATGTGCAACAGTGTATAACCGCGCGGGCTATCGACGCACGACCAGATAAAGGCCTACGGCGACCATGATGCCCGCTGGCCAGTAACTCAGGTCGGTCAATGGCCCACCGGCCGCGAGTACCGCGCCACCGCCCAGGTGCGCCGCGCCGAGCAGGCGCAGGAACCAGTCGTCCTTGCGCCGGTGCCACGGCGGCGCCGGGTCCTTGGCGTGGGGCTGGGACATGCGCTCCAGCAGATCGCGGGTCATGTTGGCCAGGTGCGGCAGTTGCTCGACCTGGCTTTGCAGGTTGCCCAGCAGGGTTTTCGGGCTGACGCGTTCGCGCATCCAGCGTTCGAGGAACGGCTGCGCGGTGTTCCACAGGTCCAGGTCCGGGTACAGCTGGCGGCCCAGGCCTTCGATATTGAGCAGGGTCTTCTGCAATAGCACCAACTGCGGCTGCACTTCCATATTGAAGCGTCGCGCAGTCTGGAACAGGCGCATCAGCACCTGGCCGAAGGAAATATCTTTTAACGGTTTTTCGAAGATCGGCTCGCACACGGTGCGGATCGCCGCCTCGAATTCGTTGAGTTTGGTTTCGGCCGGCACCCAGCCCGAATCGATGTGCAACTGCGCCACGCGGCGGTAATCACGCTTGAAAAAGGCAAACAGGTTGCGCGCCAGGTAGTCCTGGTCCTCGGGCGTGAGGCTGCCGACGATGCCGCAGTCGATCGCGATGTATTGCGGGCTCCATGGGTTCACCGTGCTGACGAAGATGTTGCCGGGGTGCATGTCGGCATGGAAGAAGCTGTCGCGAAACACCTGGGTGAAGAAAATCTCCACACCGCGCTCGGCCAGCATCTTCATGTCGGTGCGCTGGTCGGCCAGGGTTGCCAGGTCCGTGACCTGCACCCCGTAGATACGCTCCATCACCAGCACTTTGGGCCGGCACCAGTCCCAATAGACCTGCGGCACGTACAGCAGCGGCGAACCCTCGAAGTTGCGCTTGAGCTGGCTGGCGTTGGCAGCCTCGCGCAACAGGTCGAGTTCGTCGTAGATGGTTTTTTCGTAGTCGGCGACCACATCCACCGGGTGCAGCAGGCGCGCATCGGCAGAGAAACGCTCGGCGGCACGGGCGAGGATGAACAGCCACGCGAGGTCCTGGCCGATGATCGGCTTGAGGCCGGGGCGGATCACCTTCACCACTACTTCTTCGCCGGTTTTCAGTTGGGCGGCGTGTACCTGGGCGACCGAGGCCGAGGCCAGGGGTTCGACATCGAAACGGCTGAACACGTCGCTGATTTTCTTGCCCAACTGCTCTTCGATCAGCCTCATCGACTGCTGGGAGTCGAACGGCGGCACGCGGTCCTGCAGCAGCATCAGCTCGTCGGCGATGTCTTCGGGCAGCAAATCGCGGCGAGTGGACAGGATCTGCCCGAACTTGATGAAGATCGGCCCCAGATCCTGCAAGGCCAGGCGCAGGCGCGCGCCACGGCTCAGGTCCAGGGTCTTGCGCGGGAACCAGCGCCACGGCAGCACATAGCGCACAGCCAGCAGAAACCACGGCAGCGGCAGGGCGAACAGCAGGTCATCGAGGCGGTAGCGGATGACGACGCGTTGGATACGAAACAGACGGCGGACGGCGAGCAGCTTCATGCGTTATCGCTTGGATCAAGGGAGCGGCTCAGACGCTCGAAGCGCGCCTCAAGCCGTTCCAGGTCAAGTTTGGCCTGGTCGAGTTCACGAAAGCGCGCTTCGGCTTCCCGTTGTCCGACAAGGGTGCGCGATTCTTCGCTCAGGTATTCGGCGAGGTTCTGGTTGAGGCTGGCGAAACCCTGCTGGTACCAGCGCGAGCGGCTGCGCAGGTGGCCGCTGATCAACTGGGTGGCCACCGGGCCGAGCCAGCGGGACAGCTCGTATTCCCAGTCCAGCTCCAGGTCTTGCAGCATGGCGGCCAGGTCCATCAGCACCGCGCTGTCGCCTTCAAGGGTGACGTCCGGACCGTGCAGGATCGAGGTCTTGTCCCGGCTCAAGGCCAGGCGCAGCAGGCTGGCCGCCGGCGCGCGCAGGGTACAGTCGGCCTCGGCAGCCCAGTGCGCTGCCAGCATAAGGCCTTCATCGCTGGGCAGGATAAACAGCTGCAAGGCCGGGCTGGTGCAATCGACGGCAATGATCTTGCCGTTCAGGTGCGCCAGCCGCGCCAGGGCGGTGCTGTCCAGGCGCAGGACACGATTGAGGCCGTGTTCGACGCTGGCGAGAAGGCCCGAGAGCAACATCAGGGCTTGATGCCGCGGTGCAGGGCAACGATGCCGGAGGTCATGTTGTGGTAGGTCACGCGGTCGAAACCGGCCTCTACCATCATCGACTTCAGGGTTTCCTGGTTGGGGTGCATGCGGATCGATTCGGCCAGGTAGCGATAGCTCTCGGCATCATTGGTGATCAGCTTGCCCATCAACGGCATGAAGGCGAACGAGTAAGTGTCGTAGACCTTGGACATCAGCGCGTTGGTCGGTTTGGAGAACTCCAGCACCAGCAGGCGACCGCCCGGCTTGAGCACGCGCAGCATCGAACGCAGCGCATCTTCCTTGTGAGTCACGTTGCGCAGGCCAAAGGCAATGGTCACGCAGTCGAAATGGTTGTCCGGGAACGGCAGTTTTTCAGCGTCGGCCTGGACGAACTCGATATTGCCCGCCACGCCCTTGTCCAGCAGGCGGTCGCGACCGACCTTGAGCATCGAGCCGTTGATGTCGGCCAATACCACCTGGCCGGTGGGGCCAACCAGCTTGGAGAACTTGGCCGCCAGGTCGCCCGTGCCACCGGCGATATCCAGCACGCGGTTGCCGGTGCGTACGCCGGACAATTCGATGGTGAAACGCTTCCACAGGCGGTGCATGCCGCCCGACAGCACGTCGTTCATCAAGTCGTACTTGGCGGCCACGGAGTGGAACACCTCAGCGACTTTTTCCGCTTTCTGGCTTTCCGGGACGTTCTTGAAGCCGAAGTGAGTGGTGGGTTCGGCATCGCTGCCTTTGCGCTGATCAGTCATATCGCTGTCACCAAAAGAGAATGCGGGACATTCTAATCCCCAAGGCATGCTTTGTCTTGGCAAGGCTGAAGGTAAGATAGGTGGCCGCCGAGACCTTTTGCCGCATGGCGGGTGAGCAGGGTGCTCAATACGTCTCTATAACGAGGAGTCATTCAAATGGCCCGCATACAGATTGAACGTGCCCACGCACTGGGTAAGGAAGCTGCCAGGGCGAAAGCCGAGAAGTTGGCACATAAACTCAAGGAACAATATGGCCTGGAACCGTCGTGGTCCGGCGATACGCTGAACCTCAAGCGCTCCGGCGTCAAAGGCACATTGAAAGTGGCCGAGGACTCTTTAAGGATCGAGGTGGAACTGGGCCTGTTGATGTCCGCCATGAGTGGCACCATCAAGTCCGAAATCGAGAAGGCCCTGGATAAGGCGCTGGCCTGATCTGCGACCGCGCGCCGCATCGAGTGCAGGTCGATTGCGCAGTTCTTAGGGTGCCGATTCTAATTTTTCTCCCTACTTTGTACTCAGCCCTCAACTCCTGTGGGCAGTTCCTCCACCCTTTTATGCGTGAGGTGCACCATGGCCAAAGTTATTTTGAAGAAAAAAATCGACACCCAAATCAGCGCCCTGAGCGACGTTAAAACCTATGCTCGCAAGATCTGGTTGGCGGGTTTGGGGGCTTACGCGAAGGTCGGCAGTGAAGGCAGCGAGTACTTCAAGGATCTTGTGAAGACTGGTCAACATGTTGAAAGTAAAGGTAAAAAAGTTGTGAATGAACAACTTGATGCTGCCAACAGTCAGATTGATTACGTTAAGAGCAATGTCTCCAGCGTCAAGGGTCGCGTCGAAGTTCAACTGGATAAAGTCGAGAAGGCTTTTGACGCGCGTGTTGCAAGTGCCTTGAATCGAATCGGCATTGCGTCTAAACATGACGTGGAGACACTCTCTGCTAAGCTCGATGAGCTAACGGCATTGCTCGAACGTGTCGCGCGTAAACACTAAGGAGACATCGGATGGCTGTTAAAAAGACTACTCAGAAAGAAGGCAGCTCTTGGGTCGGGAAAGTTGAAGAATACTCCCGCAAGATCTGGCTGGCTGGTTTAGGCGTGTACTCGAAGATCGACAGTGACGGCAGCAAACTCTTCGAGACTTTGGTTAAAGACGGCGAGAAGGCCGAGAAGTTGACCAAGAGCACAGTGGGTAAACAAGTTACTGCGGCCAAGGCAACTGCCGGTTCGCGCATCAGTGATGCGAAGAAGCAGGTGTTGGGAACTTGGGGTGAGCTTGAAGGCGCACTCGACAAGCGCCTCAACAGTGCCATTTCGCGACTGGGCGTGCCTAGCCGTACTGAAGTGAAGGCACTGCACAGCAAGGTCGATACCCTGACCAAGCAAATCGAAAAACTGACCGGCGCTAAAGTTGCCCCAGTGAAAGCAGCTGCAAAACCGGCTGCCAAGCCGGCGGCGAAGACGGCTGCTGCCAAACCTGCGGCGAAAACCGTGGCCAAGCCTCTGGTCAAGGCCGCTGCCAAACCTGCCGCTAAACCTGCGGCCAAGGCAGTTGCCAAGCCAGCGGCGAAAACCGCAGCAGCCAAACCAGCAGCCAAGAAGCCTGTAGCGGCCAAAGCGGTAGCCAAACCTGCGGCCAAGCCAGCAGCGAAACCTGCCGCCAAGCCAGCGGCCAAAACGGCTGCCGCCAAACCGGCTGCCAAGCCAGTTGCAGCCAAACCAGCTGCCAAACCGGCCGCCGCCAAGCCAGCAGCCAAACCTGCGGCAGCCAAGCCGGCTGCAAAGCCAGCGGCGAAGAAACCCGCCGTAGCCAAGAAGCCAGCAGCGCCGAAGCCAGCGGTAGCGGCCAAGCCTGCAACTCCTATAGCCGCGACCAACTCGGCCACCGCGCCGACGTCCGCCGCAGCAACCTCGACTGTAACGCCGGCAACCCCGACGCCATCCAGTCAGTCCTGATCTGTTCGGGACACAAAAATGCCCGGCCTTCAACGGTCGGGCATTTTATTGGGGCTTGAGAACAACACACACCTAATGTGGGAGCGAGCAAGCCCGCTCCCACATTTTTAGTCTGTGTCGTCCAGGTAGCGCAGAGCAAAACGCTCGGTCGCCAACCGCGCCGGCATCAGCAAGTGCGGCGCTACCAGCATCATCACTTGATACACCGCCACCCGCACCTCAGCCTCGCGATCAAGAATCCGCTGGTAATCCAGGGAAAACAGCAGGGTCATGGTGATCTGCTCCACCAATTGCCCTAGCGCCTGGGTATCGCTGACCAACTGCCCCTCGGCCTTGAGCCTGGCCAACAGCGAAGCCAGTGTGCGCTTGAGCGCAGTCAGCAGGTGACGAATCCCCTTGGCCAGCTTGGGCAGGCGCCCGGCCAGGTTCGACAGGTCCTGGAACAGGAACCGATAGTGTGCCATGCGCTCGACGATCAGGTGCAGGAACAGCCAGTAATCCTCCGGCGCCAACTGCACATTTGCCGGTGGGTCGAGCAGCGGTGCCAGCTCCCCCTGGAAACGCTCGAACAGCCCCAGCACCAGCGGCTCCTTGCCGTGGAAGTGGTAATAGAGGTTGCCGGGGCTGATCCCCATTTCATTGGCCACCTCCATGGTTGAAACATTCGGCTCGCCCTTGTGGTTGAACAACTGCAGGGCACATTCAAGGATACGGTCGCGGGTTTTCATCCAGTCTTCTTAGTGGTCAATGGGCCAGGGTGTCAGCGAACCCGCACATAGGTGCCGGGCGCCGCCTCCATCGGTGGGTAGTTCTGGTTGCCCAGGGCTGTCAGGGTCTCGCGCTGCACCCCGGAGCGTTGCTGGATCCACGCCAGCCATTGCGGCCACCAACTGCCCTCGACGTGGCTGGCGTCGTAGTACCAGGCGCGGGGGTCGCTGCTCAGCTTGAGGTTTTCGACAAAATTGGCCTTGGGGTTGCCCGGCGGGTTGAGGATGCTCTGGATATGCCCGCTGTTGGACAGTACGAAGCGTTTGTCGCCGCCCAGCAGCAAGGTCGAGCGGTAGACCGCGTCCCACGGCGTGATGTGATCGTTGATCCCGGCCACGCTGAAACTGTCGACCGTGACTTTCTGCAGGTCGATGGGGGTGCCGCACACCTCCAGGCCGCCGGGATGGCTCAGGGGGTTGTGCTTGAAGAAGTCCAGCAGATCGCCGTGCAAGGCCGCCGGCAAACGGGTGTTGTCATTGTTCCAGTACAGGATGTCGAACGCTGGCGGCTCCTTGCCCAGCAGGTAGTTGTTGATCCAGTAGTTCCAGATCAGGTCATTGGGGCGCATCCAGGCGAAGACCTTGGCCATGTCCCGGCCATCCAGCACCCCTTGTTGGTAGGAGCGGCGCTTGGCTGCCTCCAGGGTCTGTTCGTCGGCAAACAGCATGGCGGGGCTGTCGATCTGGCTGTCCAGCAGGCTCACCAGATAAGTGGCACTGGCCACGCGGCGTTGCTGGCGCTTGGCTTGCAGATGGCCTTGCAGGGCGGCGATGGTCAGGCCGCCAGCGCAGGCGCCCATCAGGTTCACTTCGCGGGCGCCGGTAATCGCCCGGCAGATATTCAGCGCTTCTTCCAGCGCCGCCACATAGGTGGACAGGCCCCACTCGCGATGGCGCACGTCCGGGTTGCGCCAGCTGACCATAAACACTTGCAGGCCGTTCTTCAGGGCGTACTGCACGAAGCTATTGGTCGGGCTCAAATCGAAAATGTAGTACTTGTTGATTTGCGGCGGCACCACCAGCAGCGGCTTGGCGTACTGTTTTTCGCTCATGGGCTTGTACTGGATCAGCTCCAGCAGTTCATTGCGAAACACCACCGAACCGGGCGTGGTGGCGACGGTCTTGCCGACTTCGAAGGCTTGCTTGGTGACCTGGCGCGGCAGGCCATTGTTGTGCAGCAGGTCGTCGAACAGGTTGCTCACACCGCGCACCACGCTGTTGCCGCCGGAATTGAGCAACTCCTTGATCGCCAGCGGGTTGAGCAGGGTATTGGACGGTGACACCGCATCGTTGAGCAACGAGAAGGCAAAGTGCGCCCGGGCGCGGTCGTCGTCGCTCAGGTTGCTGTCGTCAATCCAGTGCTTGGTCTGTTTCTGCCAGCTCAAATAGGCTTGCAGGCTGCGTCGGTACAGCGGGTTGAGTTTCCAGGTGGGGTCGGCGAAGCGGCTGTCGTGGGGGTTGGGTTCATGCACGGTCTCACCCAGCAGCACCCGCCCCAGTTGCCCGCCCAGCGCCAGGGCATGGCGGGCGCTGTGCAGCGGGTTGCGCAGCCCATGGGCGGCGACGCTGCGCAGGGTCGACAGCAGGTCCCGGCCGCGCAGGCCGGTGATTGCACTTTGTGCATTGATGAACGCGGCGGGGGTCGGTGCCGGGATCTTCACGGGTCTGTCACGCATGAGCCAACACTCCTTCGTCAATTCACAAGCAAGCACACAAGTTCAGAACCATAGTCGGTTCTGGCCAAGTTGCGCGTAGGGGCCGTCCTGACCCGGTACTGCTCAGGTGCTGCTATAGGGGGCCGGCTGCGGATGGATCACCGCGCGCAAGCGTTCTTCCTGGAGAAACTTCATGATGATCGGCGCGACTGCTTCGGCCCGGGTGATCAGGAACAGGTGGCCATCGTCGATGATGTGCAACTGTGCGTTGGGAATACGCCAGGCCAGCATGCGCATGTTGACCAGCGGGATCAGCGGGTCGTCGTCGCCGGCCAGCACCAGGGTCGGCTGCTTGATCTTGTGCAGCCAATGAATGCTGGTCCAGCCAAGCCCGGCGAACAGTTGCCAGTAGTAACCCAGCTTGCCCGCCGAGCGCACTTTGCTCGCGTGTTCGGCGGCCAGCTTCGAATCCCGGCGGAACGAGCCGCCATAAATCATTGGCGCGATGCGCACCACGTGGGACGGTTGGATGTAGCGCCGGGGGCTGGCCATAAGCCACAACACTTTTGGCTTGCCCGGCACCATGAAGGCACCGGCAGCGGTGGCGGCCAGGATCAACTTCTTGCAGCGCTCCGGGTAGTCGTAGGCAAACTGCTGCGCCAGGGCGCCGCCCCAGGAAACTCCCACGGCATTGACCTGGCCATAGTCCAGGTAATCGAGCATGCGCGCGGTGAGTTTGGCCAGGCCGGGAAAACGATAGGGCCGGCTGGGCGTCGAGGAACCACCGACACCCGGCACGTCAAAGGCAATCACTTCCAGGTCTGGGTCCAGGGCCTGGACGAACGGAAACACCAGCTCAAGGTTGGCGCCAATGCCGTTGAAAATCAGCAGCGGCGTCAAGTGAGACTTGCCCGGTCGTACCGCCGTGCGGATGGTCTGGCCATCCAGGTCGATGGTTCGGAAGATGAACGGTTGCGGCATGCTCTAGCCCTGTGAAGTGTTACAGCTGGAATGCGGTCAATGTAGGAGCTGGCTTGCCTGCGATAGCGGTGGGTCAGTCAGTACATGTGTTGGCTGACCCACCGCTATCGCAGGCAAGCCAGCTCCCACATTTGATTCCATTTCAATCACAAAAAAGTGTGTGCGTTATCTTTCGTGAACGTATGTACCCGGTGCAGCCTCTGCGGATGCGTAAGTCTTGTTACCCAAGCTCGTAGGCGCTTTCTTCAGCTTGCCCGAGCGCTCCCCCATCCAGCCCTGCCAGTGCAGCCACCATGAGTCGGTATGCTTGGTGGCATTTTCCTGCCAGTCCAAGGCCTTCTCGCCCATGCTCTCGCTGGTCTGGTAGCGCGCCTTCGGGTTGCCGGGCGGGTTGAGGATGCTCTGGATATGCCCGCTGCTGGACAGCACGAACTCAACCTTGCCGCCAAACAGTTGCGCCGACTTGTAGCAGGACTGCCACGGTGTGATGTGGTCGTTGGTGCCCGCCAGGGAGTAGATATCTGCCGTCACCTGCTTGAGGTCGATCGGTGTGCCGCACACTTCCAGGGCGCCTGCGCGCACCAGCGGGTTGTTCTTGAACAGCTCGATCAGGTCGCCGTGGAATGCCGCCGGCAAGCGCGTGGTGTCGTTGTTCCAGAACAGGATGTCGAACACCGGCGGTTCGTTGCCCAGCAGGTAGTTGTTGACCCAGTAGTTCCAGATCAGGTCATTGGGGCGCATCCAGGCGAAGACCTTGGCCATGTCCCGGCCTTCCAGTACGCCGGCCTGATAGGAGTGGCGCTTGGCCGCTTCCAGGGTCTGCTCGTCGACGAACAGTGCCACCTGAGTGTCGAGGGTGGTGTCCAGCACGCTCACCAGCAAGGTCAGGGCGTTGACCTTCTTCTCGCCCAGCGCCGCATAGTGGCCCAGCAGCGCAGTGCAGGTGATGCCGCCCGAGCAGGCGCCGAGCATGTTGATGTCCTTGCTGCCGGTAATGGCGGTCACCACATCGACCGCCTCTTTCAGCGCCTCGATATAGGTCGACAGGCCCCATTCGCGCTGGGCCTTGGTGGGGTTGCGCCAACTGACAATAAAGGTCTGCTGGTTGTTGCGTAGGCAGAAACGCGCCAGGCTCTTGTCCGGGCTCAGGTCGAATACATAAAACTTGTTGATCTGCGGGGGGACCACCAGCAGTGGGCGTTCGTGAACTTGTTCAGTAATCGGCTTGTACTGGATCAACTCCAACACGTCGTTGCGAAACACCACCGCCCCTTCGCTGGTGCCCAGGCTCTTGCCCACTTCAAAGGCGCCCATATTGACCTGGCTCGGCATGCCGCCGTTGTGCACCAGGTCCTTGGCCAGGTGCGAGAGGCCATCGAGCAGGCTCTTGCCACCGGTTTCGAAGAAGCGTTTGACGGCGGCCGGGTTGGCGGCGCTGTTGGTCGGCGCCATGGCCTCGGTCATCAGGTTGATGACGAAGTGCCCGCGGCTGATGTCCTGTTCCGACAGGTTGCTGTCACCGATCCAGTCGTGCAGCTCCTTGCGCCAGGCCAGATAGGTTTGCAGGTAGCGTTTGTAAAGCGGGTTCTGGCTCCAGGCCGGGTCGTTGAAGCGACGGTCATCGCTTTCAGGGGCAAGCTCGGATTTGCCGAATACCACATTCTTCAATTCGACGCCAAAGTGGGCGACGTGCTTGACGCTGTGCAGTGGTTGCTTGATGGCCTGGGTCAGCACCATCCGCGCAGAAGCCAATAAATCCTTTTTGCGTAACGCGATGATCGGGTTCAGCCCCAGGGTGTTTTCCGAGGCCTGGCGTTTCAAGTCATCGTTATTCTTGTTACTCATCTACGACGCTCCATTGTCCGAAAGACGAGTACCGGGTACCGCTGTGCACCCATTTATCGATGCACAACTCAAGCCTGGTACTGCTGCTCGGGTGACCGTTGATACCGCATCGTCAAATGCAGGGAACTTGCCAAGCTCATTGGTTACCCGAGTTTAATTTTTTTCGCAAGCGGACCAATCGTTGGTCACACGACAGAGCATTCAAGCAGAGGAAATTAGAAAATGCTTACTAATGAGCAGGAAGCCTGAGCTAGAGCATCAGCTTGACAATCGACTGACTCGGATCGCGGGTTTTTCCGGCGGCCTTGAGCTCGGCAAGATAATCGGCCCACAGCGCGTCCTGACGTACGGCGAGTTGGTAGAGGTAGTCCCAGGTGAACAGTCCGCTGTCATGACCGTCGTCGAAGGTCAATTTCAGTGCATATTGCCCGGCGGGTTCGATCTTGATCAGGCCAACATTGAGCTTGCCGTATTGCAGGATCGGATTGCCGTGGCCCTGGACCTCGGCGGAGGGAGAGTGCACCCGTAGCAGTTCAGCGCTCAGGTGATAGACCTCGTCCGGCCCGTAGGTCAGCGAGAGGGTCTTGGAGGCTTTGTGCAGGTTGATGGCGGTGGGCATTTTAGACATTGGGGGAACCGCTCATGGATGATCCTGAAGGAACCGGCTTTAAAATGTGGGAGCGGGCTTGCTCGCGAATGCGGTGGGTCAGTCACAGTTGCATAAACTGACCCACCGCATTCGCGAGCAAGCCCGCTCCCACATTAAAGCAGAACGGTTCCTGTGTGAGGCTTACAGGATATAACGAGACAAGTCTTCGTTCTGCGCCAATTCGCCCAGGTGGCTGTTGACGTAGTCGGCGTCGATCTTGATCGCCACGCCGTTCTGCGCGCCCGCCATGTCGCCGGCGCTGAAGGACACTTCCTCCAGCAGGCGCTCAAGCAAGGTATGCAGGCGACGGGCACCGATGTTCTCGGTCTTTTCGTTGACCTGCCAGGCAATCTCCGCCAGGCGCTTGATACCGTCCGGCAGGAACTCGATGCCCAGGCCTTCGGTTTTCAGCAGCTCTCGGTATTGCTCGGTCAGCGAAGCGTGCGGTTCGCTGAGGATGCGTTCGAAGTCGCCCGGGGTCAGCGCCTTGAGCTCCACGCGAATCGGCAGGCGGCCTTGCAGCTCCGGTACCAGGTCGCTTGGCTTGCTCAGGTGGAACGCACCGGAGGCAATGAACAGAATGTGGTCGGTCTTGACCATGCCCAGCTTGGTGTTCACCGTGCAGCCTTCGATCAGCGGCAGCAGGTCGCGCTGTACGCCTTCGCGGGACACATCGACTCCGCCGGAGTTGCCGCGCTTGGCCACCTTGTCGATCTCGTCGATAAACACGATGCCGTGCTGTTCGACTGCTTCCAGGGCCTTGGCCTTGAGCTCCTCCTCGTTGACCAGGCGCCCGGCTTCTTCGTCACGCACCAGCTTGAGCGCGTCCTTAACCTTGAGCTTGCGGCTTTTCTTCTTGCCCTTGCCCATGTTGGCAAACAGGTTCTGCAACTGGCTGGTCATTTCTTCCATGCCGGGCGGAGCGGAGATGTCGACGCCAGCGTGTTCGGCGACTTCGATCTCGATCTCCTTGTCGTCCAACTGGCCTTCACGCAGGCGCTTGCGGAACAGCTGGCGCGTGTTGGAGTCCTGGGCCGGTGCTGCGTCTTCATTGAAGCCCGCGCGTGCCGGTGGCAGCAGGGCGTCGAGGATGCGCTCTTCGGCAGCGTCTTCGGCGCGATGGCTGACCTTGGTCATTTCCTGTTCGCGCAGCAGCTTCAGGGCGGCGTCGGCCAGGTCACGAATGATCGACTCGACGTCACGGCCCACATAGCCGACTTCGGTGAACTTGGTGGCTTCGACCTTGATGAACGGTGCGTTGGCCAGTTTGGCCAGACGCCGGGCGATTTCGGTCTTGCCGACACCGGTCGGGCCGATCATCAGGATGTTCTTGGGGGTTACTTCAACGCGCAATTCTTCGGGCAGTTGCATCCGGCGCCAGCGGTTACGCAGGGCGATGGCAACGGCGCGCTTGGCATCGTCCTGGCCGATGATATGGCGATTGAGTTCATGGACGATTTCGCGGGGAGTCATGGACATAGTGGTGTGTGGTCCTCAAGCAGGAAAAAGCCGACGGCTTATTCCGCGAGGTCCTGCTCCTCAATGGTCAGGTTGTGGTTGGTGAACACGCAGATATCGCCGGCGATACCCAGGGCGGTCTCGACGATTTCCCGGGCCGACAGGTCGGTTTTCTTCAACAGTGCGCTGGCTGCAGCCTGGGCGTAGCCACCGCCGGAACCCATGGCGATCAGGCCGTTCTCAGGCTCCACTACGTCACCGTTGCCGGTGATGATCAGGGACGCGTCTTTGTTGGCGACGGCGAGCATGGCTTCGAGGCGGCTGAGGGAGCGGTCGGTGCGCCACTCCTTGGCCAGCTCGACAGCGGCGCGAACCAGATGACCCTGGTGCTTTTCCAACTGGCCTTCAAAGCGTTCGAACAGGGTAAAGGCGTCAGCGGTGGCCCCTGCAAAACCAGCGAGGACCTGGCCGTGGTACAGGCGGCGCACTTTTTTGGCGTTGCCTTTCATCACGGTATTGCCAAGGGAAACCTGGCCGTCGCCGCCCATGACGACTTTGCCGTGGCGACGAACTGAAACGATGGTGGTCAAGGGGAGAGTCTCCACGCTGCGGGGCGAAAATGCCCTGATGGAACTCATATGGGGGTGGCGAGGGAGATTTCAACCGTAGGACGGGTCTGTGGATGAGTGGTGAAAACGCCACAAAACCAAATGTGGGAGCTGGCTTGCCTGCGATAGCGGTGCACCAGTCACCGAGAATATTGACTGATACACCGTCATCGCAGGCAAGCCAGCTCCCACATTTGATACGTGTTGGCTGTGAATCAGCGGCTCTGGCGTTGTTGTAACAACAGGTTGCTAAAGCCAGCGCCCGCCAGTTGTTTCTGCGCCACGGTCAGCTGCTCACGGTTGCTGAACGGCCCGACCAATACGCGATACCAGGTCGCCTCCTTCACCGTCCCGGACTCCACCGTCACGGTCTGCCCCAGCAGGATGATCTGCGCACGCACCCGATCCGCATCCGCCTGCTTGGGGAACGAGCCCGCCTGCAGGAAGAACTTGGTCACCGGCGCCGCCTTGGTGGTGGCAACCGGTGGTGCCGGCGGCGGGGTAATCCCGGCCAGCGCGGCCTGGGCCCGTGCCGTGTCGATTTTCGCGGCTTCCGCCGGGGTTACCGGGGTGGTCGGCACCTGTGGCGTCGGCAGGGTTTTTTCCGGCACGGCGTCTTGCGGCACGATCACTTCCGATTCCGGCAGCAGCGTGTAGAAGTCGTACTTAGGCTTCACAGGCGCGGTCGGGCTTGGCGGCGTCTTGTTCGCCTCGGCGATCTTGCTGGCCTTCTGCTGCTCCTGCTTGACCCGCTTGACGTCCTCGCCCTGGCCCGGCTCCAGTTTCATCAGGAACACGATAAACGCACCGACCGACAAGCCGATGGCCAGCCACATCCAGCCCGGGATCGGTTGTTTTGCCGGAGCCTGGTAGCGGCTGGCGCCGCGCTTGGGTGCAGGTTTTTTCTTGGCTGCCAACTTACATACGCTCCAGAGTTTCCAGGCCCAACAGTTCCAGGCCTTGCTTGAGGGTCCGTCCAGCCAGTGCGGCGAGGCGCAGGCGGCTTTGCTTTTGCGTTTCGTCGTCGGCGCTCAGGATCGGGCAGTTCTCGTAGAAGCTGGAGAACAACCCGGCGACTTCATACAGGTAGGTGCACAGAATGTGCGGCGTGCCTTTCTCGCCGACGCTGTTGAGCACTTCGCCGAACTGCGCGAGCTTGGCGGCCAGTTCCTGCTCGTGAGGCGCTTGCAGGATGATCTGGCCGTCGACCTCGCTGAAATCCTTGCCCAGTTTGCGGAATACACCGGCCACACGGGTGTAGGCATACAGCAGGTACGGCGCGGTGTTGCCTTCGAAGTTGAGCATCAGTTCGAAGTTGAAGCTGTAGTCGCTGGTGCGGTGCTTGGACAGGTCGGCGTATTTCACCGCGCCAATCCCCACCACTCGGGCGATGTTGCGCAGGTCGGCTTCGGCCAGCTCCGGGTTCTTTTCCTTCACCAGGTTGTAGGCACGCTCCTGGGCTTCGTTCAGCAGGTCGATCAGCTTCACGGTGCCGCCGTCGCGGGTCTTGAACGGACGGCCATCGGCGCCGTTCATGGTGCCGAAGCCCATGTGCTCCATGTGCATCGGGTGGGTGACGAAACCGGCGCGGCGCGCCACTTCGAACACTTGCTGGAAGTGCAGGGCCTGGCGCTGGTCGACGAAATACAGCGCACGGTCGGCCTTGAGCACGCCGCTACGGTAGCGCACGGCCGCGAGGTCGGTGGTGGCATACAGATAGCCGCCGTCGGCCTTGACGATGATCACCGGCAGCGGCTCGCCGTCGGCGGTCTTGAACTCGTCGAGGAACACGCACTGGGCGCCGTTGCTTTCAACCAGCAGGCCCTTGGCCTTGAGGTCGTTGACCACGTTGATCAGGTCGTCGTTGTAGGCACTTTCGCCCATGACGTCGGCCATGGTCAGCTTGACGTTCAGCAGCTCGTAGATTTTCTGGCAGTGGGACAGGGAAATATCGCGGAAACGCGCCCACAGCTCCAGGCATTCCTGGTCGCCGGCCTGCAGCTTGACCACCAGGCCACGGGCGCGGTTGGCGAACTCTTCGGATTCGTCAAAGCGCTTTTTCGCGGCGCGGTAGAAGTTTTCCAGGTCCGACAGTTCGTTGCTGGTGATGGGGTTCTCTTGCAGGTACGCCATCAGCATGCCGAACTGGGTGCCCCAGTCGCCCACGTGGTTCTGGCGGATCACGGTGTCGCCGAGAAACTCCAGGACCCGCGCCACGCCGTCGCCAATGATGGTCGAGCGCAGGTGGCCGACGTGCATTTCCTTGGCCAGGTTGGGCGCCGACAGGTCGATGGCCACACGCTGTACCGGGCCGGCCTTGCGCACACCGATTTTGGCGTCAGCCAGGGCTGCGTCCAGGCGCGAGGCCAGGGCTTGGGTATTCTGGAAAATATTGATAAAGCCTGGGCCGGCGATTTCGGCCTTGCTGACCTGTGGATCAGCCGGCAGCGCGGCAATGATTTTTTCCGCGAGGTCGCGCGGTTTCATGCCCGCAGGCTTGGCCAGCATCATCGCGATGTTGCTGGCGAAGTCGCCGTGGGTCTTGTCTCGGGAGTTTTCCACCTGGATCGCCGGCGTCAGGCCTTCAGGCAACACGCCTTCGTTGACGAGTTGGGTGAGGGCTTGTTGGATCAACTGGCGAATGGTGTCTTTCATGGTGTTCTCTTTCGACCGCAAGCGGCGGCGCGCAATGCGCAGGTGGAAAAACTGGACATTATCCGGTGCGAGGGCGGGCTTGCCAACCTTCAAGGTCCGTTACTGGACCTGCGGGCCTCATCGCGGGCAAGCCCGCTCCCACATTTTGATGTGTGAATACCGTCAAATGTGGGAGCAGGCTTGCCTGCGATAGCGATTTATCGATCAGTACAAATCCACCGGATCAACATCCAACGACCATCGCACCTGCCGCCCACTGGGCATTTGCTCCAGAGCAAGCAACCAGCTACTTAATAGCCGGTGCAGCGGCGCGCGGGCAGTGGCTTGCAACAGTAGCTGCGCGCGATAACGGCCGGCGCGGCGCTCCATCGGTGCTGGCACAGGGCCCAGTAACTCGATGCCGCTCAGACCCAGTTCAGCGAGCAAACGTTCAGCCGCGCTGCACGCTTCATCCAGGAAACCTTCGGCCTGCCCCGGTTTATGGGCCTCTGCGCGCAGCAATGCCAGGTGCGCAAAGGGTGGCAAGCCCGCGGAGCGACGTTCGCTCAACGCCTGCTCGGCGAAGGCGAAATAACCTTGTTCTGTCAGTTGAATCAGCAGCGGGTGGTCCGCCAAGTGGGTCTGGATGATCACTTTGCCGGGCTCTTCGGCACGCCCGGCGCGGCCTGCGACCTGCACGATCAACTGCGCCATGCGCTCGCTGGCGCGGAAGTCTCCGGAGAACAGCCCACCGTCGGCATCCAGGATCGAGACCAGGGTGACGCGTGGAAAGTGATGCCCTTTGGCAAGCATCTGCGTGCCGACCAGGATGCACGGCTGGCCTTTCTGGATGGTGGCGAACAGCTGGTTCATTGCATCTTTGCGCGACGTACTGTCGCGGTCCACCCGCAGTACCGGGAAGTCCGGAAACAGAATCCCCAGGCGTTCCTCGGCGCGCTCGGTGCCTGCGCCCACCGGCCGCAGGTCGACTTTGCCGCATTGCGGGCAATGGCGCGGCACACGTTCCACATGGCCGCAGTGGTGGCAGCGCAACTCGCCGGAGCGCTGGTGTACGGTCATCCGCGCGTCGCAGCGGTTGCATTCGGACATCCAGCCACAGTCGTGGCACAGCAGCGTCGGCGCAAAGCCTCGGCGGTTGAGAAACACCAATACCTGCTGGCCGGCCGCCAGGGTCTGGCCGATGGCTTGTTGCATCGGCCCGGAAATACCGCTGTCCAGCGGGCGACTTTTTACATCCAGGCGCAGGAAACGCGGCTGCTTGGCGCCGCCTGCCCGCTCATTGAGGCGCAGCAGGCCGTAGCGCCCGGTGTAGGCGTTGTGCAGGCTTTCCAGGGACGGGGTGGCCGAGCCGAGCACAATCGGGATGTTTTCCTGGCGGGCGCGGACCAGGGCCAGGTCGCGGGCGTGGTAGCGCAGGCCTTCCTGCTGTTTATAGGAACCGTCGTGTTCTTCATCGATGATGATCAGGCCGGGGTTTTTCATCGGTGTGAACAGCGCCGAGCGGGTGCCGATAATAATGTCGGCCTCGCCGTCCCGGGCGGCGAGCCAGGATTCCAGGCGCTCGCGGTCGTTGACGGCCGAGTGCACCAGGGCGATCCGCGCATTGAAGCGTTGCTCGAAGCGCGCCAGGGTCTGCGGCCCGAGGTTGATCTCGGGGATCAGCACCAGCGCCTGTTTGCCGGCTTCAAGGGTTTCGCGGATCAACTGCAAATAGACTTCGGTCTTGCCGCTGCCGGTGACGCCGGCCAGCAGGAACGCATGGAAACTGTCGGCGCCGGCGCTGATCGCCTCAAAGGCAGCGCGCTGTTCCGGGTTCAGCGGCAACTCCGGTTGGGCCAGCCAGTGTTCGTGACGTTCGCCGGGGGCGTGGCGGCGGATCTCCACCTGCACCAGGTCCTTGGCCAGCAGCAGGTCCAGGCTGTCCTTGCTCAACATCAGTTTGCTCAGCAACTGGTGAGCGACGCCATGGGGATGCTGGGCCAAGGTGGCCAGTGCCTCACGCTGGCGCGGGGCGCGGGCGATGCGCGGGTCATCCAGGCGCGCGCCGGGAGTTATCGACCAGAAGCGCTCCTGGCGGGTCTCGGCCAACTCGCCCTGGCGCAACAGCACCGGCAGCGCCCAGCTCAAGGTGTCGCCCAGGCTGTGCTGATAATACTGGGAGGTCCACAGGCACAGCTTGAACAGCGACGCCGGCAGCGGTGGCGTGGCATCGAGGATGGCCAGGGCTGGCTTGAGCTTTTCTGCCGGCACTTCGCTGTGGTCCGCGACTTCGATCAGGATTCCGATCATCTCCCGTCGGCCGAACGGCACGCGCACGCGCATCCCCGGCTGCAACTGCGCCCGCACCACGCCCGCCGGCGCCCGGTAGTCGAACAGGCGGCGCAGGGGCGAGGGCAGGGCGAGGCGCAAAATGGCGTCGGGCACGCGGGAGGTTCTCATATGGCGGGCGGTGAAGAAGGGCGCGAGCCTAGCAGACCGGCGGTGCAAGTGTCCTGTGTGGGAGCAGTCCGGCGGGTACAAGAGGGTGTGGCAGGCCGGGCTTTTCTGATGAAAGGGCGCATGGCGGCGCTTGCGCGTTTAAAAAGCTCTGGTAGAATCCGCGGCCTAATTACGTGCGGTATTCGACAATAGTGTCGAGTGGCGGCACGCTAGCCCGAGGAAGACACCATGAAAGCCGATATCCATCCAGCGTACGAAACCATCCAAGTTACTTGCAGCTGCGGCAACAAGTTCGAAACCCGTTCGAACCTGTGCAAGCCACTGGGTACTGACGTATGCAACGAGTGCCACCCGTTCTACACCGGTAAGCAGAAGACTCTGGATACTGGCGGCCGTGTACAGCGCTTCGCCGACCGTTTCGGTGCTTTTGGCAAGAAAGCTCCAGCTGCTGCAGAGTAAGGTTCGAAAGCCTGATGGGCTTTTACCTGCTAATGAAAAAGGCGTCCCTTGCGGGCGCCTTTTTTGTGCCTGCGATTTGGCTGTCGGCCGCCCAGGCCGAGGTGTTTTGCCCCGCGCCGACTACGCTCGGCACCTTTGAGGTACAGCGCGTGGTCGATGGCGACACTGTGCGTCTCAAGGATGGTCGCAGTGTGCGGATGATCGGCGTCAATGCCCCTGAAACCGGCAAGAAAGGCCGCCCTGACGAGCCATTCGCCGTGGCTGCACGCCAACGCCTGCAAGCCTTGGTAGATGCCAGTGGCGGTCGGGTCGGGGTGGTAGCGGGCCGCGAGGGCAAGGATCGTTATGGGCGAACGCTGGCCCATCTTTATGGGGCCAACGGCGCGAACCTGGAGGCCCAACTGCTGGCCGAGGGGCTCGGGTTCCTGGTGGCGGTGGCGCCCAATGTCGATCTGGTTGCCTGCCAGCAAGCGGCCGAGCGCAGCGCGCGCGCGGCCAGGTTGGGCCTCTGGCGTCAGTCGCCCGTGCAAAAAGCCTCGCAAATCAAGCAGTCGGGCTTTGCCGTGGTCAGCGGCCGCGTAAGCAAGGTCGAACGCAATCGTGGCGGGATCTGGATCGAATTGCAGGACTCCCTGGTATTACGGGTTGCACCCAATCTTGTCGGACAATTCGATAACGCTCTGCTCGAGCGCCTTCAGGGCCAGGATATCGAGGCCCGGGGCTGGGTGCTGGACCGCTCCCGACGTGGCGGCCTGAAAAGTGGCCAGGCGCGCTGGCTTTTGCCAATAACGGATCCCGGCATGCTGCAATTGGCGCAATAAGAAAAAATTGTAGACATTTTTTATATCGATTGTGAACAGTTGTAAGCCTTGTATCCCGTGGCTCTTGGCCGAAAGTCGTAGGGTAGGGCCCTTGACACCTGTGACCGCTCAGTCTTGTGGGGACTTTGCGAGGCGAGTATCCTCGGCGATCCGTCGTCCAACAGTAAAAAGCGGAATGCCGATATGTCTGATTTGAAAACTGCCGCTCTCGAATATCATGCCCATCCTCGTCCAGGAAAGCTGAGTGTCGAGCTCACCAAAGCCACTGCTACCGCACGCGACCTGTCGCTGGCGTACAGCCCCGGTGTAGCCGAGCCCGTGCGTGAAATCGCCCGCGATCCCGAGCTGGCCTACAAATACACCGGCAAGGGCAATCTGGTTGCAGTGATTTCTGATGGCACCGCGATTCTCGGCCTGGGTAACCTCGGCCCACTGGCCTCCAAGCCAGTGATGGAAGGCAAGGGCGTACTGTTCAAGCGCTTTGCCGGCATCGATGTATTCGACATCGAAGTTGATTCCGAAAGCCCACAGGCCTTCATCGACACCGTCAAGCGCATCTCCATCACCTTCGGTGGCATCAACCTGGAAGACATCAAGGCACCTGAGTGCTTCGAAATTGAAAAGGCCCTGATCGAACAGTGCGATATCCCGGTTTTTCACGATGACCAGCACGGCACCGCGATCGTTACCGCGGCCGGCATGATCAACGCCCTGGAAATCGCTGGCAAAACCCTGTCTGACGCGAAGATCGTCTGCCTGGGCGCGGGTGCTGCCGCCATCTCCTGCATGAAGCTGATCGTGAGCATGGGCGCCCGCCTTGAAAACATCTACATGGTCGACAGCAAGGGCGTGATCCAGTCCGAGCGTACCGACCTGAACCAGTACAAGGCGATGTTTGCCCATCCGTCCTCCAAGCGCACCCTGGCTGACGCCCTCGACGGTGCTGACGTGTTCGTCGGCCTGTCCGGCCCGAACCTGCTGAGCGCCGAAGGCCTGAAGTCCATGGCGGCCAACCCGATCGTGTTCGCTTGCTCGAACCCTGATCCAGAAATCGCCCCGGAACTGGCACACGCCACCCGTAACGACGTGATCATGGCCACTGGCCGTTCGGACTACCCGAACCAGGTCAACAACGTACTGGGCTTCCCGTTCATCTTCCGTGGTGCCCTGGACGTTCGCGCCAAGCGCATCAACGAAGAGATGAAAGTGGCTGCCGCCAATGCCCTGCGTGAACTGGCCAAGCTGCCAGTACCTCAGGACGTGTGCGACGCCTACGGTGGCGCCAAGCTGGAATTCGGCCGTGAGTACATCATTCCCAAACCAATGGATAAGCGCCTGATCACCTTGATCTCCGATGCCGTGGCCAAGGCCGCCATCGAGACCGGCGTGGCTACCCTGCCGTATCCGAAGAACTACCCGCTCAAAAGCGTGGATGATGTGTTCAACGTCTAAACCGTTGTAGCGCACCAACAAAAAGCCCCGGCTCTTGCGAGTCGGGGCTTTTTTGTGGCTGTGCACAACAGGGGCGTGCATATAACCCCTTGTGGGAGCGGGCTGTGTTAATCAGAACAGATCGATCGGCGCCGACTCATCCGCCGGCAACGGGCTGCCCGGTGCCACGCCATTGCCCAGTTCATTCATCGATGGCGGCGTGTCTTCGCTCTTGAACAGTTCGAAGTACGCATTCGGCGTGCCTGGTGCGGCGGCGCGGCCGCTGATCGGGTCGATACGCAGGCTGAGGATGCCTTCCGGCTCCGCCTGGGTGTGGGCCGGCTTGTCCTTGAGAGCACCGGCCATGTAGCTCATCCAGATCGGCAGCGCGACAGTGCCACCGTATTCGCGGCGACCGAGGCTTTCCGGCTGGTCGTAGCCCGTCCACACGGTGGTGATGTAGTCAGCGTTGTAACCGGAGAACCACGCATCCTTGGATTCGTTGGTGGTACCGGTCTTGCCCGCGAGGTCCGTGCGGCCCAGGGCCAGGGCTCGGCGGCCGGTGCCGCGCTTGATCACGTCCTGCAGCATGCTGGTGAGGATATAGGTGGTACGGCCATCAACCACGCGCTCGGCCACTGCCGGTGTTTGTGGGGCAGGTACTGCGTCGGTTGGTGCGGCGCCAGGCGTCGGCTCGATGGTGATACCGCCGTTGGCCGGTGCGGCCAGGCCATCACTTGCGGCAACGCCGTTGGGCACGCTCGGCGGGTTGGCGACAAACAGCGTGTCGCCGTTGCGGCTCTCGATCTTGTCGATCAGGTACGGCGTGACCTTGTAGCCGCCGTTGGCAAGCACACTCCAGCCGGTGGCGATCTCCATTGGCGTGAGGGTCGCGGTGCCCAGGGCCAGCGACAGGTTGGGCGGCAGGTCCTGTTTATTGAAGCCAAAGCGGGTCATGTAATCGATGGTCTTGCCCACGCCCATCGCTTGCAGCAAGCGGATCGACACCAGGTTGCGCGATTTGTACAGCGCTTCGCGCACGCGGATCGGGCCGAGGAAGGTGTTGGTGTCGTTCTTCGGACGCCAGACCTTGTCCAGGTACTCGTCGACAAACACGATAGGTGCGTCGTTGACCAGGCTGGCGGCGGTGTAGCCATTATCCAGCGCAGCACTGTAGACAAAAGGCTTGAAGCTGGAGCCTGGCTGGCGTTTGGCCTGCATGGCGCGGTTGTAGTTGCTTTGCTCGAAGGCAAAACCGCCGACCAGGGCACGGATTGCGCCGTTCTGTGGGTCCAGGGATACCAGCGCGCCCTGGGCGACCGGGACCTGGCTGAACTTCAGGCTGTCATCCTTCTGGCGCTGCACGCGGATCAGGTCGCCGACCTGGGCCACATCCGACGGCTGCTTGGGCATTGGTCCCATGCTGTTGGTGTTCAGGAAGGGGCGGGCCCACTTCATGCTGTCCCACGCCACATGTTCTTCGCCGCTGCGGGTCAGCACCTGCACGCCGTCTTTTTTCACCTGGGTGACAATGGCTGGATCAAGGCCGCTGATCGAGCGCTGCTTGCCCAGTTCGACCGTCCAGGCGCTCAGGGTCTTGCCAGGCAGGCGCGATTCCGGCCCGCGGTAGCCATGGCGCTGGTCGTAGGTGATCAGCCCTTCATGCACGGCGTTGTTGGCGATTTCCTGCAAATTGCTCGGAATAGTCGTGGTGACGCGGAAACCTTCGGTGTAGGCGTCGCTGCCATAGCGGCCGACCATTTCGGCGCGGGCCATCTCGGCGATATACGGTGCGCTGACTTCTGGCGTCGGTACGTGGTAGCTGGCGTTCAGCGGCTCGGCTACCGCGGTTTCATAGGCGTTCTGGTCGATCTTGCCCAGCTTGTACATGCGGCCCAGGATCCAGTCGCGACGTTCCTTGCTGCGGGCTGGATTGGCCAGCGGGTTGAAGCGCGAAGGCGCCTTGGGCAGGCCGGCAATCATTGCCATTTGTGCAAGGCTGGCATCACGAATCGACTTGCCGTAGTACACCTGGGATGCCGCCTCGATCCCGTAGGCACGGTTGCCCAGGTAGATCTTGTTGACGTACAGCTCCAGGATTTCATCCTTGGTCAACTGACGTTCAATCTGCAGCGCCAGGAGGATTTCCGTGGCCTTGCGCGAGAAGCTGCGCTCGCTGGTGAGGAAGAAGTTCTTCGCCACCTGCATGGTGATGGTGCTGCCGCCCGACTGAATGTGTCCGCTTTTTACCAACTGCGTAGTTGCACGCACCAGGCTGCTGGGGTCCACGCCATAGTGGTTGGCAAAATTATCGTCTTCGGCCGATAGCAGGGCGTTGATGAAATTGGGTGGAATATCGGCGAAACGGATCGGGGTGCGGCGCATTTCGCCGAACTCCGCGATCAGTTTTTCATCGCTGCTGTAGACCCGCAAAGGAATCTGCAACTGGATACTTCTAAGGGTCTCTACCGAGGGCAATCCCGGGCTAAGGTAGAGATAGGCGCCGCTGAACACGAGCAGCAGCCCGCAAACGATCGCAACGAAGGAGTACCCGAAAAACTTCAGCAGACGAATCAAGGCTTTTGGATTTCCAGAGAAAAGAATGAGTTAGTCGTCGGGATGGGCATGCCGACCCGACCTGCAGATAAAAAGCGGGAAAAAACGCTGGGCATTAAAGCATTTTTCGCCTCGGGGCGTCATGGGCGCCACTCAACCGAGCCGACCGAATGCATCAAACCCGGAACCGACCAGCCCTGAGACAGGCAAAGCTTTAGGGAGTTTTATGAAAAAGGGATTTTTCAGGCGAAAAGCCGATACCGTACTGGGTGTGGACATCCAGGATAGCGGCGTCAAGGTACTGGAGCTGGCCCGCGCTGGCGATGGCTATGCAGTGCACGCGTATGCGAGCCAGCCTTTGCCGGGCCATGCGGTGGTCGACAGTAATATCGTTGATCTGGAGGTTGTCGCGCAGACCATTTCCAAGGCATTGTTCCGCGCGCAGATCCATCTCACGCATGCGGCAGTTGCCGTGGCGGGACCTGCGGTGATCAGCCGGGTGGTTGCGCTGGAGGCGGGGCTTGAGCCCGATGAGATGGAGCAGCGGCTGCGCTGCGAAGCCGACCAGTACATTCCTTATCCGCTGGATGAGGTAGCCATTGATTTTCAGGTCCAGGGCCCGTCGGGTCGTGAACCCGGTTATGTTGATGTACTGCTTGTGGCGTGCCTCAAGGAGCAGGTGGAAGCGCGCGAAGCGGTATTGGCCCTGGCCGGCCTGGTTGCGCGAGTGGTGGATGTAGAGGCGTTTGCCCAGGCGCGGATGACCGAGCAAGTGGTCGCGCGGATAGTGCCGGGGAGTGGGATCAATAGTGCACAATGGGCTGCCGATGCCCAGGGATTGCGGGTCGCCTGCGGTTTGGCCCTCAGGAGTTTCGATTGATGACAAGAATCAACCTTTTACCCTGGCGTGAAGAGCGCGCTGAGCGCCGTCGCAAGTTTTTCCTGATTTTTCTGTTGCTGATCACCACTATTGCATTGGCCGCCGTATGGCTGGCCGACCGGGTCATCGATCGCGCGATTGATCGACAAGTGGCCCGCAACAACCACTTGAGCAAGCAAGTCACGGTATTGGACTCGCGCATCAAGACCATCGATGAACTGCGCGAACAACGCCAGCAACTGATGGAGCGGATGAAGGTGGTCGAAGACCTCCAGGGCCATCGCGCCTCGGGCCAGCAATTGTTCGAGCAGTTGGCCCGCGCGATGCCGGATGGCGTTCAATTGAGCGAGGTCAGTGTCAGCGGTACATCGGTAGAGGTCACCGGCACGGCGGTGTCCAGTGATGATGTCGCCCGGCTGATGCGCAGCCTGGAAGCTTCCAACACGTTACGTGCGCCCAATCTGCGCCATGTACGGGCCGAGGAGGGTGGCGCGGGCAGTGCCTTCCAGTTGATGGTGGACCATGGGGAGCACCAGGAGACGCAGCGGTGAACCTTTCGCCCGGCCTGCCCAGGCTGGCGATCCCGGAACTCTCCACGCTGTACCGCAACATCGCCCACTGGCCATTGGCTGGCAGACTTATGGTGGGCGCCGTGCTCGCCTTGCTGGCGCTGGTTGCGGGGGATGCTGTGTACCTGGGTGGCGCGCGCGAGGACTTGCAGCGTCAGGAGGCGGGAGAAACAGCGCTGCGCCAGCAGTTTGCGGCAAAAGCCCGGCAAGCCGCCCAGCATGAAGGGTTGGTGCGCGAGCTTGAAACCCAGCGTGCCGCTTTCAGCGAACAGTTGCGCCAGATGCCGACGCTGACGCAAATGCCCGACCTGTTGGAGGACCTCGCCCGGCTGGGGCAAGCCAGCGGGGTACTGGTCGAGCAGCTCAGTGTGCTGGACGAGCGGGTGCAACCGGTGTTCGTCGAGCGACCGATGCAACTCAAGCTGCTGGGCACCTATCACGACCTCCTGACCTTCGTCAGTGGCGTGGCCGGGTTGTCGCATATCGTTACCATGCATGACTTTGTCATTCGTCCCGTGGATCCCCAGGATGGCGCATTGCTGAGCCTGACGATGCTCGCCAAGACCTATCGATACAGCAACCTGGGAGCATTGCGATGAACCGCCTCAAGGTTGCGGGTCTGGGCCTGGCACTTCTTGCTGGATGCGACAGTGACCCGCAGTTGCAGGCGCTGAATGATGAGTTGCAACTGATTCGCCAGCAGGCAGTGCCGCTTGCTGACGAAACGCCTGTAGCAATGCCGGGGCTACGGTTTGTCGCCAGCGCGCCACCCCTGCGTGACCCTTTCCAGCCCCCTGACCAGCCGGCCAGTCGCCCCACCGGCAAGCCCGGATCTGCGCCGGACCTCGACCGCCCCCGGCAGTATCTGGAAGGGTTTTCCGTGGATCAGTTCCAGATGGTCGGCACGCTGTCGCTTGGGGCGCAGACATTTGCCCTGCTGCGCGGCACGGCAGGTGTTCATCGCCTGGCGGTGGGGGATTACCTGGGGGGTGATCATGGGCGCGTCGTAGCGATCCATGAGGGGCAGTTGGAGTTGGTCGAGCTTTTTCCCGATGGTGAGGGTGCCTGGCTTGAGCGCCCGCGCACCTTGGTGCTGAACGTGAACTCATAACGGAAGCAAGAAAATGAAAAGGATTATTTCGTCCTTCGGTGTGGCGCTATGGATAGCGTTCACAGCACCGATGACTGAGGCCGTGCCCAAGCGGATCGACCTGATTCAGTTGCCACCTCCCGGCGCTTCGCCCGTGAATGCCGGGCGTGGCGCGTATAGCGGCGACAAGCTCTCCCTCAACTTCCAGGACATCGAGGTGCGCGCCGTCCTGCAGCAGATTGCCGACGTCGCCGGCCTCAACCTGGTGGCCGGCGATGATGTGCAGGGCTCGATTACCTTGCGCCTCAAGGACGTGCCGTGGGACCAGGCCCTGGACCTGGTGCTGCAAGCCAAAGGTCTGGACAAGCGGGTGACGGCCAATGTGCTGTTGGTGGCGCCGGCCGAAGAGTTGGCTGCGCGCGAGCTGCTGGCCCTGGAAACGCGCAAATTGATGACCGAGCTGACGCCACTGCGGCGGGAGCTGCTGCAAGTCAATTACGCCAAGGCGTCTGAGCTGGCCAAGCTGTTCCAGTCAATGGCCGGGCCTGAAGGGGCGGCCGATGAGCGTGGCTCCGTGGCGGTGGATGACCGAACCAACCACATCATCGCCTACCAGACGGGGGAGCGCCTGGCCGAGTTACGGCGCATCGTCGCGCAGCTGGATGTTCCGGTGCGCCAGGTGATGATCGAGGCGCGGATAGTCGAGGCCAATGTCGACTATGACAAAAGCGTCGGCGTGCGTTGGGGCGGGTTGCTGCGCAACAAGGGTAATTGGAGTGGTGGCGGGGTCGATAAAAACCCGCCAGGTGAGGGCGAGTCTCCCGATAGCTCGCCGTTCGTTGACCTTGGAGTGGTCAACGCGAGCTCCGGCCTGGGCATTGCGTTTATCACCGATAACGTGCTGCTGGACCTGGAACTCACCGCCATGGAAAAAGGTGGCAATGGCGAGGTGATTTCCCAGCCCAAGGTGGTCACTTCCGACAAGGAGACTGCGCGGATTCTCAAGGGCACCGAGATCCCTTACCAGGAGTCCACGTCCGAGGGGGCGACCTCGGTTTCGTTCAAGGAGGCTTCGCTGTCCCTGGAAGTGACGCCGCAAATCACCCCGGATAGCCAGGTCATCATGGAGGTCCGGGTGACCAAGGATGAGCCGGACTACCTGAACAAACTCAATGATGTGCCGCCGGTCAAGAAGAACGAAGTCAACGCCAAGGTCCAGGTCAAGGACGGCGAGACCATCGTCCTGGGTGGGGTTTTCTCTAAAAACCAGAGCAAGGTGGTAGATAAAGTGCCATTTTTGGGCGATGTGCCGTATCTTGGCCGCCTTTTCCGGCGTGATGTCGTTGCCCAAAGAAAATCCGAGCTGCTGGTATTCCTGACTCCGCGTATTATGAATAACCAGGCGATTGCTGTGAGTCGTTGATTCTGTGCGAAATTTGATTCTTGTAGGGCCGATGGGGGCTGGAAAAAGCACCATCGGCCGTTTGCTGGCCAAAGAGCTGCGCCTGCCATTCAAAGACTCCGATAAGGAAATTGAATTGCGCACGGGCGCCAATATCCCGTGGATCTTCGATAAGGAAGGCGAACTGGGCTTTCGTGACCGCGAGCAGGCAATGATTGCCGAGCTGTGCGGCTGCGATGGCGTGGTCTTGGCCACCGGCGGCGGTGCGGTGATGCGCGAGGAAAACCGGCGGGCGCTGCGTGCCGGCGGTCGGGTGGTCTATTTGCATGCGTCGGTCGAGCAGCAAGTCGGGCGCACCGCTCGCGATCGCAACCGACCGTTGCTGCGCACCGCCAACCCTGAGAAAACCCTGCGGGACTTGCTGACGCTGCGCGACCCGCTTTATCGGGAAATCGCCGATCTGGTGGTGCAAACCGATGAACGGCCGCCACGAATGGTGGTTCTCGACATTCTGGATCGTTTGCAGCAACTGCCGCCCCGTTAAAGCCAGGGCCGAAATGCGCTATTCTCGGCAGCGCGTTACAGCCGTCCGAGTTGTGGCGTAGAGCCATCAGGCAGCGCTCGACCTCGACGGTGCCGACAACGTTAATACAGGGCAGGACGCCTGCTTCCATCTTCAGCGCGGGGACACATGCAGACACTTAAGGTCGATCTTGGCGAGCGTAGCTACCCGATCCATATTGGCGAAGGTTTGTTGGACCAGCCCGAGTTGCTCGCACCGCATATTGCCGGGCGACAAGTGGCGATCATCTCCAATGAGACGGTGGCGCCGCTCTACCTTGAGCGTCTGAGTCGCAGCCTTGCGGCGTATTCGGTGATCTCGGTGATTCTTCCCGACGGCGAAGCGTTCAAGAACTGGGAAACCCTGCAACTGATCTTTGACGGGCTGCTGACCGCGCGCCACGACCGGCGTACTACAGTGGTGGCCCTTGGCGGCGGTGTGATCGGCGACATGGCCGGTTTTGCGGCCGCTTGTTACCAGCGTGGCGTGGACTTTATCCAGGTGCCGACTACCTTGCTGTCCCAGGTCGATTCGTCGGTGGGCGGCAAGACCGGGATCAACCATCCGCTGGGCAAGAACATGGTCGGTGCGTTCTACCAGCCCAATGCCGTGCTGATCGACACCGCGACGCTCAATACCCTGCCGCCTCGCGAGCTGTCGGCGGGCCTGGCGGAAGTCATCAAGTACGGGCTGATCTGTGACGAGCCGTTCCTGACCTGGCTTGAAGAACACGTCGATGCCTTGCGCAACCTGGACCAGGTGGCGCTGACTGAAGCCATCTCCCGCTCCTGCGCGGCCAAGGCGCTGGTGGTCAATGCCGACGAGCGTGAGTCTGGCGTGCGCGCCACCTTGAACCTGGGGCACACCTTCGGCCATGCGATTGAAACCCACATGGGCTATGGTGTCTGGTTGCATGGCGAGGCCGTAGCGGCTGGCACGGTGATGGCGTTGGAGATGTCGCAACGTCTGGGCTGGATCACGGTCCAAGAGCGTGACCGTGGTATTCGCCTGTTCCAGCGCGCCGGATTGCCGGTCATTCCTCCCGAGGAAATGACCGAGGCTGATTTCCTTGAACATATGGCAATAGACAAGAAAGTGATCGATGGTCGTTTGCGTCTGGTGCTGTTGCGCCGAATGGGCGAAGCGGTAGTGACCGACGATTATCCGAAAGAGATTCTACAGGCCACGCTGGGAGCGGATTACCGCGCCCTGGCCCAGCTGAAAGGTTAACCAGATCCCGATGACTAGTTTGCATGCCGACGAGGCTTTCCTCGGCCATTACCAGTTGAGCCACGACCCTTTTGCACCACGGGTCCCCGGTTTCAAGTTTTTCCCTGCACAACGCAAGCCTGTGTTGGGGCAGTTGCACCACCTGGCGCGCTACAGCCAGTTGCTATTGGTGGTCACAGGCCCCTTGGGCAGCGGCAAGACGCTGCTGCGCCAGGCCCTGGTAGCCAGCACCAACAAGCAATCGGTGCAGAGCGTGGTGGTTTCCGCCCGTGGTGCCGGCGATGCGGCAGGCGTGTTGCGCCAGGTTGCCCAGGCGCTGGATGTGGCCAATGCCGAGCCGACCGCGATTCTCAAGCAAGTGGTGCAACTGGGTTTGACCGGCCAGGAAGTCTACCTGCTGGTGGACGATGCCGAGCAGCTCGACGAATCCGCGCTGGAGGCCTTGCTGGCCCTGGCGGCCGGTACGCCGGAAGGTCGTCCCCATGTGTTCCTGTTCGGTGAGGCGTCGCTGATTGCCGACCTGGAGCAGCTCAGTGGCGAGCAAGAGCTGTTCCACGTCATCGAATTGCAGCCCTACGAAGAAGAGGAAACCCGTGAGTACTTGGCCCAGCGCCTTGAAGGTGCGGGTCAGGGCATCGAACTTTTCTCCGCCCAGCAGATCTCTGATATTCACGAAAGCTCCGACGGCTGGCCTGGCACCATCAACCAGGTGGCCCGGGATGCGATGATCGAAGCCATGATTGCCAGCCGCTCAGCGGTTAAGCGTCCAAAGATGGGGTTCACCATGCCGAAGAAACACGTACTGGCGATTTCTGCTGTTGTCGTGGTTGCCGTTGCCGCCGCCTGGTTGATTCCAGGCCGCAGCAAGGCACCGACCGCTCCAGGCGCGCCTACCGAGCAGGCACAGTTGCCACTGGGCAAGCCCACCACCAACGGCGCACCTGCCGTTGAGTTCGCCGGTTCTGGCCAGCCTACCAACCTGCCGATGGTCGGCCAGCCGGTCATGCGTGGCCCGTTGGCAGAAGAAGCAGGTGGTATCACCGAAGGCGATGATGGCGTACCGGTAGAAGGCTCCAGCGCCACGCCTCCGACCGTCACCACCGTGGCTCCACCACCTGGCGCAACCGCAAGCCCTGCACCTGTCCCGGCGGCCAAGCCAACGCCTGCGCCGACTCAGGTCGCTACCGCCAAGCCAGTCCCGGCACCAGTGGTCAAGCCAGCGCCAGCCCCTGTGGCCAAGCCAGCTCCCGCCGTCAAACCTGCGGAAAAACCGGTCACCGTGGCCAAGGCCGCTGCCGGCAGCGGCTGGTACGGCAGCCAGCCAGCCAAGAACTACGTGGTGCAGATCCTCGGCACCAGCTCTGAAGCCAACGCCCAGGCGTTCGTGAAAGAGCAGGGCGGCGAGTACCGTTATTTCAAGAAAGTGCTCAACGGCAAGCCTCTCTACGTGATCACCTACGGCAGTTTCCCGAGCCGCGCGGCAGCCGACTCCGCTATCAAGGCCTTGCCAGCGAAGGTCCAGGCTGGTAAACCTTGGCCTCGCACTGTTGCCAGCGTTCAACAAGAACTCGCAACAACTCGCTGAAGATCCGGCGACCTTACCCAGGTCGCCCTCCCAGCACCTCAAAAAACAACAAAGCGTGCAGCCCTGAAGGCCGCGCGCTTTGTGGTGTCTGCGTTACAGTAGCTTTTGAGTAGTAGCAGTCAGAATTAAAAAAGTTTTGACTAGCACAGCATATCGCTTTAAACCTTTCATAAATGCGACATAGATTTGCGACAGTTCGTCGCCAAATTTGTGGGCGTCTGTGTCGGTGTGTACAATGACCTCCCTTTTGCCCCCGCTAAGCCGGCGTACGTTCGGCGTGGAAGGTAACCGGTTGAATTGAAAAGAAATTTGCCTCGAAATAAGAGGCAGCCTGGTGAGAAAGTGTCTATGAAAGCAGGTCTGTACCAACCCGATGAATTCAAGGATAACTGTGGTTTCGGCCTGATTGCCCATATGCAGGGCGAACCCAGTCATACCCTTTTGCAAACGGCCATCGAGGCCCTGACCTGCATGACCCACCGCGGTGGGATCAACGCTGACGGCAAGACCGGTGACGGTTGCGGCTTGCTGATTCAAAAGCCTGACCAGTTCCTGCGCGCAATCGCCAAGGAAACCTTCGGCGCCGATTTGCCCAAGCAATACGCGGTGGGCATGGTGTTCTTCAATCAGGACCCGGTAAAAGCCGAGGCCGCTCGCGAGAACATGAACCGCGAGATCCTGGCCGCTGGCCTGCAGTTGGTCGGCTGGCGCAAAGTGCCGATCGATACCAGCGTACTCGGCCGCCTGGCCCATGAGCGCCTGCCGCAGATCGAACAAGTGTTCATCGCAGGCGATGGCCTGAGCGACCAGGACATGGCGATCAAGCTGTTCACCTCCCGTCGCCGCTCGTCCGTGGCCAACGCCCTGGATAGCGACCACTACATCTGCAGCTTTTCCCACAAGACCATCATTTATAAAGGCCTGATGATGCCGGCGGACTTGACCGCCTTCTATCCAGACCTGAGCGATGAGCGCCTGCAAACCGCGATCTGCGTGTTCCACCAGCGCTTTTCCACCAACACTCTGCCGAAATGGCCGCTGGCCCAGCCATTCCGCTTCCTCGCCCACAACGGCGAGATCAACACCATCACCGGCAACCGCAACTGGGCCGTGGCCCGTCGCACCAAGTTCGCCAACGATTTGATGGACCTCGAAGAACTCGGCCCGCTGGTCAACCGCGTGGGTTCCGACTCTTCAAGCATGGACAACATGCTGGAACTGATGGTCACCGGTGGCATCGACCTGTTCCGTGGCGTGCGCATGATCATTCCGCCAGCGTGGCAGAACGTCGAGACCATGGACCCGGACCTGCGGGCGTTCTATGAGTACAACTCGATGCACATGGAGCCGTGGGACGGCCCGGCCGGCGTGGTCATGACCGATGGTCGCTACGCGGTGTGCCTGCTCGACCGCAACGGCCTGCGCCCAGCGCGTTGGGTGACCACCACCAACGGCTTCATCACCCTGGCCTCGGAAGTCGGCGTGTGGAACTACCAGCCTGAAGACGTGATCGCCAAAGGCCGCGTGGGCCCTGGGCAGATCCTTGCCGTGGACACCGAAACCGGGCAGATCCTCGACACCGATGCCATCGACAACCGCTTGAAGTCGCGTCACCCCTACAAGCAATGGCTGCGCAAGAACGCCCTGCGCATCCAGGCGACCATGGAAGACAACGACCATGGCTCGGCTTTCTATGACGTCGACCAGCTCAAGCAGTACATGAAGATGTACCAGGTCACGTTTGAAGAGCGTGATCAGGTACTGCGCCCCCTCGGCGAGCAAGGCTACGAAGCCGTCGGCTCCATGGGTGACGACACGCCAATGGCCGTGTTGTCCCAGCGCGTGCGCACGCCATACGACTACTTCCGCCAGCAGTTCGCCCAGGTGACCAACCCGCCGATCGACCCGCTGCGTGAAGCCATCGTGATGTCGTTGGAAGTGTGCCTCGGTGCCGAGCGCAATATCTTCCAGGAATCGCCAGAGCACGCGTCGCGCGTGATCCTCAGCTCGCCGGTCATTTCCCCGGCCAAGTGGCGCTCGTTGATGACCCTGGACCGCCCAGGCTTCGACCGGCAGATCATTGACCTGAACTACGACGAGAGCCTCGGCCTGGAAGCCGCTGTGCGCAACGTCGCCGATCAGGCAGAAGAAGCGGTGCGCGCCGGTCGCACCCAGATCGTGCTGACCGATCGCCATATCGCTCCAGGCAAGCTGCCGATCCACGCGTCCCTGGCCACCGGCGCGGTACACCACCGCCTGACCGAAAAAGGCCTGCGCTGCGACTCCAACATCCTCGTCGAAACCGCCACCGCCCGCGACCCGCATCACTTTGCGGTATTGATCGGCTTTGGCGCCTCGGCGGTGTATCCGTTCCTGGCCTACGAAGTGCTGGGCGACCTGATTCGTACCGGCGAAGTGCTGGGTGATTTGTACGAAGTATTCAAGAATTACCGCAAAGGCATCACCAAGGGCCTGCTGAAGATCCTGTCGAAGATGGGCATCTCCACCGTCACGTCCTACCGTGGCGCGCAGTTGTTCGAGGCCATCGGTCTGTCGGAGGAAGTTTGCGAACTGAGCTTCCGTGGCGTGCCAAGCCGCATCAAGGGCGCACGTTTCGTCGATATCGAAGCCGAACAGAAAGCCTTGGCGGCCGAAGCCTGGAGCGCGCGTAAGCCGATCCAGCAAGGTGGCCTGCTCAAGTTCGTACACGGTGGCGAATACCACGCCTACAACCCGGATGTGGTCAACACCCTGCAAGCCGCTGTGCAGCAGGGCGACTACGCCAAGTTCAAGGAATACACCGCGCTGGTGGATAACCGCCCGGTGTCGATGATCCGCGACCTGTTCCAGGTGAAAACCCTGGACACGCCGATGGACATTGCCGAGGTCGAGCCACTGGAGTCGATCCTCAAGCGCTTTGACTCCGCCGGTATTTCCCTGGGTGCCTTGTCACCTGAGGCCCACGAAGCCCTGGCCGAAGCCATGAACCGCCTGGGTGCGCGTTCCAACTCCGGCGAAGGCGGTGAAGACCCGGCGCGCTACGGCACGATCAAGAGCTCGAAAATCAAGCAGGTCGCCACTGGCCGTTTCGGGGTGACCCCGGAGTATCTGGTCAACGCCGAAGTGCTGCAGATCAAGGTGGCCCAGGGCGCCAAGCCCGGCGAGGGCGGCCAACTGCCAGGCGGCAAGGTCAACGGTCTGATCGCCAAGCTGCGTTACGCGGTGCCTGGCGTGACCCTGATCTCGCCGCCGCCACACCACGACATCTATTCGATTGAAGACTTGTCGCAGCTGATTTTCGACCTCAAGCAAGTCAATCCCAAGGCCCTGGTCTCGGTGAAACTGGTGGCAGAAGCCGGCGTGGGCACCATCGCTGCCGGCGTGGCCAAGGCCTATGCCGACCTGATCACCATCTCCGGCTACGATGGCGGCACTGGCGCATCGCCGCTGACTTCCATCAAGTACGCTGGTGCGCCGTGGGAGCTGGGCCTGGCCGAGACTCACCAGACCCTGCGCGGCAACGATCTGCGCGGCAAGGTCCGGGTACAGACCGACGGCGGCCTGAAAACCGGCCTCGACGTGATCAAGGCCGCAATCCTCGGTGCCGAAAGCTTCGGCTTCGGTACCGCGCCAATGATCGCCCTGGGCTGCAAATACCTGCGCATCTGCCACCTGAACAACTGCGCTACCGGTGTGGCGACGCAGAACGAGAAGCTGCGCAAGGATCACTACATCGGCACCGTCGACATGGTGGTGAATTTCTTCACCTACGTCGCCGAAGAGACCCGCGAGTGGCTGGCCAAGCTCGGCGTGCGCTCCCTGGAAGAGCTGATCGGTCGTACCGATCTGCTGGACATCCTCCAGGGCCAGACCGCCAAGCAGCACCACCTGGACCTGACGCCGCTGTTGGGCAGCGATCACATCCCGGCAGACAAGCCACAGTTTTGCCAGGTCGAGCGCAACCCACCGTTCGACAAAGGCCTGTTGGCCGAGAAAATGGTCGACATGGCCGGTTCCTCGATCAATGACGCCAGCGGTGGCGAGTTTGCCCTGGATATCTGCAACTGCGACCGTTCCATCGGCGCGCGGATTTCCGGCGAAATTGCACGCAAGCACGGCAACCAGGGCATGGCCAAGGCGCCGATCACTTTCCGCTTCAAAGGCACGGCCGGCCAGAGCTTCGGCGTGTGGAACGCCGGCGGCCTGCACATGTACCTCGAAGGCGATGCCAACGACTACGTGGGCAAGGGCATGACCGGCGGCAAGCTGGTTATCGTTCCGCCGGCCGGTAGCGTCTACAAGACCCAGGACAGTGCCATCATCGGCAACACCTGCTTGTACGGCGCCACCGGTGGCAAGCTGTTCGCCGCCGGGACCGCCGGTGAGCGTTTCGCCGTGCGTAACTCCGGTGCCCACACCGTGGTTGAAGGCACTGGCGATCACTGCTGTGAGTACATGACTGGAGGCTTTGTCGCGGTATTGGGCAAGACCGGTTACAACTTCGGTTCAGGCATGACCGGTGGTTTCGCCTACGTGCTGGACCAGGACAACACCTTCGTCGACAAGGTCAACCACGAGTTGGTCGAGATCCAGCGGATCAGCGGCGAAGCCATGGAGTCCTACCGGAACCACTTGCAGCACGTGCTGGACGAGTACGTCGAGGAGACCGGCAGCGAATGGGGTCGTAACCTCGCCGAGAACCTCGATGATTACCTGCGTCGTTTCTGGCTGGTCAAGCCCAAGGCTGCCAACCTGAAATCGTTGCTTTCCAGCATCCGTGCCAACCCGCAGTGATATGCGCCTGAAGAGTTTGATGAGGTTTTAACATGGCTGAACGTCTGAATAACGACTTCCAGTTCATCGATGTCGGGCGCAAAGATCCGAAGAAGAAACTGTTGCGTCAACGCAAGAAAGAGTTCGTGGAAATCTACGAACCCTTCAAACCCCAGCACTCGGCCGACCAGGCCCACCGCTGCCTGGGGTGCGGTAACCCGTATTGCGAATGGAAGTGCCCGGTGCACAACTTCATTCCCAACTGGCTGAAATTGGTGGCCGAGGGCAACATCCTCGCCGCCGCCGAACTGTCGCACCAGACCAACACCTTGCCGGAAGTCTGCGGCAGGGTGTGCCCGCAGGATCGTCTGTGCGAGGGTGCCTGCACCCTCAACGACGGTTTCGGCGCGGTGACCATCGGTTCGGTGGAGAAGTACATCACCGACACCGCGTTCGCCATGGGCTGGCGCCCGGACATGTCCAAGGTCAAGCCGACCGGCAAGCGTGTCGCGATCATCGGCGCAGGCCCGGCGGGCCTGGGTTGTGCCGACGTGCTGGTACGTGGCGGCGTGACCCCGGTGGTGTTCGACAAGAACCCGGAAATCGGTGGCCTGCTGACCTTCGGCATCCCCGAGTTCAAGCTGGAAAAGACCGTGCTGAGCAATCGCCGCGAAGTCTTCACCGGCATGGGCATTGAGTTTCGCCTGAACACCGAAATCGGCAAAGACGTGACCATGGAGCAGTTGCTCGAAGAATACGATGCGGTATTCATGGGCATGGGCACCTACACCTATATGAAGGGCGGCTTCGCCGGTGAGGACCTGCCGGGTGTGTATGACGCGCTCGACTTCCTGATCGCCAACGTCAACCGCAACCTGGGCTTTGAAAAATCCCCGGAAGACTTCATCGACATGAAGGGCAAGAAGGTCGTGGTGCTGGGCGGTGGCGACACCGCGATGGACTGCAACCGTACGTCGATCCGCCAGGGCGCCAAGTCGGTGACCTGTGCCTATCGTCGTGACGAAGCCAACATGCCGGGCTCGCGCAAAGAGGTGAAAAACGCCAAGGAAGAAGGCGTGAAATTCCTCTACAACCGCCAGCCGATTGCCATTGTGGGTGAAGATCGCGTCGAAGGCGTGAAGGTGGTCGAGACCCGTCTCGGCGAGCCGGACGCCCGTGGCCGCCGCAGCCCCGAGCCGATCCCGGGTTCCGAAGAGATCATCCCGGCCGACGCCGTGGTCATCGCTTTCGGCTTCCGTCCAAGCCCGGCGCCGTGGTTCGAGCAGTTCCAGATCCAGACCGACAGCCAGGGCCGCGTTGTAGCCCCGGAACAAGGCCAGTACAAGCACCAGACCAGCAACCCGAAGATCTTCGCCGGTGGCGATATGGTGCGCGGTTCGGACCTGGTAGTTACCGCGATCTTCGAAGGCCGCAACGCCGCCGAAGGCATCCTGGACTACTTGCAGGTCTAATACCGATCCCCAGCTGCAATGGGATCAAAAATGTGGGAGCGGGCTTGCTCGCGAATACGGTGTAACAGTGACTAGATATGTCCACTGACAACCCGCATTCGCGAGCAAGCCCGCTCCCACATTTGTTTTGCGGCGCTTTCATGTCCGCGACAAATTGACCCGATAGACAAAAGGCTGACCTGCAACCGTGCCTTTTGCGTCCGGCTCTGAGAAAATGCCCGCACTTTTTTTGCGGATGCCGACATGACTGCCCTCAAGAACGACCGTTTCCTTCGTGCCCTGCTCAAGCAACCTGTAGACGTCACCCCTGTGTGGATGATGCGTCAAGCCGGTCGCTACCTGCCGGAATACCGCGCCAGCCGCGCCAATGCGGGCGATTTCATGAGCCTGTGCATGAATCCGGAGTTCGCCTGCGAAGTCACGATGCAGCCGCTGGACCGCTATCCACAACTGGATGCGGCCATCCTCTTCTCCGATATCCTGACCATCCCTGACGCCATGGGCCAAGGCCTGTACTTTGAAACCGGCGAAGGCCCGCGTTTCAAGAAAGTGGTCAGCACCCTGGCCGATATCGAAGCCCTGCCGATTCCTGATCCACACAAAGACCTCGGTTATGTGATGGATGCCGTCAGCACCATCCGCCGCGAGCTCAATGGCCGCGTGCCGCTGATCGGCTTCTCTGGCAGCCCGTGGACCCTGGCCACCTACATGGTCGAAGGCGGTTCGTCGAAAGATTTCCGCAAGACCAAGGCCATGCTCTACGACAACCCACAAGCCATGCACTTGCTGCTGGACAAGCTGGCACAGTCGGTCATTTCCTACCTCAACGGCCAGATCATGGCCGGCGCGCAAGCGGTGCAGATCTTCGATACCTGGGGCGGCAACCTGTCGGCGGCGGCGTACCAGGAGTTCTCCCTGGCCTACATGCGCAAAATCGTCAGCGGCCTGATCCGCGAACACGAAGGCCGCAAAGTGCCGGTGATCATGTTCACCAAGGGCGGCGGCCTGTGGCTGGAAAGCATTGCCGACGCCGGTGCCGACGCGCTGGGCCTGGACTGGACCTGCGACCTGGGCGAAGCCCGTCGCCGTGTGGGTAACCAAGTGGCCCTGCAAGGCAACATGGACCCGACCGTGCTCTACGCCAAGCCGGAGGCGATCTGTACCGAAGTCGGTCGCATCCTCGCCAGCTACGGCAAAGGCAGTGGCCACGTGTTCAACCTCGGCCATGGCATCACCCCGGAAGTGAACCCGGAGCATGCTGGCGCGTTCCTGCGGGCGGTGCATGAGTTGTCGGCGCAGTATCACGAATAACACGCAAAACACATGTGGGAGCGGGCTTGCTCGCGAATGCGGAATGTCAGCTGATACATTCATGACTGATACACCGCTTTCGCGAGCAAGCCCGCTCCCACATTTGAAGCAACACCGTATCAGGTCTTTACGTTCCCCAGCGGCGGCAACTTTGCCAGCTTCAGCGCCACCAGCAGCGCAACGGTCAACAACGCAACGATAAACCCGCCAATCCCGTTCCACCCCGCGTAGTGCCAGAAAACCCCACCCGCCGTACCGGCAATACTCGACCCCGCGTAGTAGCTGAACAGGTACAGCGACGAGGCCTGCCCCCTGGCTTTCAGCGCACGCCGGCCAATCCAGCTGCTGGCCACCGAATGGGCGCCGAAGAAGCCGAAAGTGAAGATCAGCATGCCGATGATGATCAGCGGCAGCGAGCTGAACAGGGTCAGGGTGATGCCGGCGAGCATCAGCACGATAGTGGCCCAGAGCACCCGGCGACGGCCCAGGCGGTCGGCCAGCGAGCCGATCTTCGCTGAGCTGTAGATCCCTGACAGGTACACCACTGACAGCAGGCCGACCACCGCCTGGCTCATGTCATAAGGGGCGGCCAGCAAGCGGTAGCCGATGTAGTTGAACAGCGTGACGAAGGCGCCCATCAGTACGAAGGCTTCGAGAAACAGCCACGGCAGGCCGGCATCCTTGAAGTGCATGACAAAGCCATTGAGCAGGTTGCGCGGCTTGAGGCTGCTGGCGCGGAAGTTGCGCGACTCGGGGAGGATTTTCCAGAACACCGTCGCCGCAATCAGTGCCAGCGCGCCGATGATCAGCATTGCCGTGTGCCAACTGACGAAATCGATCAGTACGCCGGTGATCAGGCGCCCGCTCATGCCGCCAATCGCATTGCCGCCGATATACAGGCCCATGGCCAGGCCGATGTGCTGCGGATGGATCTCTTCGCTGAGGTAGGTCATGGCCACGGCCGCCAAGCCACTAAGGGACAGGCCCAGCAACGCGCGCAGCCACAGGATGCCTTCCCAGGTCGGCATCAGGCCGCTGGCGATGGTGCACACCGCCGCGCAGAACAGCGAGGTGACCATCACTGGCTTGCGCCCCAGGCGGTCGGAAATCGGCCCGGTGATCAACAGGCCAAAAGCGAGCATCGCCGTGGAGACGGAGAGGATCAGGCTGCTTTGCGCGGCATTGATGGAAAATTCGTGGGACAACGCCGGCATCATCGGCTGCACGCAATACAGCAGGGCAAAGGTGGCAAAGCCGCCGGAAAACAGTGCCAGCACCGTGCGCATGAACATCGGCGTATCTTTTTCGATGTACACATCGTTGAGCTGCGCCACCACCTCGTCGAGGGCGGTGGGTGGCAGTTCCTGGGCGAGTGGAGCGACAGCAGATTTCACGCGGGACCTCGGGGGCAAAGGCTGCCAGGGCTGGCAATGAAAAAAGAATATAGCTGGCTAATGATTCTTTCCAATATATTGTTCGACCTGTTTGATAGCTTTTACAACCTAATGAGGTTTTCATGGAATTGCGCCACTTGCGCTACTTCATCGCCGTGGCTGAAGAGTTGCATTTCGGCAGGGCGGCCCAGGTCCTGGGCATCTCCCAGCCGCCGTTGAGCCAGCAGATCCAGGCGCTGGAACAGGAAGTGGGCGCCCGCTTGTTTGAACGTACCAATCGTCGGGTTGAGCTGAGTGAGGCCGGGCGTTTGTTCCTCACAGAAGCCCGCCTGGTACTGGCCCAGGTCGACAAGGCCGCGGATGTGGCACGCCGGGCGCAGTTGGGGGAGTTGGGTGAGCTGAAGATCGGCTTCACCTCTTCGGCGCCGTTCAACTCCAGCATCCCACAGGCGATTTTCGCTTTTCGCCAGGCTTTCCCGGCGGTGCACCTGAACCTGCAAGAGATGAGCAGTACCGAGGTGGCGGGCGCGTTGGTGGACGAGTCGATCCAGGTCGGCCTGATGCGCCCGCTGCCGCTGCCGGACTCATTAAGTGTCGTGGAGCTGATGCGCGAGCCTCTGGTGGCGGTGCTGAGTGCCGGCCACCCACTGGTAGAAGGCAGCGAGCGCGGTTTGCACCTGGCCCAGTTGGCTGAAGAACCTTTTGTATTTTTCCCACGGGCCTACGGCAGTGGTCTGTACGCCCAACTGATCAACCTGGCACGCGATGCCGGTTTCAGCCCGCACTTCGCCCAGGAGGCCGGAGAGGCCATGACCATCATCGGCCTGGTGGCAGCGGGGTTGGGGGTGTCGGTGTTGCCGGCGTCGTACCAGCGCATCCGTATCGACGGCGTGGTCTATCGCACCTTGCTCGACCCTGAGGCGGTGACGGCGGTGTGGCTGGTGCAGCGTAAAGACCAGCAGTCGCCCATGGCCAAGGCGTTTGTCGAGCTGCTGACGCGCAAGGCGTTGGTGTAGCGGCATTCACATATCAGGTAATGGAACCGGTTTAGTGATTTGCCTTGGAGTTGCGCAAAATCGTTTCTTTTTCACTGAGTGACATGGATGACACTTCTCTATCAACCCAAAGACAGGAGGCGTTTTGCCACGGATTGTCCTGTCCGGCTTTTCAGGCATACTGCCCCAGTTCCCGAAAGGGGCTTGTGAGACTCTGAGGATCCTGGAAATCCAGCCATCGCAGAGCCGGGCAGGACAAAGGCGATGACAAGCCAGCCTGCTTGTGAAGAGGGCGCCGAAAGGCGCCCTTTGTCGTTTCTGGTGTTATGTCGGAGGCATCGATCAGTTCTGCTTCGACGTCCCCGTCTCCTTGAACAACTGCTCCGCCGTACCCGCTTGCGCCGCGCCGCTTGCGCGCAGCCCGGCCATGATGTCGCGGTCGAGCATGCTGATCCAGCGGTTGTAGTTGCGATGAATCTTGCCGTCCTTGTAGCCCAGTTCCTGGCTGTCACGATAGGTGATGGCGTAGCGGGTGCCGGTGTAGCGGATGTCGATCTCGGCGTAGTAGCGGTTGCGCACGTTGATCTGGGCCTGGATCAGGCGTGGGTCGGCGCGCTGGACGGTCCAGTTGCGCTTGTCCAGGGCGGTGAGGATGCTCTGTTTCATTTTCTCTTCGCTGACCTGCTCGTTGGCGGCGAGCGCGTGCTGGGTGTTGAGTACCGGCTTGCTGGTACAGCCGGCAGCGGTCAGCAGGGTCAGGGCGATGAGGGTGGCGCGTAGCAACGAAGACATTCCGTTCTCTCCAATCAAATAAAAGGCTTACTGCCAGCGGCGAAAGATCAGCGACGTGTTGACGCCGCCAAAGGCAAAGTTGTTGTTCATCACGTAGTTGTTGTGCATCTGGCGGAACTCGCCGCGCAGGTAATCCAGTTCGCCGCAGCGCGGGTCGACTTGATCGAGGTTGAAGGTCGGCACGTACTGGTCGTGGTTCATCATCTCGATGCTGAACCACGACTCCAACGCGCCGCAGGCACCCAGGGTGTGGCCCAGGAAGCTCTTCTGCGAACTGATGGGCATACGGCTGCCGAACAGGCTGCTGGTGGCCAGGGTTTCGGCAATGTCGCCTTGTTCGGTGGCGGTGCCGTGGCCGTTCACGTAACCGATGGCATCCGGCGTCAGGTTGGCATCTTCGAGGGCCAGCTCCATGGCCCGGCGCATGGTGACCTGCTCGGGACGGGTGGTGTGCTGGCCGTCGGCGTTGCTGCCAAAGCCGACGATCTCGGCATGGATATGCGCGCCACGGGCCAAGGCATGTTCCAGCTCCTCAAGCACCAGCATGCCGCCGCCTTCGCCGATCACCAGGCCGTCGCGGCCGCTGTCGTAGGGGCGTGGGCTGGTCTGCGGGGCGTCGTTTTTCAGGCTGGTGGCGTAGAGCGCATCAAACACCATGGCTTCGGTGGGGCACAGCTCTTCAGCGCCGCCGGCGAGCATCAGCGGCAGGCGGCCGAATTTGATTGCCTCATAGGCATAGCCGATGCCCTGGCTACCGCTGGTGCAGGCGCTGGACGTGGGGATCAGGCGTCCGGTGAGGCCAAAGAAAATGCTGATATTGGCCGCTGTGGTGTGCGGCATCATGCGCACATAGGAGTTGGCGTTCAGGCCCTCGGCCACCGAGTTGAGCAGCATATTGCCAAACGCCTTGATCTCATCGGTGCTGCCGGTGGATGAGCCGCAGGCCACACCCATGCGCCCGTCCTTGATCGACGCATCGCCCAGCAGGCCGGCGTCCTGCAACGCCTGCTCGGCGGCCCACACGGCCAGGCGCGAGACCCGGCCCATGCTGCGCAGTTGCTTGCGGGTCCAGTGGGCCGGCACCACAAAATCGTCAATCGGCCCGGCCAGCCGTGTGTTCAGTTCGCTGAAGCGATCCCACTCATCCATGCGCCGGATGCCGCTGCGCTGGGCGCGGAAGTTGGCGACGATGGTTTCCCAGTCGCAGCCCAGGGAGGTCATGCCGGCCATGCCGGTGACTACCACACGTTTCATCAGCACAGGCCCCCATTCACGGCCAGGACCTGGCGGGTGATGTAGCCGGCCTCGGCCGACATCAGGAAGTTCACCGCACTGGCGACCTCTTCTGGCGTACCCATGCGTTGCGCGGGGATCATCTTCAGCAGTTCTTCCACCGGCACGTTCTCATCAAGCATTGCCGTGTCGATCAGGCCGGGGGCCACGCAGTTGACAGTGATCTTGCGCTTGCCCAGCTCGATTGCCAGCGCCTTGGCCGCACCGATCAAGCCGGCCTTGGACGCGCTGTAGTTGACCTGGCCACGATTGCCGATCAGCCCCGAGACTGAAGTGATGCACACAATGCGCCCGGCCGCGCGGCGCCGGATCATCGGCATCATCACCGGGTGCAGTACGTTGTAGAACCCGTCGAGATTGGTGCGCATCACCACGTCCCAGTCATCCTCCGACAGGGCTGGAAACGCGCCATCACGGGTCAGCCCGGCGTTCAGCACTACACCGTAATAGGCGCCGTGGGCTTCAACGTCGGCTTCGAGGATCTGCTTGCAGGTGGCACGGTCTGCCACATCAAATTGCAGCACCCGCGCCTTGCGTCCCAGGGCCTGGATTTGGACCTGTACGGCATCCGCCTCGGCGCGGCCACTGCGGCAATGCAGCACGATGTCATGGCCGGCCTGGGCCAGGCGCAGGGCGATAGCGCGGCCGATACCCCGGCTGGAGCCGGTGACCAGTACGGATTCAGTCATGACGCGTGTCCTTCGATTCAGCTAAATAGTTGGCCGCCTGGGGCGGTCGAAATACGTTCAGGCGCGCGCTGGCCTGGATGCCGTCGCCGGTCAGGTGGCATTCGAACACACCCATGCCGTTGTCGTCTTCCAGTGAGCGCAGGCCGTGGATGGTCAACTCGGTGCCGGCGGGAAAGTGCTCGACGTTGCATTCGAACTTACGGGTGCCCAACAGGAACCCCAGCTCGACGGCTTCGCCGTTCTGCCGTGCCCGACAGCCGGCATAGGCGGCGACGCTTTGCGCCATCAGCTCGACGCCGACCCAGGCCGGCAAGCTACCGTCGGCACGGTTGAACAGGCCGCCGGGCTTGACGGTGAGGCGGGTGCGGATCTGCTCTTCATCGAACGCCAGCACCTGGTCGATCAGGATCATGTCCCCGGCGTGGGGCAGCAGTTCGGCGAGCGGCCAATTGATCATGGGGCGTCTCCGATAATCAGGCTGACGTTATTGCCGCCGAAGGCAAACGAGTTGCTCATCAGGCAGCGTGTTTGCAGGGTGTCGCCGACCTTGGCCCAATGCAGGGTAGGCAGCGCCGGGTCGGCTTGACCGTCCCAGACATGCGGCGGCACGGTACCTTCCATCAGGCTCAACCAGCAGAACGCCGCTTCCAGCGCACCCGCGGCGCCGAGGGTATGCCCGGTCAGCGGCTTGGTCGAGGAACAGGCCACGCCAGCGGGAAACAGCGCTGCCACGGCCAGGCTTTCCATCGCATCGTTATGCTGGGTCGCGGTGCCGTGCAGGTTCAGGTAACCGATCTGCGCGGATGTCAATTTGGCGCTGGCCAGGGCTTTGCTCATCGCCTGCAATGCGCCCTTGCCGCTGGGCTCAGGGGCGGAGATATGGTGGGCATCGCAGCTCGCGCCACTGCCCAGCAAAGCGATCGGCGCCGGGCTTTTGCTCATCAGGAACAGCACCGCCGCCTCGCCGATGTTGATGCCGTTGCGGTTCACCGAAAACGGGTTGCAACGCTGGGCGGATACCGCTTCCAGGGAGGTAAAACCGTTGAGGGTCAACTTGCACAGGCTGTCGACCCCACCACACAGCACCGCATCGCACAGGCCCAGGTCCAGCAGGCGCTGCGCGCTCATCAGGGCGCGGGCGCTGGACGTGCAGGCGGTGGAAATCACATAGGCCGGGCCGCTCAGTTGCAGCCAGTCGGCGAGGAAATTGGCCGGGGCGCCGAGCTCTTGTTGCCGATAGTCATAATCTGCGGGGAAGTGCCCTTCACGCAGGTAGTCGGCGATACCGCGACTGGCCTCATCGATGCCCGAGGTGCTGGTGCCCAGCACGATGCCGATGCGCGAGGCGCCAAAGGTCTGGATCGCCTGTTGGATCGGGCCTTCGATCTGCAAGGCGGCCTCCAGCAACAGCTGGTTGTTGCGACTGTTCTGTTGTGCCAGGTGCGGCGGCAGCGCTGCCAGCTCACCGGGCACGCTACCCACCGGCAATACCCGCTCGGGAACCCAGCCGCTCTCGCTGCGCATGCCGCTGCTATCGCCGGCAAACAGGTTGCGCCGCACTTCGTCCTGGCCGCGACCCAGGGCACAGATGATCCCGAGGGCGTTGAGGTAGGCCGTCATGGGGTGTTCCCAAGCGCGCTGACGCGATAGTTCAGATGCTGGCCAGGCATGCTCACGCTGAATGCCAAGGGCGCCTGGTAGATCACTTGCCAGTGTGGCTTGAGCACCCGCACGCCATCGTCTTCACGGGCTTGGGGGTAGTTGCCTGGCAGCTCGGCGGCGGGCGTCAAAGCAAACAGTAAGGCGGCAAACAACTCGCGGGCCTGGGGATTGGGTGGCAACAAACCATCCGCCTGCCAAGTCCCCTCCACCAGCTTTTGCCGGGCCTGGGGGATGCCCAGCGGATCCATCAGCGACCAGCGCAAGGCATCGCCTTCGCGCTGGATCACCAGCAACCAGTCCTGGCGCTGGCCATCCTGTTCGCGTTCTACATGCAATTGCAGCGGCAGGGCCAGGCTTGGGGTGTGCACAGGCAGCGGCGGCTGGCTGGCGCAGGCGGCCAGCAGCAACAGGCAGCCGATCAACAGCGCACGGATCATGCTGTCGGGCCTGTGAATGGCTTGCGTGCGACCACATTCACCAGGGTCTCTTCACGCTCGCCAAACGGCTTGGGTTGGCGCAGGCCCCAACGCTCCAACAGGCCGAAGTCCGCCGAGCGGCTCCACCACAGGTAGGGGTACGACACATTCTGCGGGCCAAACTCGAAGCCCTGGTCACGGATCATCTCCAGGTACTCTGCGGCACTTTTCTGCACGTGCATCGGGTGGCGGAACAGCCAGCGAATCACCCAGGTGTCGATATAGGCTTCGGTGGACTCGGCAAACAGCAGGTAGCCGCCGGGCTTGAGCACTCGGTAGAACTCGGTCAGCGCCCGTTGCTGCTCCACCAGGTGGTGGAAGGTCTGGTGGCAGAACAGGATGTCGACACTTTCATCGGCCACCTCAAGGGTTGCGCAATCACTGCCGATCAATTCGATATCAATGCCCTGGCGCGCGGCTTCGGCACGGCTCAGATCGAGGCTGTGGGGGTCGGCGTCAAGGCCGATCAAGCGTTCGGGGGCGAACACCTGCTGCAAGTAGCGGAACGATTTGCCCTGGCCGCAACCGGCATCCAGCAGCACCGGCGCCTCAGGCAACGGGTCGCTGAACAGGTTGCGCAGGTCGTTGATTGCCACGCGCAATACGTGATGCTGCCAGGTGTGGCTGCGCAGGAACCAGAAGCCGAACCTGGTTTCTTCGACGTAGTTTTTGCTCAAGTACTCTTTTTGCACAGACGAGCTGCTCATACGTTATCCCCTGCACAAATTTCCGAGAGCATCCGCAAACGGCGCTTGGGTTCGCTGACAAATGGGTTGCGCTCGTCCCAGGCATAACCGGCAAGGATCGAGCTGATCATGCGACGGATTTCCGGCGAGCTGCCTGGGTGGTAGATCACATCCTGGAACGTGCCGGCGTACCAGCCTTCGACGTAGCAGCGGAAGGTGTCGACCCCGCGTTTGAGTGGCTCGGCGAACTCGGTTTGCCAGTCGACGCTTTCACCCGTCAACTGGCGGTGCAAGAGGCCTGCGGCCATGCTGGCCGAGCGCATGGCGATGGTCACGCCAGAGGAGAACACCGGGTCGAGGAATTCGGCGGCGTTGCCCAGCAGCGCGAAGCCCGGACCATGCAGCGTCGTGACATTGGCCGAGTAACCGCCGATGGTCCGCGCCGGAGTATCCCAGAGCGCGTTGGCCAGGACGCGGGACAGGCTTGGCGTTTGCTCGATAAAGCCGCGCAGGCAGGCATCGAGGTCGGCGTCGTGACCGTCGAAATGCGCCTTGGCCGCCACCACACCTACCGAGCAGCGCCCGTTGCTGAACGGGATGGTCCAGAACCAGATATCGCGCTGGGTCGGGTGGGTGGTGATGAGGATTTTGCTGCGGTCGAAGCCTGGGTGCTCGATACGGTCTTCGACGTGGGTGAACACCGCCTGGCGCAACGGGAAGTTCGACGGTGCTTCGAGGTCCAGCAAGCGTGGCAGCACGCGGCCGTAACCGCTGGCGTCGAGGACAAAGCCGGCCTTGATGTGGTATTCGCGGCCATTTTCGCGGCGTACGTGCAGGTAGCGGTGGCCGGCGGCGAAATCCACGCCGACCAGGGTCTGGCCGTAACGGATCTCTACCCCTTGCAACGCGGCCTGATCGGCCAGCAACTTGTCGAAATCGGCGCGCTGGACCTGGAAGGTAGTGGGCTTGCCATCGCTGAACGTATCGCCGAAATCGAAGGCACTGTAGCGCTCGCCCCAGGCAAACGCGGCGCCGGTTTTCAGCTGGAAGCCGGCGGCGTTGACTGCGTCGAGCATGCCGGCTTCTTCGATAAAGTCGATGCAGTGGGACAGCAGGCTTTCGCCGATGGAAAAGCGCGGGAAGTACTGGCGCTCGATGATCAGCACATCATGCCCTTTACGCTTGAGCAACGCGGCCGCAATGGCGCCGGACGGGCCGGCACCGATCACCACGACCTGGCGATGTTCCATTTCAACTGTGGGCACTGTGGCTCCTTGCCGGGTTGGCGATCATCACATTCAACTCGATAAAATTAGTGGGCATCATTGCGCATGTTCCTGGCGGCCAGCCCACGGCGCCAGCATAAAGCTGAAGGCCAGGCCCAGGCTCACCGACAGGCCGAAGTTACTCACCGCCGGGGTGCTGGACACCGCCAGCAAACCAAAGGACAGCCAGGTGGTGACGGCTGCCAGCAACGTCCCCAGCAGGCTGACCGCGGCCCCGCCGATCTGTTCGCGCATGAGGATCGCATAGTCGACGCTGATCGCCGTTACCAGCAGCAGGCCGAACAGGCTGAACAGGGTCAGCGGCTGCCCCAGCCAACCGAGGCTGGCCAGGCTGCACAGGGCGGCCAGCAGCGGTAGCGCGACGATCCGCAGCGCGCCGCCCAGGCCAAAGGGCAAGAGCAGCAGCAAGACGATCAGTACACAGGACAATAATTTCAATTCGGCGGCGCTGACCTGGGTCGCGGCAAAGACCTGGTTCAGGTCGCCGAGGCGATCCACCAGTTGCACGCCAGGCAAGTCCTGGGCCTGGATGCGCAACAGCGCCGGGTTGTTCAAGCCTTGCAGGCTGACCATTGCCGCCACGCCGCCATCGACATTGCCCAGCCACAACAGGCGCCAGGGCTCGGCCAACGGGCCGGCCAGGGCCGCGTTGATATCTGCGGTGGGCAGCGTCTGCAACTGCGCCAGCTCCCCTTGCAGGGCGCTGGCCGGAATGCCGAGGTCCAGCAGCGGTTGCCACAGCGCCGGCAATTGCTTCAGGGCCTCGCGCAGTTGTTGCTGTTCGTCAGGCGTGCTGACCAGTTGATTGAGCGCCAGGTAACCCTGGAGCTTGTCCATATGCACCAGTTGATCCAGGCGTTGGCTCAGGGCCGCCTGGCGTTCCAGCAACTGCTGTTGATTATCCGCACGCACCAGGAAGAACTGGCTGGTGGGCTGGTAGCCGGTAATGCGTGCAATGGCCTGGGCTTCTTGCAGTAACTGCGGCGGCGCGCCGATCCACTGGCGAATATCGTTCTTGCTGTTCAACTGCCACAGGCCACCGGCACAAAACAGTAGGGCCAGCACCAGTAACGCCTGGCTCGGCAAGCGTTTGAGCAGCGATTCGCGCACCCCCAGCAGGAACTCGGCGACCCGCAGCGGCCACTGCGCCGGGCGCAGGTCCAGGCCGTTGAGCAGCGCCGGCAACAGGCACACCGCCGACAAATAGGCCCCGACCAGACCTGCGGCAGAGAATACGGCGATTTGGGTCAGTGCCGGGAATGGCGTCCAGGCCAGGGCCAGGTAGCCGATGCAACTGGTGGCCAGGCTCAGGCTCAGGCCCGGCAGGGTCAGGCGCAAGGCCGGCCAACTGCGCCAGGGTTGCAGGTTCCAGCTCTTGGACAGGTAGTGCAGCGGGTAGTCGACCGCCACGCCGATCAGGCTCGCCCCCAGCACCAGGGTCATCACATGCATATGGCCAAACAGCGCCACGCAGGCCACTGCACCAAACAGCATGCCCACTAGCACCGGGACAAACGCCAGCAACACGCGCCAACGACGGAACGCCAGTAACAGCAACAGCAGGATGCCGACGGTGGCACCGCCGCCGACCCAGGTCATCTCCCGGCTTGCCTGTTGTTGGCCATTGGCCGCGTACAGCAGGCCGCTGGCGGCCAGCAGTTGTACGTCGTGCTCGGCGGCCTGTGCGCGGCTGGTTTGCAGCAAGTCGGCGACTTGCAACGGCAGTTTCATATCAAAGGCATTGCCCTGGGTGCGCGCACGCAGCAGCACCCAGCTTTTGCCGTCGGCATCGGCGATCAACGCGCCGCTACCGATATCCAGTTGCACCGCGCCGTGTTGCGGCTGGCTGCTCTGGATGCGTCCGGTCAGGCCCAGCCAATCATCCTGGCTTGGCACCAGGCTGAAGCCGGTGAAGGGGTCGAACAGTGATTGCACACGCTGCTGGATAAACGCTTCGGGCTCGGCGATCAACTGTTCGCGGTCCTTGGCCGAGAGCATCGCCAGGCGCCCTTGCAACAGTTGCTCGCGCAGGGCGGGCAAGTCGGCCTGCAAGGTCCAGGTGACCTTTTCAAACAGGCCGCTGGCTTGCCACTGTTCGCCGAGTTGTTGGGCCATGCCCAGGGCTTGCTGGCGATCGGTATGCCCGACCAGCACCAGCATCTCGCGGTTCAGCGGCTCTTGCATGCGTTGCTCGGCCATAAGCTCCAGCGCATCCGGCGAGTTGCCTGGCACCAGTTCCATCAGGTTGGCCGACAGCGGCGCGCCATGGCGCCACTGCCAGCCGGCCAGGGCCAGCACGGCCACCAGCAGGATCAGGAACAGGCGCGGCAACCAGCGCTCACTGGGCAAAGTCGTGTTGCTCCGTGTCGCTCAAAGGTTGCGTGCTGGTGCTGTCCTGCATGCGCAACACCGTGCTGTCGCCCTGGGTTTCCAGCAATTGGATGGTGTGCACCAACTCGCCACCGTCGATATTGATCTGGGTGAACACCTGCTTGAGCAGCAGCGAGCGTGGGGTCAGCATGAGTTTCCAGGCCGTGGCCGTGCCTTGCAGCTGCAACTCGAAGTCGCGCTGCAAGCCACTGCTGTCACCTTGCAGCACCGCGAGGAACAAACGGTTCTGCTCGGCCCCGGCGCTTTTGTTGGGCAGTGGCTGCCAGCCGTTGGCATCGCGGCGGGCAATGCCCTGGGCGTTGATGCGATAGTCCTGTTGCAGCGGGGTTTTCAGCAGCCAGAGCAGGCCGTGGTCCCGGGCCAATACAAAGGTGCCCTTGCTGGTCAGCGGCTGGGGCAGGGCGCGCAGGTGTTTTTCCTGGATGAAGTTGCCGTGGATCACCGAGGGCTTGGCCAGTTGGTCGCTGAGCTGCTGCAAGTCAAAAGCATAAGCCCCAAAACTTAGCAACAACCCAGCCCCTGTAGGAGCGAGCTTGCTCGCGAAAAACCTGAGGACGCCGCGCAGTGTCAGGCGTCCCGCGTTATCGTTGGCGACCATCGCGGGCAAGCCCGCTCCTACAGGGGGCCGCATTTCAAAGCCCCTTCGACGGCCCTCTGTGGGAGCGAGCTTGCTCGCGAAAAACCTGAGGGCGCCGCGCAGTGTCAGGCGTCCCGCGTTATCGTTGGCGACCATCGCGGGCAAGCCCGCTCCTACAGGGGGCTGCATTTCAAAGCCCCTTCGACGGCCCTCTGTAGGAGCGAGCTTGCTCGCGAAAAACCTGAGGGCGCCGCGCAGTGTCAGGCGTCCCGCGTTATCGTTGGCGACCATCGCGGGCAAGCCCGCTCCTACAGGGGTCAGCATTTCAGGGCCCTTTCGACGGCGTCAGTGAATACTTTGGGCGAGGCCAACTGCATTTCGCGGCTGGCAATTTCGACGGCCACTTGCACGGTACTGGCGCGGGTCAGGCGTTCGCCGCTGGCAAGGTCGGTGATCAGGTAGTTGACCTTCAAGCGGCTCTCCCATTCCACCAGGCTGGCGCGCACGTTGAGAGTCTGGCCAAAGGTGGCGCCACGCACGTAGCGCAGTTGCATGTCGATCACCGGCCAGGCGTAGCCCGACTCAAGCATGGCCGTGTAGTTATGGCCGAGCTTGTCCAGCAGCGCGCAACGGGCGATTTCCAGGTATTTCACGTAATGGCCATGCCAGACCACGTTCATCGTGTCGATATCGAAGAACGGCACGAGAATCTGTGTGTCGCTGTGCAATACGCCGGGGCTACGCATGCAGCCTCCAGTGTTGCGCGGCGATACGTTGCAGGCACAGGCGCAGTTCGCCTTCCAGGGCGCGGTCTTCAATGACTGGCGGGAAGTCCTTGGCCAGCTCGATATGCATGGCCGCCAGGGCCGGCGGCAACGGACGTGCATCGGCGACCTGGGCGCGCAGCCACACGCCCTGGTTGGCGGCGAGCAAGGTAGCGGCGGCGACCTGTTCGGTCAGCTCCAGCACGCGGATCGCATCGCGGGCGGCAATGGTGCCCATGCTCACTTTGTCCTGGTTGTGGCACTCGGTGGAGCGCGAGAACACGCTGGCCGGCATGGTGTTTTTCAACGCTTCGGCGGTCCAGGCGCTGGTGCCGATCTGCACGGCCTTGAAGCCGTGGTTGATCATCGCGCGATCCGCCGGGGCGCCCGACAGGTTGCTCGGCAAACCATGGTTGTAGCGCTCGTCCACCAGCAGTGCCAGTTGCCGGTCGAGCAGGTCGGCGACGTTGGCCACCAGGTTTTTCAGGCTGTCCATGGCAAAGGCGATATGCCCGCCGTAGAAATGCCCACCGTGCAGCACGCGCTCGGCCTCGGCGTCGATGATCGGGTTGTCGTTGGCGCTGTTGAGTTCGATCTCGATAAACGAACGCAGCCAGCTCAAGCTGTCGGCCAGCACGCCAAGGACGTGGGGCGCGCAGCGCAGCGAGTAGCGGTCCTGCAGGCGGTGCAGCGGCGCGGTCGGGGCGTCGATGGCCAGGTCCTTGCGCAACCAGGCCGCGACCTGCATCTGGCCGGGGTGTGGCTTGGCGGCGAACAGGCGCTCGTCAAAGTGCTCCGGGTTGCCTTGCAACGCCACCACATTCAACGCGGTAATGCGTGTGGCCAGTTGCAGCAGGTAGTCGGCGCGGGCGAAGGCCAGGCAGGCGAGGCCGGTCATCACTGCGGTGCCGTTCATCAGTGCCAGAGCTTCCTTGGGCCGCAGCACCAACGGGGTCCAGCCCAGTTCGCGATGCACATCGCCAGCTTGGCGGCGCTCGCCGCGAAACAGCACTTCGCGCTCGCCGGACAAGGTCGCAGCCACATACGACAGCGGCGTCAGATCGCCGCTGGCACCCACTGAGCCCTCTTCGGGGATCAACGGCAAGATGTCATGTTCAAGGAACGCATGCAGGCGCTCCAGCAGTTCAACCCGCACCCCGGACACGCCATGGCACAGCGACTGCAAGCGCGCCGCCAGCACCGCACGGGTGGCCTGGGCGTCGAGCAACTTGCCCAGGCCGCAGCCGTGGAAGGTGTACAGATGACGCGGCAAAGCCTCGACATGCTGCAACGGTACCGCCACCACACACGAGTCGCCGTAGCCGGTGGTCACGCCGTAGATCACGCCTTCCTTGTCCAGCAGCGAATCGAGGAACTGCGCGCCCTTGGCGATGCGCTGGCGGTAACCGGCATCGTCTTGCAGGCGGGTAGGCGCCTGACGGTTGGCCAGGGCCAGCACGTCTTCGATGCGCAAAGGGAGTTCGCCGAAGGTTACCGGCTCAAGCAGATGCGTCGTCATCGGTCTTCCAGAAAGGGTAAAAGTTGAACCATTGTTGGGGCGCTTGCAGGCAGAACTGGCCCAGGCGCTCGGCATAGCGGGCGGTCCAGTGGGCGATCACGTGCTGGCGGTCGCTGCGTTTCCATTCGATCAATTGCGCAAAGGGCTCGATGATCAGGCGATAGCGGCCCTGGTGCTTGAGGCACATCAGCAGGTTGACCGGGCATTTGAGCAGGCCTGCCAGCAGCCACGGGCCCTGGGGGAATGCCGCGTCATGGCCGAGGAAGTCCACGCGCACCGTGCGTCCACCGTGCAATGGTACGCGGTCACCGGCAATCGCCAGCCATTCGCCGTCGTCCAGGCGCTGGCTGAGCAGCAGCATCACTGCCGGGTCCAGCTCGCTGACCTGGATCAGTCGCAAGTTGTTCGCCCCGGCTTCACCCAGCAGGCGGTTGAACTGTTCGGCATGCTTGGTGTGCACCAGCACGTTCATGGTGACTTTCTCGCCAAGCTCCGCGAGGGCGCGGCACACTTCCAGGTTGCCCAGGTGCGCACCTACCAGCATCTGCCCGCGCTCGCCGCGCAGTTGCCCGCGCAGCTGCGCCGGGTCGATGATTTCGATCTGTTCCAGGCGCAGCTTGCCGTTCCATACGTCGAGCTTGTCCAGCAAGGCGTCGGCGAAGGCCATGAACTGGCTAAAGACCCTTGTGTGGCTGGGGCGCAGGTCGTCGCGCCCGCTCCAGTCGGCCAGGCGCTGCTGGTATTGCCAGATGCTCTGGCGGGCGGCACGGCCAAACACGAAAAAGTACAGGACGATGCCATACAGCAGCGGGCTCAACACGCGGCGGCCGAGGACCCTGGCGGCGAACGCGGTGAATTTCATCAGCCGGAAACTGCCGCGCTCCTGGCGGTCGGCCCAATGCCGGGGGGCGTCGCTCATGCCTGCCACCGTCGCCAGAGGATCATCGGCGCGCGCACCAACATGCCGAAGAACAACCGGGTGTGCATCGAGGAAATCAGCGCGTTGTCGTGGACCATCCGAAAGTGCGACAGGCCATCGGCCGGGTAATGCACCTTGGTCGGCAGCCAGCGCATCGGCTGGTTGCGCCACGACAGGCGCACCACGATGTCGGAGTCGAAATCCATGCGCTTGCCGATCCGCGCCGAGTCCATCAGCGTCAGTACCGGTGGCAGTGGGTAGATACGAAACCCGCACATCGAATCACGGATCTGCAACGACAGGCTGTTGATCCACACCCAGACGTGGGTCAGGTAACGGGCGTAGAGGCGGCCCTTGGGCACGCTGTCGTCGTATTCGGGGTAGCCGCAGATCAATGCGTCGGGGTGCGCGCGCGAGGCGTCGAGAAACAGTGCGACTTCGCGCAGGTCGTGCTGGCCGTCGGCGTCCACTTGCAGGGCGTGGGTGAAGCCCAGGCGCGCGGCTTCGCGAAAGCCCGCCATCACCGCTGCGCCCTTGCCCTGGTTGGTGGGCAGGGTCAGCAGCGATACGTTATCCAGGCTCGCCAGTTGCGCCAGCACCGCGGCGCAGGCCGGGCTGCTGCCATCGTCTACCAGCAGGCAGGGCAGGCCGTGGTCCAGCAAGTTGCGGACCACGGCGGGCACGGCGGCTTCGTGGTTGTAGACCGGGATCAGGGCGCAGGGGTTATGCATGGTGGTGGACGCCTGATGGACCGAGTCGACTGCATCGCAGGCAAGCCAGCTCCCACACTGGATTTGTGTTTGGCATGAAACCAATGTGGGAGCGGGCTTGCCCGCGATTGAGCGCGCAGCGCTCACCCAACCTATGCATGAAAATTCTCCAGCAAAATTCGCCCGCTGGAACATGCCGCACTGTCATTGCGATAAGCGAAGTACAACTTGCCGCGCTCACGATCAAAGCGCAGGTGCAGTTCGATCACATCGCCGGGGCGTACCAGTTGCTGGAACTTGAGTACTTCCATGCCGGCAAAGGTCGGCGGTAGGTCGAGCAGTTGCTGGCCCAGATTGAACGCCCATTCCACCTGCACCACTCCCGGCAGCACCGGTGTGTGCGGGAAGTGTCCGCTGAAATAGGCCAGGTCCGGCGGGATGCTCAGCTGCAGAGTCCATTCGCCGTCGTTCTCGGTTTGCGCCAGGACTTCCGGGGCCTTGGGCCTAGGCGCCAACAGCAGTGCCTCGACTTGCGCCTGGGGCAGCTTGCCTTGGGTATTGAGCGGCAACTGGCGCAACAGGCGCCAGCGGCGGGGCAGGGCCAGGGCTTCGCAGTGTTGGCCCAGGTGTTGGCGCAGGGTCTGGGTGACGGTGCGCCGGCCCTGGTTACGCAAGGCGTGCAGGCCGTCGCCACTGAGGACCACCAGGGCGCCCAGCGAGGCGCGGTTTTCCTGGACCACGCCCAGGCGTGCCTCGGCGACCCAGGCGTGCTCCGCCAGGGCTTGTTCGAGCATCGGCAGGGAGATGCGTTTTTCTTCCAGCTTGACGATCCGGTCCAGCCGTCCCAGCAGCTCAAAGCGCCCGTCGGCGTGGATCAGGGCGGCGTCGGCGGTCTGCTCCACATGCCCGGCCGGTAGGTACGGCGAGGCAATGCGCAACGCACCGTCGGCGTCCTGGCTCAGTTGCACTCCGGCAAACGGCTGCCACGGCGTTTGGCCCTGGCGCCAGGCAATGCCGCCGGTTTCCGAACTGCCGAGGATCTCGGTCGGCCACTGTTGCAGGCGTTGCTGCAGGCTCTGGGCAGCGTCTGCGGGCAGTGCGCCACCGGAGGAAAACACCCGCTTGACCTGGCTCAGTGCCGGCCAGTCGAGGTTGTCGCCCATGCGCTTGAGCAGCGCCGGGCTGGCGACCCAGGCAAAGTGCGGCTGCTCGCGGCTGGCGCGTTGCAAGTCTTCCGGGAACGGCAGTTGCTGGCGCACAAAGGTACGGCCGGCGCACAACGGCCACAGCACGCGAAACAGCAAACCGTAGATGTGTTGGGTGGCGACGCTGCCGATGATGCACGCCCGGCCGAGGTCGGCGCCCCACAGGGTTTCCAGGGCCTGGACCTCATTGGCCAGTTGGCGCAGGGTTTTGTCGATGCGCTTGGGGGCGCCGCTGGAGCCGGAGGTGCACAGGCTCAATTGGCACACCTCCAGGTCGAGGGCTGCGGCGCTGAGCGGCGTTTGGTAGAGCGCCTCAAGGTCGTCGGCTTCACTCAGCCAGGCGTCCACCTCGTTGGCCCAGCGTTGGCGGGTCTGGGGTTGCAGGTCGGCAGGCAGCAATACGCTGACCCCGGCACGCCAGGCACCTAGCAAGGCCACAGCCAGCAGGCCGGCATCGGTCAGATGGACGGCCAGGCGCTGGATGCCACGGGTTTGCAGCCCGGCCGCCAGGCTCAGGGCCCGCTCACACAGCTGTGCGTGACTCATCGAAGGCTCGGTGGTGACCGAACGCAGTTGCACAGGCTCAAGCAACAGGTGCTCAAGATTGACCCAATTCATACGCGGCCTCGAACCCTTTGTCGTACCAGCCATTCCACGGCAAACAACAGGCCCATCAAGCCATAGGCGATCAGACCGTTGTACAACATCCACCAGCTCAGCGGTGCCCACAGGGTGAGCGCGGCGGCGAGCAGGCCGTTACACAAGAAAAATACACTCCACACCACGGTGACCTTGCGTGTGTACGCAATGGCTTTCTCGGGCAATTGCGGGTCGCTCAGGCGTGCCAGGCGCTCGACCATCGGCGGGCCGTATTTCAGGCTCAGGCCAAACAGCGCCAACATGAAGACGCTGACCAGGCTGGGGTACCAGCGCAGCATCTGCGGGTTGTCGAACCAGGCCAGCAGCAGGCAAAACACGACCGCTACAAAGGCCATCCAGCCGCTGCCGGGGCGTCGTGCACCGGTCAGTGCGCGCAGCAGCCACAGGCTGGCCAGCAGCAGGCCGAATTGCCACGGGGCGAAATGCTCCGTGCCGTAATACACCGCAAAAGGATACAGCAGCCCTACCAGCAACAGGCCAAGGCCGATCAGCCGGCTCATGCGGCCGGTTGGACCAGACGGTAGACCGCCTCGACCACGTCGTTGACCGTACGCACAGCCTTGAACTCTTCGGCGGCGATTTTCTTGCCGGTCTGGCGCTTGATGTGGTCGATCAGGTCCACCGCGTCGATGCTGTCGATTTCCAGGTCCTGGTACAGGTTGGCGTCGAGGGTGACCCGTGCCGGGTCCAGTTCAAATAATTCCACCAAGGCATCGCGCAGGGTGTTGAAGATATCGTCACGAGTTTGCATGGTTAAGTCTCAAGCTGCCTGTCTGGCCGTGACGAACGCCGCGAGGCTGGCCACGTTGATGAAGTGATTGCGGGTGTCCTTGGCGTCGGCATCGATCTTGATGCCGTACTTTTTCTGGATCGCCAGGCCCAATTCCAGGGCATCTACCGAATCCAGGCCCAGGCCTTCGCCGAACAGGGTTTGCTCGCTGCCAATGTCGCAGGCGTCGATGTCTTCAAGGCCCAGGGCCTCGATGATCAGGGTTTTAATTTCGTGCTCAAGGCTGTTGGGATTGCTCATCTTCGGCGAGCTCCTTAATGAAATAGTGATGCAGGTAATCGTTGAGCTTGCGTGAGGCCTGGGGTGCGGGCCCTTGTGAGGCAAACACCTGTGGGTCTATATCGGCACCCACCTGCAAACTGAAGTGAAAGCGGCGGTGGGGGATGCGATACCAGGGCTCGGCCTTGGTCAGCGTGGTCGGGCTGACCTTGAGCACCACGGGGGTGATGATTGTCGCACCCCGCAGGGCGATGGCGGCGGCCCCGCGATGAAAGGCCGGCGCTGCGCCTGGCACGGTGCGGGTGCCTTCGGGGAAGATAATCAGGGTCTGGCCGCCCCGCAGGGCGCCCGCTGCGGCATCGAGCATGTCGATGCTGCCGTCATTGCTGATATAGCCGGCATCGCTCACCGGGCCACGGGTGAAGGGGTTCTGCCAGAGGCTTTGCTTGACCACGCAATTGGCCTGGCGCACCAGGCCGATCAGCACCACGACGTCAATCAGCGACGGGTGGTTGGCGATGATCATCTGCCCGGGACGCCCGAGTTTCTCAGCGCCTTCGACGCTGTAGGTCAGGATGCCGGCGCGCTGCATCATGTTGATAAAGAACCAGAACAACCGCCCGATGGTCAGGCGCGCCCGCCGTTGGTGCTGCTGTGCGTCCCCCGGCAGGCAACTGAGCAGCGGAAACACCAGAAGGCGCAGGCACAGGCCGCCCAGGCCAAACAGCGTGAAGCTGGCCGCCGTGGCAAACAGGCGCCAGTAGTAGGCGTCCCGGGGTTTGTCGGTCAGTGTTTGCGTTGCCAGTTCCATACTCGGTTCTTCCAGGCATGTTGGCAGGCGCCTTGCTCGGTGAGCAGGGTGCGCAGCAGGTTCAGGGCGTGAGGCCACTGGGTGTTGGTCGGTTGGACAGTCGCGGTGTGCAGCGCCAGTTGCCATTCGTCGCCTGGGGTCAGCAACAGGCCCAGGGCGTAAGGGAACGGCACGTCGTTGATCCAACTGGCATAGGCTTGGGGTGGCTGTTCTTCGGTGATCACCAGCAGCACGGCCGGTGCGCCTTCGTTGAGTAGGGCTGCGGCTTCCAGCATACCGTGCTCCAGGCCATCGCCTGCTGCGGCCAGGGCGGTCATTTCACTGGTTTCATTGCGCAGGATCGACCACAGGCCAATCACCGCGTTGTGTACCGACAGGCTGAACTGGGTGGGCGACAGGGGCTGGTCATTGGCCAGGTCGCTGAGGATATCCAGGGTGCGCGGGGTTTCGCCATGGCGTGAAACAAACACCAGTGGCAGGTCCTGCAGGCCTTCGGCCAATGGCCAGCCGACACTGAAGGCCATCCGGGCCAGGCGGCTCAGGCGCCGGCGTTGCATGGCGGGCAGAAACGACACATCGGGAGCAGCATCGCTTTGGGCCAGCAACGTCGGGGCCTGGTACCAGTCGCGCCAGGCATCCACGCTGTCGAGCCCAGGGGCCCAGGCGCGCCATTGGGCGATGTTGAAGTTGATCACTGAGAAAATATCCCGCCCCTGCGGGCTTCCTTGTGCTGCAAATTGCCCATGAAACCGGGGCATGGCGCGATGGCCGAGTGGCGCGCATTATCCCGGTGCGGTGGGGTTCTAGCAAACTTTGGTAAAGAATTGTTCACGGGATATTACAAATTTTCTGAAAAGAATCACTGATTGTCCGTTATGGCGGTGGGGGCGAATATCAGAAGGCTCCTACTTTGTAGGGCTGCTACAGGTTTGTGAGGTGAGATCTAGCCGTCGATGTTGTAGTACAGGAGTGAACAAGGTAGCTAACCGGCGCTTTTGCCCTCTACACTCGATCATTCATTGATACACGGAGGTTTTTCCATGCGGCGCGTGGTGTTCAATCAAAAAGGTGGTGTTGGCAAATCCAGCATCGCCTGTAATCTGGCGGCAGTCAGCGCCAGTGAAGGCTATCGAACCCTGTTGGTGGACCTCGATGCGCAGGCCAATTCGACCCAGTACCTGACGGGACTGACGGGCGACGATATCCCCATGGGCATTGCCGATTTCTTCAAGCAGACCCTGTCTTCCGGGCCGTTTTCGAAGAAAAACCAGGTCGATATCTACGAAACCCCCTTCGACAACCTGCACGTCATCACCGCCACCGCAGAACTGGCAGACCTGCAGCCCAAGCTTGAGGCCAAGCACAAGATCAACAAGCTGCGAAAGCTGCTCGATGAGCTGGCCGAGGATTACGACCGAATTTACCTGGATACGCCGCCGGCCTTGAACTTCTATGCGGTTTCCGCGCTGATTGCAGCTGATCGCGTATTGATCCCGTTCGATTGCGACAGCTTCTCGCGCCAGGCGCTGTACGGCCTGCTGGCGGAAATCGAAGAACTCAAGGACGACCACAACGAAGGCCTGGAAGTGGAAGGCATCGTGGTCAATCAGTTCCAGGCCCGGGCGAGCCTGCCACAGCAAATGCTCGATGAGTTGATTGCCGAAGGCCTGCCGGTGCTGCCGGTGTACCTGGCCAGCTCGGTGCGCATGCGTGAGTCCCACCAGGAAAGCAAACCGCTGATCCACCTCGACCCGCGACACAAACTCACCCGACAGTTCGTGGAACTGCATAACCTGCTGGAAAACACCTGATCCATGTAGGCGCCGGCTTGCCGGCGAAAAACGTCAACAATAACGCGGGGCATCTGGTGCCCCGTATTGTTCTCGGGTTCTTCGCCGGCAAGCCGGCTCCTACAGTGAGGGGGTCATACTCCCTGGCTGCGCAACCAGCTCATCAACTGTGGTAACGCCAATGCCCCGCTCTGGCGCGCCACTTCCCGGCCGTTCTTGAACAGGATCAGGCTGGGAATCGAGCGAATCCCCAACTGCGCCGAAAGCTGCTGGTTGGCTTCGCTATCGAGCTTGGCCAGGCGGCACTTGCCCGCCAACTGCCCAGCCGCCTGTTCAAACACCGGCGCAAACGACTTGCACGGCCCGCACCACTCGGCCCACACATCCACCAGCAGCGGCAAATCGCCCTTGATCTGGCTGGAGTAGTCGCCCTGTTTCAGGTCAAACGGTTTGTTCAGCAGCACCGGCTGCTTGCAGCGCCCGCACTTGGGCGCATCACCCAGGCGTTCGTGGGGGATGCGGTTGAGGCCGTTGCAATGAGGGCAGGGGATTACCAGGGGATCGGACATGGTGGGCTCTGTGGTTGATGTGGCCAATGATTGTTATTTGGAGCCGTTGCGAAGACTTATCAAGCAACAGTGCCCTCAAGAGGAGCAACTGATCTCCAAATGCTTGCCCCAATCGGGCGGCCGCTGCGCGTATTGCTCCATTCCCGCCTGTTCTTCAAATGGCTTGCTCAACACCTCATGCAACCTTCGCACTTCATGGTAGTCGCCTGACTCGGCGGCGGTGATGGCGTTTTGTGCAAGGTAGTTGCGCAGGATGTACAGCGGGTTCACTGCGTGCATCCGCTCGCGGCGTTCTGCCTGGGGGCTGTTGCCATCGCGCTCGACACGGGCTTTGTATAGGTCTGCCCAGGTATCGAACCCATTGAGGTCAACAAAGTCATCGCGCAACTGCGCCACGGCCAGTGCGGCGGACTCATCCCCCAGGCGGCGGAAGAACAAGGTGTAGTCCACGCCGCTGTCCTGCATCAATTGCAGCAATCGCTCCACCAGTTTCTGGTCGTCGTCTTCGGCGCTGGTCAAGCCCAGGCGGCGGCGCATCAGGTCCAGGTAGTGGGCCTGGTAGAGCGGCAGGTACAGGCCGAGGGTTTCGCGCAGGGCGTCAACGCTGATATACGGCGTCAGCGCCTGGGCCAGGGCGCTGAGGTTCCATTGGCCAATCGGTACCTGGTTGCTGAAGGAGTAACGCCCTTCGTGATCGGAGTGGTTGCAGATGAAATGGGCGTCGAAGTCATCGAGGAAGGCAAATGGACCGAAGTCGAAGGTAATGCCCAGGATCGACATGTTGTCGGTATTCATCACCCCATGGCAAAAGCCATAGGCCTGCCATTTGGCGATCAGTTCGGCGTTGCGCTCGACGATCTCGCGGAACATCGCCAGGTAGGGTTCGGGTTGTTCCTGGCACTCGGGGAAGTGCAGGCTCAGGACGTGCTCGGCCAGTTGCTGGTGCAACTCGGTTTTCTGGGTGTAGTAGAAGTATTCGAAGTGCCCAAAGCGGATATGGCTCGGTGCCAGGCGCAGGACCATCGCGGCGCGCTCCTGTTTTTCGCGCCACACCGGGGTGTCGGAGCCGATCACGCACAGGGCGCGGCTGCTGGGAATGCCCAGGGCATGCAAGGCTTCGCAGGCGAGAAACTCGCGGATCGAGGAGCGCAACACCGCACGGCCATCGCCCATGCGTGAGTAGGGCGTTTGCCCGGCGCCCTTGAGGTGCAAGTCCCAGTGTTCGCCAGCGGCGTTATACACCTCGCCCAGCAGCAAGCCCCGGCCATCACCCAGTTGCGGGTTGTATGAGCCGAACTGATGCCCTGAATAGACCATCGCCCGCGGTTCGGCTTCGGCCCACAGCTTATGGCCGCTGAACAGTTCGGCGAATACCGGTGTTTGGGCGATAGCCGGGTCGAGATCAAGCAGGGCCATGGCCGCATTGCTCGCCACCACCAGGCGCGGGGCGTCGATGGGTTCGGGTAGGACGTGGGTTGAGAAACCATCGCCCAGGCGGGCGAAGCGGTTGTCGAAGGTCAGTTCGTCGAGGGCTTTCACTGGCCGTCTCCAGCAGAATGTCCGAGCATTCTGCTGGGGATAGCGCGGTTAGTCGAGTTTGGTGGGCGGTGGTGGTTGTGGCGAACCGTCATTCGCCGGTTTGCTCAGGGGCTCGATTTCCACCAGCTTGTATTCCTGGCCGTGCAGGTTCTTCAGGTAGACCTCCATCTGGCGGAACGAAATGTTGATGCTCTGCTTCTTGAACTCACGGTTGATGAAGCGGTTGACCTCATCGATCACCGGGTTCCGGTCGCCCAGGTCGCGTACGTGCATGCGCAATTCGTGGTCCAGGGTACTTTCGCCGAAGTTGAGGAAGTACACGTGGGGTTCCGGATCTTTCAGTACCCGTGGGTTATCCCTGGCGGCCTTGAGCAGCAATTCCTTCACCAGGTCCAGGTCGGAGCCGTAGTCCACGCCCAGCTTGAGGGTGACTCGGGTGATGGTGTCGGTGAGCGACCAGTTGATCAGTTGCCCGGTGATGAAGGTTTTGTTCGGGACAATGATGTCCTTGCGGTCGAAGTCGGTGATGGTGGTGGCGCGGATACGGATCTTGCTCACCGTGCCCGACAGGTTGCCGATGGTGATGGTGTCGCCAATCCGTACCGGGCGCTCGAACAGGATCATGATGCCGGAGATGAAGTTGGCGAAGATCTCCTGCATGCCGAAACCCAGGCCCACCGACAGTGCCGCCACCAGCCATTGCAGCTTGTCCCAACTCACCCCGAGGGTCGACAGGGTGGACACGAAACCCACGCCGGCAATTACATACGACAGCAAGGTGGTGGTGGCGTAGGCGCTGCCCTGGGCCAGGTCGAGTTTGGACAGCACCAGCACTTCCAGAAGCCCCGGCAGGTTGCGCGCCAGGGCGAAGGTGATGCCGATGATGATCAGTGCGCCGAGCATGTCGCCGATGCTGATGGGCACCATGCTGATATTGGCGCCGGTGCCGCTGGTGTATTCGTAGAGGGTGACGTTGTCCAGGTAGGAGAACACCGAGATCAGGTCCGACCAGACCCAGTACAGCGCGGCGATAAAGCCGCCGAGCAGGGCCAGGCGAATCAGGCGCATGGACTGTTCGTTGACCTGCTCGATGTCCAGGGTCGGCTCTTCGACCACCACTTCGCCATCGCCGGCTTCCTTGGCAGCCTGGCGCTTGGCCAGGGCCCGGGAGTAGGCCAGGCGCCGCGCGGCAACGCTCAGGCCACGGACGAAGGTGGCTTCGATCACCAGCCAGAACATCAACAGGTACAGGGTGTTGATCAGGCGATCACTGAGCTTGAGGGCGGTGTAGTAGTAGCCAAAGCACACGGCGATAAACAGGGCGATAGGCAGCGCGGTAAACAGTACGCCCACCAGTTTGCGAAACAGCGAGGCTTTCTCATGGGTCGGGCTGTTGAGCAACAGGCGGCTGAGCAGCCAGGCCATCAGCCCATAACAGGTCAGGACTACGGCGATACCCAGCACATCGTCCGCCAGGGCGGCAGGTTGATGTTCGGCGATCGACACCACGGCCACCAGCGCCAGGACCACCAGCCCCAGCTTACGGATCCAGCCCTGGAGGAATTCGACCTGGGGTTTTTCCCAGCGGAAATGCAGCTCGGCCACACCGCCCGGCGCCAGGATCCGATAGGCGGTGTAGAACACCAGCCATGCCTGGGCGATCTGCACCAGGGCCATGCCCAGGTTGGCGTTCTGCCCACGGGCGTCGATTTGCAGGGCGTAGCCGCACAGCGCCAGGCCGAGGCTCACCGGCAGAGCCAGGAAGATGTTGACCAGAATTGCGATGGGAGTGTGCCACTGGCTGTCACGTTTGAAGTGACCGATATCCATGTGGATCTTTTTCAGGCGCTCGTACAGGTTGCTGCGCCGCCACAACAGTGCGCCGATCAACAGCAGCAGGGGTAAAAACAGCAGCGGGCGTTGGGTCAGGCCGTCATACAACTCGCTGAGGCTGGAAGCCCAGGGCAGGGTGTCGACCTGCTTTTCCAGGCGGTTGGGTACGGTTTCCAGCCATTCGATGTCCAGCGGTTTGTTGCTGGGGATCCAGAACATCTGTTCGTCGAGGGTCGCGCGCAAGCTGGACGCGGTACTCAGCAGTTGCTTCTGGTTCAACTGCAGGGTGATGGATTCATTGAGCAGCGCACTCAGTTCCCGGCTCAGGCGCTCCAGCAGGTCGCTGCGGGTCACGGCCAGTTCCATCAGGGTGCGGCGCAATTGCGGGGTGACCTGATCCTCTGGCTGATTGGCCAGCAGGTTTTCGACGTAAGTGCTCGGCGAGCTGATCAGTTCGCGCTGCTGGTTGACCTCGAACTGGTACAGGCGAATGTTGGCAATATCGTCGGCCAGGTCGCGGTCGACCTTCAGGCGCGGCAATGCCTGCTTCTGCTTGTAGAGGATCTTCGACAGCAACAGGCTGCCCTTGAGCACGTTGATCTGCTCGTCCAGGGCCGAGTCACTTTGGGTCACGTTGTCCAGCAACTGCTTGGTCTGCAGGTTCTGCTGGGTCAGCTCATTGAGCCGGTCGGTGCTCTTGAGCAGGTAGTCAGAGAGTTTCAGGTTGGCTGCACTTTCCGTCGCCAGCAGGCTGCTGCCGCCGGCCTTCTGCGCTTCGATGGACTGCTGGGTCACGGTCTCCTGGGACTGGGCCAGGCGCTTCTGGTTGATCAGCGTCTGCAGGTCCTGGATTTCCTGTTCCATGCGCGCGGTTTTTTCCACCACCAGGTCATGCTGGCTGTTGCCCAGGTCCTGCAGTTGGCTGTTGCCTGCCAGCTCCTGGCGGCGCAACGGGATCAAGGCATTGAGCGCCGCCAGTTCGGCGTTCAGCAGGTTGCGCTGGTCGCTAGTGAGGGGTTTGCCATTGTCCTTGCCGGCCTTGAGGGTGGCGTTGATCTGCTGGATGCGCGTCTGGCTGTTGCTGATCTCGGTCTGGGCGCGCTCGGGCCGGGTTTGGGCGGCGATGCTCAAGCTGTTGGCGTCGGCCAGCTCCTTTTGCAGATCACCTTGCTGGGTGCTGCGCTGCACCAGCAGTTGTTCAAGTTGCGGGATTGGCAGGCTGGCATAGCGCTGCGCGACCGGGACGACCTTGCTGGCCTTGAGCCGGGTCAGTTCGCGGGCGTTTTCCGTGGTCTGGCGCGGGGCGTCTTCCAACTGGCGCTTGAGATCGGCCAGGCGTTGCTCGTAATCCTGCTTGTTGCCGAGGAATGTCAGGGTCTGCTGCAGTACGTTTTGCAGCGCCTTCATGTCGGCGTCAGGCAATTTTCGGTCAGGCAGTTTGTCCAGGGTCTGCTGGACACTCTCGGTGCTCGGCGGGTCGGCGGCATACACAGGGCTGACGCAGAGGCTCAGGCCGAGCAGGGCAGTGGCTAAAAAAGTGCGCAGGATTGTCATAGAGACCGGTCGAACAAGATGAAGAGTAGGGGGCGTCCTGGCATCCAATGGCACGCCGTCGCCCCGCAGTTTAGAGGAAGAGTCCGGGGCCCGGGCGACTTCCTTCGGGGAATCTGACGCCGACTTTGCCGATCTTGTTCCCCTCCATCACCGCGACGGTCCAAATGGTGTTGTTCCACTCCACCTGGTCGCCAACAATCGGCGCACCGCCGACTTTGTGGGTGATGAACTGGCCCAGCGGCATGTCCGGGTCGATACCGTCGAGCTTGAGCCCGTAGAGTGCCGATACCGCGCCCAACTGGGCGTCGCCTTCCAGCACGAAATCACCGAAGAAGCGCAGGTCCAGGCCCCGTTGTGGTGCCTGGCTGAACAGTTTGCCGAGGGCGGCGAGGTTGTGTTCATGGCCGATGACACAGAGCAGATCACCGACTTCCAGCACTGTACTACCCGACGGGTGGAGCAGTTGCTGGCCACGAAATAACGCAGCGATCCGCGTGCCTTCGGGCATTTTCAGCTCGCGCAGGGCGGCGCCGATGCACCATTTTTCGGCACCCAGGCGATAGACGAACAGCTCCCACTCGCTGGTGACGTGCACTTCCAGGGCCGCCCGGGAAATCGGTGCGGGCTCGGGCGGTACCGTCACTTTCAGCAACTTGGCGACCCAAGGCAGGCTGGTGCCCTGGACCAGCAACGACACCAGCACGATAAAGAACGCCAGGTTGAAATACAGTTGGGCGTGGGGCAGGCCGGCCATCAGCGGGAACACCGCAAGAATGATCGGCACCGCGCCGCGCAGGCCGACCCAGGCGATAAACACTTTTTCGCGGCCATGGAACGCCTTGAACGGCAGCAGGCCAACCGCCACTGACAGCGGCCGGGCAAACAGGATCATCCACAGCGCCAGGCCCAGGGCCGGCAGGGCGATCGGCAGCAGGTCATGAGGCGTGACCAGCAGGCCCAGCACCAGGAACATGCCGATCTGCGCCAGCCAGGCCATGCCGTCGAGCATATGCAGGATCCCGTGGCGGCTGCGTACCGGGCGGTTACCGATCACCAGGCCGCACAGGTACACGGCCAGGAAGCCGCTGCCGTGCAAGGCGTTGGTCAGGGCAAAGACGAACAGGCCGCCGGCGATCACCAGGATCGGATACAGGCCGTTGGCCAGGTTGATGCGGTTGACCAATTGCAGCATCAGCCAGCCGCCACCCAGGCCGATAATGCCGCCGATGCCGAATTCGCGGATCAGGTGGGTCAACAGGCTCCAGTGCAGGCCGGTCTGGCCGCTGGCGAGCATGTCGATCAGGGTCACGGTGAGGAACACCGCCATGGGGTCGTTGCTGCCGGATTCGATTTCCAGGCTGGCGCTGACCCGTTCGTTCAGGCCCTTGCCGCCCAGCAGCGAGAACACGGCGGCGGCGTCGGTGGAGCCGACGATGGCGCCGATCAGCAGGCCTTGGATCATATTGAGGTCGAACAGCCAGGCCGCCGCCATGCCAGTGAGGCCGGTGGTAATCAACACCCCCACGGTCGCCAGCGACAGGGCTGGCCACAGTGCCACGCGAAAACTCGCGACCCGCGTGCGCAAGCCGCCATCGAGCAGGATCACTGCCAATGCCAGGTTGCCCACCAGGTACGCGGTCGGGTAGTTATCGAAAATAATCCCGCCGCCATCGACGCCGGCGAGCATGCCCACGGCCAGGATGATCACCAGGATCGGAATCCCCAGGCGGGACGAAAGAGAACTCACCAGAATGCTCGCACTTACCAGCAACGCGCCGATCAAGAACAGGCTGTTGATGGTTGTTGCATTCAAAGGCAGTACTCCGGAAAGAAAGGCGAGGCGCAGACTGACCATGCAGTCTGCGTGCCAGCGATTCTAACCTGTTGAATTGCTGCGCTGTCAAAAGCTTTCAGGTTGTGCCTATAAAATGGCGGGCAGTTCCAGTACTCGTCGCAGGCCTGCGGCTATTTATCAAATCAATATGTGTTTGTACGGTCAGAGTTGGTTTTTATGCGCCAATTGAAAGGCATGAACTTGTATGTCTAGTTGAGTGGTCTGTCTGTTATTGGCTTGGACAACTTTAGTAGGATGGTCACGTCCAGCTGGAACCGACAAGGTCTCCATTCTTTACTTGCCCTTCTACAGTAATGCTAAGAGGCTGCCGGCCGAGCACAAAAATATGGGTTTTACCTTCTTCCGAGTCCCAGTTCAAAAACGTGTCGCCCGGTTTTTTTATGGCCTCAGGACCTAGGGTCTGGATGGTGAAAGAGTCCAGACCCATGTGTTTCAGAGTGTCAGAAAGGTCTATGCGATCGTTGCCGGTTTGGAAACCATAGATTTTATGAGAACCGGCGCTTGGGTTGGATGGGCCGTAGATCGAGTAGGTGTTTCCTCCTGTATCGTTGGGGCTTACTCTGATGCCGCGGGCTGTGTCCGCTGGGGTGGTGGAGGAGTCCTGAATGGATGAGGCTGTTTCTAAAGTGTTCACGCTCGAAATGGTCATGATGTTTTACTCTCTCTTTGTTTGAATGTGTGTCCTGAATTAAATGGTTTGATTTTCGCTAGTGCGAGAATTAAGTATTCCATGACTGACTTTTTATTTGCCATGGCGGGTGTGTTTCGAATGTTTGCGTTTTTGATATTATTTTTATAGTGGGTTTTCTTGGGGGGAAGTACTTGGCGGGCTATTGAATAGTTCGGCGTGCGATGAGTTGGTTGGAAGGAGGGGTTTATATAAATACAAACTCGCTTGAAATGCTTCGGGCTGAGAATGGAGGTTGATGCCCTCCATTCTTCATTATTTCAATCAGAGCCGAAAACGCCCCACCATCCCATTCAAATCCACCGCCAGGCGCGACAACTCGTTGCTGGCCGCACTGGTCTGGCTGGCACCCGTCGCCGATTGCACCGACAAGTCGCGAATGTTCACCAGGTTGCGGTCCACTTCCCGCGCCACTTGCGCCTGTTCTTCCGCTGCGCTGGCGATCACCAGGTTGCGCTCGTTGATTTCGACGATCGCGCTGTTGATGGTATCCAGGGATATTCCTGCGCCTTTGGCGATATTCAGCGTCGATTCGGCACGCTCGGTGCTGTTGCGCATCGAGTCCACCGCCTGTTCGGTGCCGGCCTGGATGCTGCCGATCATCCGCTCGATTTCGCTGGTGGACTGCTGGGTGCGATGGGCCAGGGCCCGCACTTCATCGGCAACCACGGCAAAGCCGCGGCCGGCTTCCCCTGCGCGGGCTGCTTCAATGGCGGCGTTCAGGGCCAGCAGGTTGGTCTGGTCGGCCAGGCCGCGAATCACGTCCAGCACCTTGCCGATGTCCCGGGACTCTTCGGCCAGGGCGCCAATCAAGGTGGCTGTGCCTTGCACGTCACCACTCATGCGCTCGATGGCGCTGACGGTTTCCTGCACCAGATCACGCCCGTCGCCGGCCGAGGTGGTGGCGTTTTTCGAGGCTTCGGAGGTGCTGACGGCATTGCGCGCGACTTCTTCGACGGCGCTGGTCATTTCGTTGACCGCAGTGGCCGCCTGTTCGATCTCGTTGTTCTGCTGGGTCAGGCCGCGAGCGCTTTCGTCGGTGACGGCGTTCAGTTCTTCCGCTGCCGAGGCGAGCTGGGTGGCCGAGCCGGAAATACGCTGCAGGGTGTCGCGCAATTTTTCCTGCATTTTATTCATTGCCCGCAACAGGCGGCCGGCTTCGTCGTCGCCATCGACCTTGATCGGCCGGGTCAGGTTGCCTTCGGCAATGTTCTCGGCGGCGTCCAGGGCCTGGGCGATGGGCAGGGTGATGCTGCGTGTCAGCAGCCAGGCGAACAGCACTGTCAGCGCCGTGGCCAGCACCAACAAGGCAACCACCAGGTCAAAGGCTGAATCATATTGATCGGCGGCTTTCTGGTTGCTGTCGTTGGCCATCGAATTGTTGATGTCCAGCAGGTGCGTCAGGACCGTGTTGACCGCCTCGGAGTTGCTCAACAGTTCGGTGTTGAGCAAGGTACGCAGCTCTTCGGTCTGGTTGTTGCGCGACAGGCTCTTCATCCGCTCTTCAATCTGGCGGTACTGGCCCAACAGGCGCACGTAATCGTCGTAGGCTGAACGTTCCTCACGGCTGTCGATCAGCTTTTCGTAGACAGTCTGGGCTTCGCGGATCTGCTGGTTGCGCAGTTCGAAGGCTTCCAGGGTCTTTTGTTGCACCTCCGGTTCGCGGTTGGTCAGCAAGCGGTAGGACAGCACGCGCAGGCGCAGGGTCAGTTGGGTGAAGTCATCGAGGGCGCGAATGCTTGGCACGCTGCGCAGGGTGATGTCTTCGGTGGCGCCACGGATCTTGCTCATCTGGTTCAGGGCAAAAATACCGAGAAACAACATCAGCGCACCAATGCACGCGAAGCCGAGAAACGCGCGCGGCGCGATATTCATATTACGAAGAGACATGCAATGGTCCTGGGAGAGGCGCGATCCGTGCGGCGTTGAGGCGGGGTATGCATGACCTATCGGACGTACGACTAAAGTCTTGAGGGGCTGCGCGCTTTTGTCGCACCCTCGGTGGATCGGAATGGATTCAGGAACCAGATGGCGTAAATGCAGTCACTAAGGCTCGCAAGCGTGGCCTGCCCCGTGCAATCAAGGCTGCGCGCCAGGATATCCCTGGCTTCCACGGTGAATTTTCTTTATCGTCACCGCCCTTTGAAAAAGCCCGAGAATTCAAAATGTTAGAAACATCCCTCAGCCAACTGGAACAACTGGTCAGTGACCTGGTACAGCAGAATCAGGAACTGCTGGGCACCAATGAATCCCTCAAGGCGGAACTGGCCCGTGCCAAGGACGAAAACGACAGCTTGCAGCTGAACCTGATGGAGCAGGAAGAAAAGCAGGGCGCCACCGCAGCCCGTATCCAGGCGTTGGTTGAGCGTGTGAGCGCAGGTCCTGTCAGCGCATGAATGAAGGGATAAAGGTCGTTTCGATTCTCGGTGAGGATTACTCGATCAAGGCCCCGGACGGGGAAGACAACACCCTGCTCAAGGCTGTGACCCTGCTCAAGGCATCCTTGGCCACCACCAAGCAGAAGTACCCGACCTTGATCGGCGACAAACTGCTGGTGCTGGCGGCGCTGAACCTATGTGCCGAGCAGATCGAGATGCAGCAGCGTCACCAGCAGGAACTCGACCGTTACCAAGAGCAAGTCAGCGCCACGGTCGAGGTGATTTCCAAGGCCATCGGCCAGCCCTGATCAGAACCATTCGTCCTGCATGGCCAGGCACGTATCGTCCCGTGCCTGCAGGATCGCCAGTTCATGATGGCACCCCGGTATTTCCCAGGTCAGGAAGTACCGGGCGGCTTGCAGCTTGCCTTTATAGAAGGCCACATCCGCCGCATTGCCTTTGGCCAGCCCTTCTTCGGCGCGGATCGCCTGTTCCAGCCAGCGCCAGCCAATCACCGTATGCCCAAACACTTTCAGGTACAGCGCCGAGTTCGCCAGGCTGCTGTTGACCTTGCCCTGGGCGAGATCCACCAACAACCCGAGGGTCACGCTTTGCAGGCGTGCCACCAGTTGCTCCAACGGCTCGCGCAATGCTGTGAGTGACTCATATTGCTGGGCCCGGGCTCCGGTCTCGGCGATCAGGCGGATCAACTGCTTCAAGCCCGCACCGCCGTTTTGTGCGAGCTTGCGCCCCAGCAGGTCCAGGGACTGGATGCCGTGGGTGCCTTCGTGGATCGGGTTCAGACGGTTGTCGCGGTAGTACTGCTCCACCGGGTATTCACGGGTGTAACCGTGGCCGCCGAGAATCTGGATCGCCAGCTCGTTGGCCTTCAGGCAGAACTCCGAGGGCCAGGACTTGACGATGGGGGTCAGCAGGTCCAGTAACTCATGGGCCTGCTTGCGTCCGGCCTCACTGTCCAGGGTGGTGGTGTCATCGAACAGCCGCGCGGCATACAGGCCCAGGTCGAAGGCGCCTTCCACATAGGCTTTTTGCGTGAGCAGCATGCGCTTGATATCGGCGTGCTGGATGATCGACACCGGGGCGGTGTTCGGGTCCTTGCTGTCCGGCAGTCGGCCTTGCGGGCGCTCCCGGGCGTAGTCCAGGGAATACAGGTAACCGGCGTAGCCGAGCATCACCGCACCCATGCCGACGCCAATCCGTGCCTCGTTCATCATCTGGAACATGCAGGCCAGGCCCTGGTGCGGCTTGCCCACCAGATAGCCGACACACTCGCCGTTATCGCCGAAATTCAGTGCGGTGGAGGTGGTGCCGCGCCACCCCATCTTGTGGAACAGCCCGGCCAGCAACACATCGTTGCGCTTGCCCAGACTGCCATCATCGTTGACCAGGAACTTGGGCACGATAAACAGCGAAATGCCCTTCACCCCGGCGGGCGCATCCGGCAGCTTGGCCAGCACCATGTGCACGATGTTTTCCGACAGCGGATGATCGCCGCCAGAGATGAAGATCTTGTTGCCCTTGAGGCGGTAGGTGCCATCTGGCGCGGGCTCGGCGCGGGTGCGGATATCCGACAGCGACGAACCGGCATGGGGCTCGGTCAGGGCCATGGTGCCGAAGAAGCGGCCTTCGATCATCGGTTGCAGGAAGCGTTGTTTCTGTTCCGCGCTGCCAAAACTCTCGATCAGATTGGCCGCGCCCATGGTCAGGAACGGGTACGAGGTCGAGGCCGCATTGGCTGACTGAAAGTGCGCAAAACACGCTTGGGACAGCAGGGTTGGCAGTTGCATGCCGCCTGCTTCGAAGCTGCGGGCAGCGTTGAGGAAGCCGGCTTCGAGAAAGGCATCAACGGCAGGTTTCACTTCTGGAATCAGGATGGCCTGACCGTTTTCATAGCGCGGCTCGTTCTCGTCACCCTTGCGGTTGTGCGGTGCGAAGTACTTTTCGGCGATGTTGCGGGCGGTGCCAATGGCAGCATCGAAGGTTTCGCGGTTGTGCTCGGCAAACCGCTCGCGCTGGGTCAGGCCCTCGGCATCGAGGACTTCGTACAGCTCGAAAGCCAGATTGCGGGAACTGAGGAGCGTCTCGGACATGGCGGCTTACCTATGAGGGAATAGGTCGGAGTCTAAGTCTGGGAATAGAGGCGCGATAGCAAGATTGATCTGGGTGATAGAGCAGCAAAACACAACGTAAAGGTATGACGCGGTCAATGTAGGAGCTGGTTTCGACTGATGCAATGCAGTGGGGCGCCCATTGCAGGCGCCCCACGTTGGCATTGATCAGCCGATAGTCATCAAGCTCGCATTACCGCCGGCCGCAGCGGTGTTGACGCTCAACGCGCGCTCGATCACCAGGCGCTCCAACGCAATGTTGGTTTCGCCCGAAGACAGGCCGTTGACCCCGACAATCGCGCCACTGCGCTGGGCCACTTGCTGGCAAACCCCACGCAGTTGGTCGCTGTCGCCGTGGTGCAGGACGGCGTCGAAGATCACTTCGTCCTTGGTCCAGTCGGCCACGCGCTGGATCTTCGCCTGAATTTCCTTCGGCAGCCGTGGGAACAGCGCTTTGGTCAGGTCGGATTCCGGCCACACTGCCGAGCTACCCACAGCCAGTACGGCCGCCAGTTGCGACAACAGGTCGCCTTCCACCTCTGCCAGGCACAGCACGTGCTCGCGGGGCAGGATGGCGTAGCTGTTGCGCTCGCCGGTCGGGCCGGCCAGTTGGCGGGTGATGCCGCTCTGCGATTGCGCCGCGAACTGGCTGCACAGGCTGCTCAGGTCGCTGAACTTGTTGCTGTCGGCCCAGGTTTTCAGGGCGGTCAGCGGTTGGCTCATGGCGTCACGCAGGCGTACATCCGGCGCGGCCAGTGCATCACCGCGTACGAAGGATTGCTCGATCGCATCGGTAGGGCGCGTCGACAGCAAGCGGTACAGGTACAGCGGGCCACCGGCTTTCGGGCCAGTGCCCGACAGGCCTTCGCCGCCGAATGGCTGCACGCCGACCACGGCACCGACGATGTTGCGGTTGACGTAGACGTTACCGGCATGGACGTTGTCGATCACCTTGGCGATGGTCTCGTCGATACGGGTGTGCACGCCCAGGGTCAGGCCGTAGCCAGAAGCATTGATCTGGCCGATCAACTGGTCGATCTCTTTACGCTTGTAGCGCACCACGTGCAGCACCGGGCCGAAGATCTCCCGTTGCAGCTCGTCGAAGCTTTCCAGCTCGATCAGGGTTGGCATCACGAAGGTGCCGCGCTTGATTTCTTCGCTGTCGGCAATCGCCACCTGGTACACGGTGCGGCCTTTGTCGCGCATGGCCTGGATGTGCTTCTCGATGCCTGCCTTGGCTTCGGCGTCGATCACCGGGCCGATATCCACGGACAGGCGCTCCGGGTTGCCCAGGCGGCATTCAGCCATGGCACCCTTGAGCATTTCGATGACGCGGTCTGCCGAATCTTCCTGCAGGCACAGTACACGCAGGGCCGAGCAACGTTGACCGGCACTGTCGAAGGCCGAGGAGACGACGTCGATCACCACCTGCTCGGTGAGGGCCGAGGAGTCGACGATCATTGCGTTCTGGCCGCCGGTTTCGGCGATCAGCGGAATCGGGCGGCCCTGGGCATCCAGGCGACCGGCGACGTTGCGTTGCAGCAGGCGCGCCACTTCGGTGGAGCCGGTGAACATCACGCCTTTGACGCGCTCATCACCGACCAGTCGGGCACCGACGCTTTCGCCCTGGCCCGGCAGCAGTTGCAGCACGCCTTGCGGAATGCCGGCTTCCAGCAACAGGCGCACGGCCTGCGCGGCCACCAGCGGGGTTTGTTCGGCCGGCTTGGCCAGCACCGGGTTACCGGCGGCCAGTGCAGCGGCGACTTGGCCACTGAAGATCGCCAGCGGGAAGTTCCACGGGCTGATGCAGACCACCGGGCCCAATGGGCGGTGGGCGTCGTTGGTGAAATCGTTACGGGCCTGCACCGCGTAGTAACGCAGGAAGTCCACGGCTTCACGCACTTCGGCGATGGCGTTGGCGAAGGTCTTGCCGGCTTCACGGGCCAGCAGGCCCATCAATGGCTGGATCTCGCCTTCCATCAGGTCAGCGGCGCGTTCCAGGATCGCCGCGCGTTCGGCCGGCGGGGTGGCCTGCCAGATCGGTGCGGCGTTAAGGGCGCACTGGATCGCGTTGTCGACGTCTTCGACGGTGGCTTCCTGGACATGGCCGACCACATCACGCAGGTCGGACGGGTTCAGTACCGGCGCAGCAACTTCATTGCTGGACGCGCAACCGAGCATCGGCGCAGCTTTCCAGTGGTTGTGCGCGGTGGCCAGCAAGGCGCAGGACAGTGACGCCAGGCGGTGTTCGTTGGCCAGGTCGATACCGGCCGAGTTGGCACGCTCGCTGCCATACAGGTCACGCGGCAGCGGGATACGCGGGTGCGGCAGGCCGAAGCCGCCTTCCAGCGTCGCCATCTGCTCGATGCTGGCCACTGGATCGGCCACCAGCTCCTGGATCGAGATGGATTGGTCGGCGATACGGTTGACGAACGAAGTGTTGGCGCCGTTTTCCAGCAGGCGACGCACGAGGTAGGCCAACAGTGTTTCGTGGGTGCCAACCGGGGCGTACACGCGGCACGGGCGGTTCAGCTTGCCTTCGGAAACCTTGCCTACAACCTGTTCGTACAGCGGTTCACCCATGCCGTGCAGGCACTGGAACTCGTACTGGCCGGGGTAATAGTTCTGGCCGGCAATATGGTAGATGGCCGACAGGGTGTGGGCGTTGTGCGTGGCGAACTGCGGGTAGATGACTTCCGGTACCGACAGCAGCTTGCGTGCGCAGGCAATGTAGGAAACGTCGGTGTACACCTTGCGGGTGTACACCGGATAGCCTTCCAGGCCTTCGACCTGGGCGCGCTTGATTTCGCTGTCCCAGTACGCGCCTTTTACCAGGCGGATCATCAGGCGGTGACGGCTGCGGCGTGCCAGGTCGATCACGTAGTCGATCACGTACGGGCAACGCTTCTGGTAAGCCTGGATCACGAAACCGATGCCGTTCCAGCCGGTCAGTTGTGGCTCGAAGCACAGGCGCTCCAGCAGGTCCAGGGACAGTTCCAGGCGGTCGGCTTCTTCGGCGTCGATGTTCAGGCCGATGTCGTATTGCTTGGCCAGCAGGGTCAGGGACAGCAGGCGCGGGTACAGCTCGTCCATCACGCGCTCGTACTGGGCGCGGCTGTAGCGAGGGTGCAGGGCCGACAGCTTGATGGAGATACCCGGGCCTTCATAAATCCCACGGCCATGGGAGGCTTTGCCGATGGAGTGAATGGCTTGTTCGTACGAGGCCAGGTATTTCTGCGCATCGTGTTCGGTGAGTGCGGCTTCACCGAGCATGTCGTAGGAATAACGGAAACCCTTGGCTTCGAACTTGCTCGCGTTGGCCAGGGCTTCGGCGATGGTTTCGCCGGTGACGAACTGCTCGCCCATCAGGCGCATGGCCATGTCGACACCCTTGCGGATCATCGGCTCGCCGCTTTTGCCGATGATGCGGCTCAGGGACGAGGTCAAACCCGCCTCGTTGTGCGTGGCCACCAGTTTACCGGTCAGCAACAGGCCCCAGGTGGCGGCGTTGACGAACAGCGATGGGCTGTTACCCAAGTGTGGGTGCCAGTTGCCGGTGCTGATCTTGTCGCGGATCAGCGCGTCACGGGTGCCCTTGTCCGGGATGCGCAGCAGCGCTTCGGCCAGGCACATCAGTGCCACGCCTTCCTGGGACGACAGGGAGAATTCCTGCAACAGGCCCTGAACAATCCCGGCACGGCCGCCGGCGCTCTTCTGATTGCGCAGTTTCTCGGCAATCGAGGCGGCCAGCTTGTTGGTGGCCTCGGCCATTGGGGCCGGCAGGCGTGCCTGCTCGATCAGCATCGGCACCACTTCTGGCTCGGGGCGACGGTAAGCAGCAGTGATCGAAGCGCGCAGTACCGATTGCGGGAGGATGCTTTCAGCGAATTCCAGGAAGCACTGGTGGGCGTGATCGTTCTGCACCTCGCCGGCGTCGTCTGCGTCCTTGATGCCCGAGCCGTTGAGCTCGGTCAGGGTTGCACCACCCTCAAGTTTCTCCAGGTAATTGAAAATTGCCTGCTTGATCAGCCAGTGCGGCGTGCGATCAATGGAGGTCGCGGCGGCCTTGAGGCGTTCGCGGGTTGGGTCATCGAGTTTGACCCCAAGGGTGGTCGTAGCCATATTTTTATCCTCATGGGTGCCACTACTGCGTGGCATCAGCTGGCGGCAAGATTAGCTTTGCGCTGAACGAGGTGCAACCGGGTGCAACCCATTTTCTTCATGAAACCCGCGCTGCTCGTCAGAAAACAATTTCACTCGACGGAATCGGCTTGATATTGGTGCATTTGCTTCTGGATTTGGCTGTTCTTGCTCCGAAAAGGAGCAAAAAGCCGCCGTTTGCCGAAAAACGCGCTTAGGTGCAACTAATTCTCACGAAACTGGTTGCACCTTATTTGCTTTGTTGAATAGCATTCGCGCACCAAGGTGCAACCATCTGCAAAGTTCGGTTCATCGGCTGATGGCTTTCCTGGGGAAACGTCAGTCATAAATGCGCGGCATGCAGCTTCGTCTACAAGCTACTCTCTTGTAGGTGGGCTGACAGACCGCCGCTACATAAAAACAAAGCCAGGGCGTAACTCAATGAGCGTAAGTAATCCAACCCTGATCACATTTGTGATCTACATCGCGGCAATGGTGTTGATTGGTCTCATGGCCTATCGCTCCACCAATAACCTTTCCGATTACATTCTAGGCGGTCGCAGCCTCGGCAGCGTCGTCACCGCACTCTCGGCTGGCGCCTCGGATATGAGCGGCTGGTTGTTGATGGGCCTGCCAGGTGCCATCTACATGTCGGGCCTGTCGGAAAGCTGGATCGCCATCGGCCTGGTTGTCGGTGCTTACCTGAACTGGCTGTTTGTGGCCGGTCGCCTGCGCGTGCAGACCGAACACAACGGCGACGCCCTGACCCTGCCGGACTACTTCTCCAGCCGCTTTGAAGACAAAAGCGGCCTGCTGCGGATTATCTCGGCCGTCGTGATCCTGGTGTTCTTCACCATCTACTGCGCCTCCGGCATTGTGGCCGGTGCCCGTCTGTTCGAAAGCACCTTCGGCATGTCCTACGAGACGGCGCTGTGGGCCGGTGCTGCGGCGACGATTGCCTACACCTTCATCGGTGGTTTCCTGGCAGTGAGCTGGACAGATACCGTACAAGCCACCCTGATGATCTTCGCGTTGATCCTGACGCCCATCATCGTGCTGCTGGCCACCGGCGGCGTGGACACCACGTTCCTGGCCATTGAAGCGAAAGATCCAACCAGCTTCGACATGCTGAAAAACACCACCTTCATCGGCATCATCTCGCTGATGGGCTGGGGCCTGGGCTACTTCGGCCAGCCGCACATCCTCGCGCGTTTCATGGCGGCGGATTCGGTGAAGTCGATTGCCAAGGCGCGTCGCATCTCCATGACCTGGATGATCCTGTGCCTGGCCGGCACCGTGGCTGTAGGCTTCTTCGGTATTGCCTACTTCTCGGCGCACCCAGAAGTCGCCGGTCCCGTGACCGAAAACCCTGAGCGTGTCTTCATCGAGCTGGCCAAGCTGCTGTTCAACCCATGGATCGCGGGCGTGCTGCTGTCGGCCATCCTGGCTGCCGTGATGAGCACCCTGAGCTGCCAATTGCTGGTGTGCTCCAGCGCCCTGACCGAAGACTTCTACAAGGCTTTCCTGCGCAAAGGTGCTTCCCAGCTTGAACTGGTATGGGTCGGCCGTATCATGGTGCTGGTGGTTGCGTTGATCGCCATCGCGATGGCTGCCAACCCGGAAAACCGTGTACTGGGCCTGGTGAGCTACGCCTGGGCAGGCTTCGGTGCCGCGTTCGGTCCAGTGGTCCTGATCTCTGTACTGTGGAAAGGCATGACCCGCAACGGCGCACTGGCCGGTATCCTGGTCGGCGCGATCACCGTGATCGTGTGGAAGCACTTCGAACTGCTGGGCCTGTACGAAATCATCCCAGGCTTTATCTTCGCCAGCCTGGCGATCTACTTCGTGAGCAAGATGGGCGCACCTACCGCCGGTATGGTTGAGCGCTTCACTGCTGCCGAGAAAGACTACAACCTCAATAAATGAGGCGTTCATGCGAGCCTTGATGGCCCGCTGAACTGAAAACGGCCCGCATCCTTTGGATGACGGGCCGTTTTTTTGCCCAAAGTTAATCGAAGTAAGTGATGATCAGCCCTGCCATACCGGCCACACCCAGAAGGGCGGTTCCGTGAAGCAGAATCTTGATGTCGCGTGGAAAGGCCTGTACCTGCTGAAGGTCAACGACACCACGTCGCGCATTCAGCCTGGGCAGCGCAATGGCTGCATACACTGCGCAAAGCCTCATCATTCTTCCTCGCGGTGAGTTCCCGAAGTAACTGCCGTGAAAGCTGACGAGTCGACACTTGTTTAAGTGAGCTTCCATAGCCTCAAGCTTTCGATAACACAAAAACACTCCGAGAATATTGGTAATAACTACCGCCGTTAGCGAGCCGATTACGATCTGGGCGCTGGCAGGGAGATTCAAGAAATAATCAATATTCATACAAAAGTAATCCTGCCTTTTCGCCGCCCGTACCCCCGAGGCTCCCACCTGCTGCGCCGCCAATCCCTGCGCCAATCAGCAGGCAAGTCAAGGCTCCTGGGCCAGTGGTGGGGGCTAAAATGGTGAGGCATAGTAGCGATCCGGCAGCGCCACCGAGTGAGCCACCAGCAACCCCGCCGGCCAGTTTTCCCAGTTCGGTATATTTTGCCATCCTGCACTGCTCTTCTCTTCCAGTAGAACATGCCTCCTTAATTTGCAGCGCCGTCGAGGTCGTACTCAACGCAATTCCCAGTGGCGTGCCGTTCTTAAGCAGCTTCGCGGTCTTTGAAATCCGCGCAACGGTTTCGGCATACCGAGTGATCTCCCCGGTATGCAGGTAACTCCTGGTGGATATCCCCAGCATTTTCTTGATCGAGCCCTCATTGCGTAAACCCGTGCCATATCGGGCGAACCCGCGCATCTGCGACTCCAGCTTGGCAAACAAGGTTTGGCGTCGGGCCAGGAAATCATCTCGCACCGTGCCCCCGCCCTGGCGCAGGGACTGTTTGTGCAGGGCATCAATGTCTTCAAGGGTTTTGCCAATGCCTTGCAGATGGCGACTCCAGGCGTCGCCCGCCGTACCTATACCCAGCGAAGCGAAACCCAGCAGTTTTTGTCGGTGTGGAGGCATTTCACAAGAGGGTGGTTGCGTGTCATACAGGCATTCCTTTGAATGAAGATGACGCAGCAATTTAAGGACCCGACTCACGTCTGTCGTGCTTGTGGCGGCTGAATTCGGGGGGCTTTTACAGTTTTGGGAAATGGGCTACTCAATCCAGTCCGGTGTCCGACAAAAAGCACCGCCCGGCATGCAGCCCTGCACCTTTGCCCGCGTAGAAGGTAAACTTCGCCCCCTGCGCAGGAGCAACCATGAATTATCGTCACGCCTTTCACGCCGGCAACCACGCCGATGTCTTCAAACACCTGACCTTGACCCGCCTCATCGCCCTGATGTCGCGCAAGGAGCAGCCGTTTGCCTATCTCGACACCCACGCCGGGATTGGTCTGTACGACCTGCAAGGCGACCAGGCCAACCGCACCGGTGAATACCTGGAGGGCATCGCCCGCCTGTGGGGCGAGGCGGACCTGCCGGCGCTGACCGCTGACTACATGCAGGTGCTGCACGAGATGAACCCGGATGGCCAGTTGCGCTATTACCCAGGTTCGCCAGAGCTGGCGCGACGCCTGACTCGTCCCCAGGACCGCGTGCTGCTCAATGAAAAACACCCGGAAGACGGCGTGCTGCTCAAGGACAACATGAAGGGCGACCGCCGGGTGAAGGTGCATCTGGGCGAAGGTTGGCATGTGCCACGGGCTTTGCTGCCGGTGCCGGAAAAGCGTGCGTTGATGCTGATCGACCCGCCGTTCGAGCAACTCGACGAGATGCAGCGCTGCGCCGCCTCCCTCAAGGAGGCCGTGGGCCGCATGCGCCAGACGGTCGCCGCGATCTGGTACCCGGTGAAGGACCAGCGCATGTTGCGTCGCTTCTATCAGGACCTGGCAGGTACCGGCGCGCCAAAGCTGCTGCGCGTGGAATTGCTGGTGCATCCGCTGGACACGCCCAACACCCTCACTGGCTCGGGCCTGGCGATTGCCAACCCGCCGTGGGGGTTGGAGGAGGAGTTGCGTGAGCTGCTGCCGTGGCTGTCGAAGAAGCTGGGGCAGACCCAGGGTGGGTGGCAGATGGATTGGCTGATTGCCGAGTAACCGGATCTAAAGGCGGTCACAGAACAAATGTGGGAGCGAGCAAGCCCGCTCCCACATTTTGATTGGGTTGTCTTTTAGATCGGGCAGGTCACGCCAGTACCGCCGATACCGCAGTAACCCTGCGGGTTCTTCGCCAGGTACTGCTGGTGATAGGCCTCGGCGAAGTACACCGTCGGCGCCTGGTCGATTTCAGTGGTGATTTCGCCCAGCCCAGCCTTGGTCAATTCTTGCTGATAGGCCTGTGCGCTGGCATTCGCAGCGTCCAGTTGCTCTGGCGTGGTGGCATAGATCACCGAGCGATACTGGCTGCCGATGTCGTTGCCCTGGCGCATGCCCTGGGTCGGGTTGTGCAGTTCCCAGAACATCTTCAGCAGGTCTTCGTACTTGAGTTTGGCCTGGTCATACACCACCAGTACCACTTCGCTATGACCGGTCAGGCCCGAGCAGACTTCTTCATAGGTCGGGTTTGGCGTTAAGCCGCCGGCATAGCCGACCACGGTGCTGACCACGCCGTCGCGCTGCCAGAATTTGCGTTCGGCGCCCCAGAAACACCCCAGGCCAAAGATCGCGAATCCCACATCATCCATGAACGGGCCCAGCAGCGGATTGCCGTTGACGAAGTGCGTCTCGGGCAGGCTCATCGGGGTTTCACGACCAGGCAAAGCTTGTTCGGCAGTAGGCAGCACGTTTTTATTCACCAGGATTTCCGAGCGCAAGACCATGATCAGTCCTCTCGTCAGGTTGAGTTAACAGTTCAGACCACCAGTGTGCCCGAGTGTTACAGCGCTGTCAGGCGATTGGCCCGCGTGGATAGCGTTTGAGCTTGTCCAGCAACTCGGAGCCGGGGATTGGCCGGTCGAACAGGTAGCCCTGGCCGACGTCGCATCGATGGCGGCGCAGGAACGCCAGTTGCTCGGCGGTCTCGATGCCTTCGGCGACCACCTTGAGCTTGAGGTTGTGCGCCATGGCGATCACCGCCGAGGTGATTTCCATGTCGTCCTGGTTATCCGGGATTTCATGGATAAAGCTGCGGTCGATCTTGATGATGTCGATGGGGAATTTCTTCAGGTAACTCAGGGATGAGTAACCAGTGCCGAAATCATCCATGGCCAGGGTCAGGCCAAAGCTCTTCAACTGGTCCAGTTGCAGGCGCGTGTCCTCGGTGGCTTCCAGCAGCAGGCCTTCGGTCAGTTCCAGCTCCAGCAGGTTGGCGGGCAATTGCTCTTCCTTGAGGATACTGGCGATGGACGCCACCAGGTCCGGGTCGGAAAACTGCTTGGGCGACAGGTTGATCGCCACCTGCAGGTTGCCCATGCCGGCGGCGCTCAACTGCTTGCTCATGCGGCAGGCCTGGCGCGCGATCCATTTGCCGATGGGGATGATCAGCCCGGTCTCTTCGGCAACGCTGATGAACTGGTCCGGACGGATCATGCCCTTTTCCGGATGGTTCCAGCGCAGCAGCGCTTCCATGCCCAACAAGCGACCGCTGCGCAGGCACAGCTTGGGTTGGTAGAACACGTCCAGCTCGTTCTGGGTCAGGGCGCGGCGCAGGTTGTTTTCCACGAACAGTTTGTAGCTGGCCTCGGCATTCAGGGCCTCGGTAAACACCTGCACCTGGTGTTTGCCGTTAGCCTTGGCCTTGTGCAGCGCCAGGCCGGCGTTGCGCATCAGGGTCTGCGGGTCGCGGCCATGCAGCGGCGCGCAGGCCAGGCCCACGGAGCCGGTGACACTGATCAGTTGGTTGTCGACGAACATCGGCTTATCGAGGGTCATCAGCAGTTGGCAGGCCATTTGCTGGCCGACCTCAAGGTCGGCGTTGTCGAGCAGCACTGCAAATTCGTTACTGGCAAAGCGCGCCAGGCTACCGCCGGCATTGAGACTGTTGCGCAGGCGCCGGGCCAGGCTGATCAGCAACTTGTCGCCGGTCTGGTGGCCGAGGCTGTCATTGATCCGCTTGAAGTTGTCGATGTCCACCAGCAGCAGGCTGATGGGCGCGTCGCTGTCGCGGGCGAAGCGTTCATCGAGGTTGCGGATGAATGCCGGGCGGTTGCCCAGGTTGGTCAGGTTGTCGGTGTAGGCCAGGCGTTCGATACGCTGCTGGGCCAGTTTGGTCTGGGTGATGTCTTCGTAGATGCCGATGTAGTGGGTCAGTTCGCGATTGTCGCCATAGACCTTGGAAATCGACAGTTGGCCCCAGTACGGTTCGAGGTTTTTGCGCCGGCTCTTGAATTCGCCCTGCCAGCTGTTGCTCTTGGCCAGGCTGGAGGGCGCGTCGAACAACAGTTCGCTGAGGTTTTCCAGGGCCGGCAACTGGGCCAGGCGATGACCGTGGACTTCCTCGGTGCTGTACTGGGTGATCGCGGTGAAGCTGGGGTTGACGTACTCCACCACGCCGTCGCAATTGACCAGCAGGAAGGCATTGGCACTTTGCTCCACGGCGCGCTGGAATAGGTGCAGGGCGCTGGTGGCGGCGCGGCGGTTATGGTTGTTGATGACCTGGGCGAACTGGTCGGCCAACTCGCCGGCAAAGGCTATCTCATCAGATAGCCAATCCCGGGTGCCGGTGCTTTGCTCCAGGCACAGCACGCCCACTACCTGGCCGTCGATGCGGATGCTGGCATCGAGCATCGCGTGGACGTCCATGGGGCGCAGGGTTTCGACCATTTCCCGGGTGCGCGGGTCGCGCATGGCATTGCTGGCATCGATGGCACGGCTGCTGTGCAGGGCTTCCAGATAATCCGGGAAGCCGCTGGCATCAATCGACAATGGCAGATGGTGCTGTTGGTCGGCGCGATTAAAGGCCGAAATCGGCACCAGTTGCTGACCTTCCAGATTCCAGATGCTGGCACAGTCGATCTGGTAGATGTCACAGGCGCTGCGGGTGATCAGTTCGGCGGCTTCTTGCAGGGAGTTGTTGGTGCTGTAGCGCTGGCGGGCCAGCAGCAGGATCAGTTCCTGTTGGGCACGCACCCGTTCCAGGTGCTGCAACTGCTCCTGCTGCGCGCGCTGGTTGAGCTCCAGGGCGATCTGCAGGCGACTGTTCTGGTCTTCCAGGTCGGCGGCGGGCACAGGTGTCAGGTTACTGAACAAACCGTCCACCACCATCAGGTAGCCGCGCAGCAGATGGCGATTGTGCTGCTTGTAGGCCTCACCCACCTCCAGCAGGCTCAGCGGGCCGTCGTTGGTGTGCAGGGTGTAGCGCACCAGGTAATGGGGGCTGAGGGTCAGTTGCTGCTGGATCGCATCGTGCAGTTGGTAGCGCGCCTGGGGCTCCATCAGGCTGGCGTAGGGCGAGCCGACCAGCGAGCACAGCTCTACCGCGGGCAGGCCGAATTGGCGTTCACAATTGGGGTCGAGGTACAGCAGCGCCCAGCTTGCCTCATTCAGCCGCTCGAAACGCAGCATACCGAGGCGCGAAGGCACCGGTAATTGCGTCACGACCTCGGCCGCCGTTCGGGCGACATCGGGTTGGCTTTTCATGGGGAAACTCGCTTGGAAAAATGCGCATCGCGCCGGGCTATCGCCCTCTTTACTGTTGTCTGCGGCAAGGTTGCATCATGCAGCACGGACTGACAAGTGAGGATGAAGGCTAAGTGCTATAAGTGGGTTATCGGCCGCGCAGCGGTTTTCTACAGTCGCAATGATGGACGGTTATCCTGCATGCCCTTTGTAGGCGCGAGCTTGCTCGCGAAAATCGTTAACGATAACGCGCCTAACCTGAATGAGCGTGGCGTCCTTGAGTTTTTTCGCGAGCAAGCTCGCTCCTACAGAAGGGCATGGGCAATTCAGGTGGGCAAAAAAAGCCCCGCCAAATTGGCGGGGTTGAGGTACGAGCGTGGCGCTCGGAAATCGGTGCAGCCAGGCCTCCCCGGTGAAGGGGAGGCCCGTTGGGTTACAGCAGGATCGTGCGGATGTCGTTCAGCAACTGGCTCAGGCGCTGGGTGAAACGTGCAGCGGCCGCGCCATTGATCACACGGTGATCGTAGGACAACGACAGCGGCAGCATCAGCTTCGGCTGGAAGGCCTTGCCGTCCCAGACTGGCTGGATGGTGGCCTTGGAGACACCGAGGATCGCCACTTCCGGCGCGTTGACGATTGGCGTGAAGCCAGTGCCGCCAATGTGCCCGAGGCTGGAGATGGTGAAGCAGGCACCTTGCATGTCGTCCGGAGTCAGCTTCTTGTCACGGGCCTTGGCAGCCAGTGCAGCCGCTTCGCCAGCCAGCTGCAGCAGGCTCTTCTGGTCGACGTTCTTGATGACCGGTACCAGCAGGCCATCCGGGGTGTCGACCGCAAAACCGATGTGCACGTACTTCTTGCGAATGATCGCTTTGCCGCTGGGTGCCAGCGAACTGTTGAAGTCCGGCAGTTCCTTGAGCAGGTGCGCGCAGGCCTTGAGCAGCAGTGGCAGTACGGTCAGTTTCACGCCGGCCTTCTCGGCCACGGCTTTCTGCGCAACGCGGAAAGCTTCCAGGTCGGTGATGTCGGCCTGGTCGAACTGAGTCACGTGCGGAATGTTCAGCCAGCTGGCGTGCAGACCGGCTGCGCCGATTTGCATCAGGCGGGTCATCGGCACTTCTTCGATTTCGCCGAAGCGGCTGAAGTCCACGGTGCGGATTGGCGGAATGCCCGAGCCACCGGTAGCAGCGCCGGCAGCCGGAGCTTCCTTGGCTTTTTGCATCATGGATTTGACGTAAACCTGTACGTCTTCCTTGAGCACACGACCGTGCGGACCGGTTGGGCTGACTGCGCTCAACTCGACGCCGAACTCACGGGCCAGTTGGCGCACAGCAGGACCGGCATGGGTCTTGGCACCGCTTGGTGCTGGGGCAGCAGCCGGGGCCGGAGCGGCCTCGGCTTTTGCCGTAGGCGCCGGGGCAGCAGCAGGTGCAGCTTCAGCCTTGGCGGCCGGAGCAGCGGCGGCTGGAGCGGCAGCAGCAGGAGCCGCAGCGCCCGCTACTTTCAGCTTGAGGATGAAGTCACCAGTGCCGACTTCGTCTTCCAGCTTCACGGCAATGCTTTCCACCACGCCGGCAGCCGGCGATGGGATTTCCATGGAGGCCTTGTCGGACTCCAGGGTGATCAGCGACTGGTCGGCTTCGACGGTGTCGCCGACTTTAACCAGCAGCTCGATGATCTTGGCCTTGCCCGACGAGCCGATGTCCGGAACGTGAATGTCCTGGACGGTAGCAGCGGCGGCAGGTGCAGCAGCCGGGGCCGCTGGGGCCTCGGCAGCAGCGGCAGGCTTTTCAGCGGGAGCCGGGGCAGCAGCAGGAGCGGCCGCCGCAGGGGCCGCATCAGCGGCACCTTCGATTTCCAGCTCAAGCAGTTCGTCGCCTTCTTTCAAGCGGTCGCCCAGCTTCACTTTCAGGCTTTTGACCACGCCGGCCTTGGGAGCAGGGATTTCCATGCTCGCCTTGTCCGACTCCAGGGTCAGGATGCTCTGGTCGGCTTCGACTTTGTCGCCGACCTTCACAAACAGTTCAATTACTTCACCTTCACCGCTGCCGATGTCAGGTACGCGAATGAGCTCGCTCACAGATAGTCTCCTCAGCAGTCCAGTGGGTTGCGTTTTTCCGGGTTGATCCCGAACTTGACGATGGCATCCGCCACCACCTTGGGTTCGATCTCACCACGGTCAGCCAAGGCTTCCAGGGCTGCCAACACCACGAAGTGACGGTCGACTTCGAAGAAGTGACGCAGCTTCTTGCGGCTGTCACTGCGGCCGAAACCGTCGGTGCCCAGGACTTTGAATTCCTTGGACGGGACCCACTGGCGAATTTGTTCAGCAAACAGTTTCATGTAGTCGGTAGAGGCAATGACTGGACCTTTACGGCCGGCCAGGCACTCTTCGACATAGCTCTTGGCTGGCTTCTGGCCAGGGTGCAGGCGGTTGCTGCGCTCTACGGCCAGGCCGTCGCGACGCAGTTCGTTGAAGCTGGTCACGCTCCACACGTCAGCGCCGACGTTGAACTCTTCACGCAGGATCTTCGCCGCTTCACGCACTTCGCGCAGGATGGTGCCGGAGCCCATCAGCTGTACGTGGTGTGCCGCTTCCTTGGTGTCTTCTTCGAGCAGGTACATGCCCTTGATGATGCCTTCTTCAACACCGGCCGGCATGGCTGGCTGCTGGTAGGACTCGTTCATCACGGTGATGTAGTAGAAAACGTCCTGCTGCTCTTCGGTCATCTTCTTCATGCCGTCCTGGATGATCACCGCCAGCTCATAGCCGTAGGTTGGATCAAAGGTGCGGCAGTTCGGGATGGTGGCAGCCAGGATGTGGCTGTGACCGTCTTCGTGTTGCAGGCCTTCGCCGTTCAGCGTGGTCCGCCCGGCAGTACCGCCGATCAGGAAACCACGGGTACGGCTGTCGCCGGCAGCCCAGGCCAGGTCGCCAATGCGCTGGAAGCCGAACATCGAGTAGAAGATGTAGAACGGCAGCATCGGCTGGTTGTGGCTGGAGTACGAAGTACCGGCAGCGATGAAGGAGCTCATGGCGCCCGCTTCGTTGATGCCTTCTTCGAGGATCTGGCCCTTCTTGTCTTCTTTGTAGAACATCACCTGGTCTTTATCGACTGGCTCGTAGAGCTGGCCGACGGAGGAGTAGATGCCCAACTGACGGAACATGCCTTCCATACCGAAGGTACGGGCTTCGTCCGGGATGATCGGGACGATGCGCGGGCCGATTTCCTTGTCCTTGACCAGTTGCGCGAGGATCCGCACGAAGGCCATGGTGGTGGAGATTTCACGGTCGCCCGAACCGTCAAGGATAGCCTTGAGGGTGCTGAGGTCTGGTGTCGGCACACCGAAGCTCTGTGCGCGGCGTTGTGGCACGAAACCGCCCAGGGCAGTGCGACGTTCGCTGAGGTAGCGGGCTTCGGCGCTGTTTGGCTCCGGCTTGAAGAACGGCAGGTTTTCCAGTTCTTCATCCTTGACCGGGATGTCGAAGCGGTCACGGAACAACTTCAGGCTGTCGACATCGACTTTCTTGGTGTTGTGCGCGGTGTTCTTCGCTTCGCCGGCACCGGTGCCATAACCCTTGATGGTCTTGGCCAGGATGACGGTAGGTTGTTCTTTGTGGTTGACCGCTTCGTGGTACGCCGCGTAGACCTTGTACGGGTCGTGGCCGCCACGGTTGAGTTTCCAGATCTCGTCGTCGGACAGGTCTGCAACCATCGCCTTGAGTTCTGGCGTGTTGAAGAAGTGTTCACGTACGAACGCGCCGTCTTTGGCCTTGTAGTTCTGGTATTCGCCGTCGATGACTTCGTCCATGCGACGTTGCAGGATGCCGTCGACGTCCTTGGCCAGCAGTGGGTCCCAGAAACGGCCCCAGATGACTTTGGTCACGTTCCACTGAGCACCGCGGAACACGCCTTCGAGTTCCTGGATGATCTTGCCGTTGCCGCGAACCGGGCCGTCGAGGCGCTGCAGGTTGCAGTTGATGACGAAGATCAGGTTGTCCAGCTTCTCGCGGCCGGCCAGGGAGATAGCGCCCAGGGATTCCGGCTCGTCGCACTCGCCGTCGCCCAGGAAGCACCAGACTTTCTGCTTGCCTTCGGGGATGAAGCCACGGGCTTCCAGGTACTTCATGAAACGTGCCTGGTAGATCGCCTGGATCGGGCCCAGACCCATGGAAACGGTCGGGAACTGCCAGAAGTCAGGCATCAGCCAAGGGTGCGGGTAGGACGACAGGCCGCCACCGTCGACTTCCTGGCGGAAGTTGTTCATCTGGTCTTCGGTGATGCGACCTTCCATGAACGCACGGGCGTAGACGCCTGGCGAGGTGTGACCCTGGAAGTAGATCAGGTCGCCGCCGTGTTCGTCGGTCGGGGCCTGGAAGAAGTAGTTGAAACCGATGTCATACAGGGTTGCGCTGGAAGCGAAGCTGGAGATGTGACCGCCCAGGTCAGAATCTTTCAAGTTCGTGCGCATAACCATCGCCATCGCGTTCCAGCGTACCAGCGAGCGAATGCGGCGTTCCATGAACAGGTCGCCAGGCATGCGTGCTTCGTGGGTAACAGGGATGGTGTTGCGGTATGGCGTGGTGATGGCGTAGGGCAGTTGCGAGCCGCTGCGGGTCGCGAGTTCGCCCATACGGGTCATCAGGTAGTGAGCACGGTCTTCGCCTTCTTTATCGAGAACCGATTCCAGGGCGTCCAGCCATTCCTGGGTTTCGACGGGATCGAGGTCTTGCATGGCTTGCTCCAGGGCGGAAAGGCTACCAGAATCGGTTGCCTGAAGTTTGCGACTGGCCTTGTGGGCAGACGACATAAATTCTTGGATGGCCGAAGGTTGCTTCGGCGTCCTGTAGTTTTACTACAAATCGTCGGCCATTTCAGCCTTTCGAATGTATATACGAGTAGTAAAACTACACAAGACTGAGCGTATGGCTCGGTCTGGCTGGTGAGCATAATCGTTATTGTTGATCTTTTGCGAACGAGAAAAGGTAGAAGTTTAATGTTGCCTGCCAAAATTAATGTTTTTTCAGCTATTTCTAACTTTTGTTCGACAGTCCTTCATCGCGCGCGGTTCTTGCGTTCACAGCCACAAGCCATTTGCGCGCCGATCAAGGATAGACCATGAGCCTTCCAATGCTGGTTGAACTCCCAGCCATTCTGTTGCCATTTGCGAGCAGGGCCGAGCAGTCATTTCGTGACGCGGTGGCCATGCTGGAGGCCGATCATGGCCTGTCCGCGTGGACGCCGCAACGCTGGGCTGACTTTTCCCGGGTATGCGCTGCCAGTGATTTCGTCATTGAACAGAGTGTTCGTGACCCTTTGATGTTGCTCGAACTGGTGGCCAAGGGCGAGCTGGATCGCGGCTTTGCGCCCGATGAACTGTGCGGGCAGATTGCCGCAGCGGTGCAGCAGGCTGAAACAGAAGAAGAACTGGGCCGCGTGCTGCGTCGCCAACGCACTCGCCAGCAAGTGCGGATTATTTGGCGCGACCTGACCCGACAGGCGGACCTGGTGCAGACCTGCCGTGACCTGTCGGACATGGCCGACGCCAGCATCGACCAGGCGTACCAGTGGTTGTACCAGCGCCACTGCGCGCAATTCGGCATCCCCACCGGCGGGCGCAGCGGCGAGCCGCAGCAGATGGTCATCCTCGGCATGGGCAAGCTGGGCGCGGTGGAGTTGAACCTGTCGTCGGACATCGACCTGATCTTCGCCTACCCCGAGGGCGGCGAGACCGTGGGCGCCAAGCGTGCCCTGGATAACCAGGAGTTCTTTATCCGCCTGGGCCAGAAACTGATCAAGGCCCTGGACCCGATGACCGTCGACGGCTTTGTGTTCCGTGTCGACATGCGCCTGCGGCCCTATGGTTCGGCCGGGGCGCTGGTGCTCAGTTTCAATGCATTGGAGCAGTACTACCAGGATCAGGGCCGCGACTGGGAACGCTACGCGATGATCAAGGCGCGGGTGGTGGCCGGCGATCAACAGGCCGGCGCGCAGTTGCTCGATCTGTTGCGCCCGTTCGTCTATCGGCGCTACCTGGATTTTTCCGCCATCGAAGCGCTGCGCACCATGAAGCAGTTGATCCAGCAGGAAGTGCGGCGCAAGGGCATGGCCGAGAATATCAAGCTGGGCGCTGGAGGCATCCGCGAGGTGGAGTTTATCGCCCAGGCGTTCCAGTTGATCCACGGTGGTCGTGACCTGAGCCTGCAACAACGGCCATTGTTGAAGGTGCTGGGCACCCTGGAAGGCCAGGGCTACCTGCCGCCGGCGGTGATTGCCGAGTTGCGCAGTGGCTATGAATTCCTGCGCTACACCGAACATGCGATCCAGGCCATCGCCGACCGTCAGACACAGATGCTGCCCAACAATGATGAAGACCAGGCGCGTATTGCGTTCATGCTGGGTTTTGCCAATTGGACCGCGTTCCATGAGCAATTGATGTACTGGCGTGGCCGGGTGGACTGGCATTTCCGCCAGGTGATTGCCGATCCGGACGAAGAGGACGGTGCAGAAAGCGAATTGGTGGTGGGCGGTGAGTGGTTGCCCCTGTGGGAAGAATCCCAAAATGAAGAGGCTGCCTGTCGCCAATTGGCTGAAGGCGGCTTTGCCGACGCGCCCAAGGCCCTGAAAGCCTTGGCCGGCCTGCGCAGCAGCCCGCAACTGCGGGCGATGCAGCGCCTGGGGCGTGAGCGTCTGGACGCATTCATCCCGCGCCTGCTGGCCCAGGCGGTCGAGCACGCCAACCCGGACCTGGTGCTGGAGCGCGTACTGCCGCTGGTAGAAGCCGTTGCCCGACGTTCTGCGTATCTGGTGCTGTTGACGGAAAACCCTGACGCCCTGCGTCGGCTGTTGACCCTATGCGCCGCCAGCCCGTGGATTGCCGAGCAGATCACCCGCTTCCCGTTGCTGCTGGACGAATTGCTTAACGAAGGCCGCCTGTTCAAGCCGCCGTTGGCGCCGGAGTTGGCTGCCGAATTGCGCGAGCGCCTGACGCGTATCCCTGAGGATGATCTTGAGCAGCAGATGGAGGCCTTGCGCCACTTCAAGTTGGCGCACCGCCTGCGGGTCGCGGCGTCGGAAATCGCCGGCAGCCTGCCATTGATGAAAGTCAGCGATTACCTGACCTGGCTCGCCGAGGCGATTCTTGAGCAAGTGCTGGCCCTGGCCTGGCGCCAGACCGTCGCCCGCCATGGTTCGCCGCAGCGGTTGGACGGGACCTTGTGCGATCCGGGTTTTATCATTGTCGGTTATGGCAAGGTTGGTGGTATCGAGTTGGGCCATGGTTCGGACCTGGACCTGGTGTTTATCCATGACGGTGATCCGCAAGCCGAAACCGACGGCGCCAAGCCGATCGACGGTGCGCAGTTCTTTACCCGGCTGGGCCAGCGGATCATTCACCTGTTGACCACCCAGACCAACTCCGGGCAGCTGTACGAAGTGGATATGCGCCTGCGACCTTCTGGCGCATCCGGGCTGCTGGTCAGCTCCCTGGGGGCCTTTGCCCGTTATCAGGAAAACGAGGCCTGGACCTGGGAGCACCAGGCCCTAGTGCGGGCACGGGTGTTGGTTGGCAGCCAGGACGTGGGCCGGGCGTTTGAGGCCGTGCGGGCGCAGGTGCTGGGGCGCACGCAGGACCTGGCGAAGCTGCGCCAGGAGGTCAGCGAGATGCGCGCCAAGATGCGCGACAACCTGGGCACCAAGTCGACCGGGGCCGGCACAGCTGCGAATGCCTTCGAGCCCACGGCGGTGTTCGATCTCAAGCAGGACGCCGGAGGTATCGTCGATATTGAATTTATGGTGCAATACGCCGCTTTGGCGTGGTCTGCGCAACATCCATCGTTGCTGCGCTATACCGATAACATCCGCATCCTGGAAGGCCTGGAGCAGGTCGGGCTGATGCCCGCCGCCGATGCCCACCTGTTGCGTGAGGTGTATAAGGCTTATCGCTCGGCGGCCCATCGCCAGGCCTTGCAGAACGAGGCAGGGGTGGTTGCCGGGGATCAGTTTGCTGACGAACGGCGCCAGGTGAAACGGATCTGGCATGAGCTGGGGCTAAACTGAACCAGATCAACACAGCGACACGATGCTGATGTGGGAGCAGGACTTATGTGGGAGCGGGCTTGCTCGCGATGCAGGCGCTGTGGTCTGTCAGTCAGGCCGCGGCGATGCTATCGCGAGCAAGCCCGCTCCCACACAAGCCTGCACTCACATGAGTACGGTCTTACAGTTATATCGAGGCGGGGAGGCATGAGCCTCCCCGAATCGTTTGTGGAAACTACATGAATATTCTGATCGTTGGGCCCAGTTGGGTCGGTGACATGGTGATGGCGCAGACACTGTTCCAGTGCCTGAAACAGCGTCATCCCGACTGCCAAATCGACGTGCTCGCCCCCGAGTGGAGCCGGCCGATCCTGGAGCGCATGCCCGAGGTGCGCCAGGCCTTGAGCTTCCCGCTCGGCCATGGCGCGCTGGAGCTGGCGACCCGGCGGCGTATCGGCAAGTCCCTGGCCGGCCAGTACGACCAGGCGATCCTGCTGCCCAACTCGATGAAGTCGGCGCTGGTGCCGTTCTTCGCCGGTATCCCCAAGCGCACTGGCTGGCGTGGCGAGTTCCGCTATGGCTTGCTCAATGATGTGCGCAAGCTCGACAAGGCCCGCTACCCGCTGATGATCGAGCGCTTCATGGCCCTGGCCTACGCGCCCGATGCCGAGTTGCCGACGCCGTATCCACGGCCGAGCCTGCAAATCGACCCGGTTACCCGCGATGCGGCCCTGGCCAAGTTCGGCTTGACCCTGGACCGGCCGGTGCTGGCGCTGTGCCCTGGTGCCGAGTTTGGCGAATCCAAGCGTTGGCCGTCGGAGCATTACGCCAAGGTTGCCGAGCTGAAAATCCGCGAAGGCTGGCAAGTCTGGCTGTTTGGCTCGAAAAACGATCATTCGGTGGGTGAAGACATCCGCCAGCGCCTGATCCCCGGCCTGCGCGAAGAAGCGGTCAACCTCAGTGGCGATACCTCGCTGGCCGAGGCCATTGACCTGCTGTCCTGTGCCGATTCGGTGGTGTCCAACGACTCCGGCCTGATGCACGTGGCTGCTGCGCTGAACCGCCCGCTGGTGGCAGTGTATGGCTCCACTTCGCCAGGCTTTACGCCGCCGTTGGCCGACAAGGTCGAAGTGGTGCGCCTGGGCCTCGATTGCAGTCCCTGCTTTGACCGTACCTGCCGTTTCGGTCACTACAATTGCCTGCGCCAATTGCTGCCAGAGCCGGTGACTGAAGCCTTGCAGCGGTTGCAGGGCAACGTGGTCGAGGTTCACTGAGTTGCGGGTACTGGTAATCAAGACCTCATCCCTGGGCGATGTGATTCACGCCTTGCCGGCATTGACCGACGCGGCCCGGGCGATTCCGGGGATTCGTTTCGACTGGGTGGTGGAAGAAGGCTTCGCCGAAATCCCCACCTGGCATCCGGCGGTGGACAAGGTGATCCCGGTGGCGATTCGCCGCTGGCGCAAGAACCTCTGGCAGACCTTCAAGAGCGGCGAGTGGCGGCGCTTCAAGAAGCAGATCCAGTCCACCAAATATGACCTGGTGATCGACGCCCAGGGCTTGCTCAAAAGCGCCTGGCTGACCCGCTATGTGCGGGCACCGGTGGCCGGCTTCGACAAGCAGTCGGCCCGCGAGCCAATCGCCGCACGTTTCTATTCCCGTCGCCTGGCGGTTGCCCGTGGCCAGCATGCGGTTGAGCGCTTACGCCAGTTGTTCGCCGTGGCCCTGGGTTATGACCTGCCCAAGGGTCTGGGGGATTACGGCTTGAGCACCGAAAAACTGCTGGGCCTGCCGCCGAAAAAACCATTCGTGCTGCTGCTTCATGGCACCACCTGGGACACCAAGCATTGGCCCGAAGCCTACTGGCGCGACCTGGCCGAGCGCATGGGCAGCCTGGGCGTGGATGTGAAGTTGCCGTGGGGCAATGCCGCCGAAAAAGCCCGTGCCGAGCGCCTGGCCCAAGGCCTGGCCAACGCCGAAGTGTTGCCTAAATTGAATCTGGCCGGTGTGGCGCGCGTCCTGGCTGGCGCCCGGGCCTGTGTCGCCGTGGATACCGGCCTGGGGCATCTGGCGGCTGCACTGGATGTACCGACGATTTCCCTGTTCGGCCCAACCAACCCGGGCCTGACCGGTGCCTATGGCAAGGCGCAGATCCACTTGGGCAGCGATTTCCCCTGCGCGCCGTGCCTGCAAAAGAAATGCACCTACCAACCGACCGCTGAAGACCAGCGTCGGTTTGATCTCAAGCGCGAGTGGCCACTGTGCTTTACTCGCCTGAACCCTGAGCGTGTGGCCAGCCGACTGAGCACGTTGTTATTGGCTGAGGAGCTGCACTGATGCAACTGGCATTTGTTCTGTACAAATATTTCCCCTTTGGTGGCTTGCAGCGCGACTTCATGCGCATCGCCCTGGAGTGCCAGCAGCGCGGCCACCAGATCCGTGTCTATACCCTTATCTGGGAAGGCGACATCCCGCCAGGTTTTGAAGTGCTGGTGGCGCCGGTCAAGGCGTTCTTCAACCACCGCCGCAACGAGAAGCTGACCGCCTGGATGCAGGCTGACCTGGCCAAGCGCCCGGTGGACCGCTTGATCGGCTTCAACAAAATGCCAGGCCTGGATGTGTACTACGCGGCAGACGGCTGTTTTGAAGACAAGGCGCAAAACCTGCGCCACTCGCTGTACCGCAGTTTTGGTCGCTACCGGCACTTTTCCGAGTACGAGCGCGCGGTGTTTGCCAAGGACGCCAAGACTGAAGTCCTGATGATCTCCGAGGTCCAGCAGCCGCTGTTTATCAAGCATTACGACACGCCGCTGGAGCGCTTCCACCTGTTGCCGCCGGGCATTGCCCAGGATCGTCGGGCGCCGCCGAATGCGGCCGAGATTCGTGCCGGGTTTCGCGCCGAATTCAACCTCGCGGACGACGATTTGCTGCTGGTGCAGATCGGTTCGGGCTTCAAGACCAAGGGTGTGGACCGCAGCCTCAAGGCGCTGGCCGCACTGCCTGCGGATCTGAAAAAGCGCACCCGCCTGTTTGTAATTGGCCAGGACGACCCCAAAGTATTCCAATTGCAGAGTGCTACCCTTGGCCTGGGCGACAATGTGCAGTTCCTCAAGGGGCGCAGTGATATCCCGCGTTTTCTGCTGGGCGCCGACCTGTTGATTCACCCGGCGTACAACGAAAATACCGGGACTGTGCTGCTCGAAGCAGCGGTGGCCGGGTTGCCGGTGTTGGTCACGGCAGTGTGCGGGTATGCCCATTACATCAGCGAGGCTGATTGCGGGCGCGTGCTGGACGAGCCGTTCGAACAGGCCCAGCTCAACCACTACCTGGCCGGGATGCTCGGTGATCAGCAGCAACGTGCGGCCTGGAGCCGCAATGGTCTGGCCTTCGCCGAGACGGCCGACCTCTATAGCATGCCGCAGCACGCTGCGGATGTAATTCTGGCGGAGCAACACTGATGAAGTTGATTCTTGCCGAACCGTTCAAAAGCCTTTGGGCCGGACGCGATGCGTTCGCCGAAGTCGAGCTGTTGGACGGCGAGGTTTACCGTGAACTGGAAGCCCGTCGCACCTTGCGTACCGAGGTGGATGGGCGCGGCTACTTTGTGAAAATCCACCGTGGCATCGGCTGGGGTGAAATCTTCAAGAACCTGTTCACCGCCAAATTGCCGGTGCTGGGCGCCGGGCAGGAGTGGCAGGCAATCCAGCGCTTGCACGAAGTTGGCGTACCGACCATGACCGCCGTGGCCTACGGCGAACGCGGCGCCAACCCGGCCGACCAGCATTCCTTTATTGTCACCGAAGAGCTGGCGCCGACCATCAGCCTGGAAGACTTGAGCATGGACTGGCTCAAGCAACCGCCAGAGCCGCGTCTCAAGCGCGCGCTGATTGCCGAAGTAGCGCGCATGACCGGGATGATGCACCGCGCGGGCGTCAACCATCGCGACTGCTACATCTGCCATTTCCTGCTGCACACCGACAAACCGGTGACGGCCGATGACTTCAAGCTCTCGGTGATCGACCTGCACCGTGCCCAGGTGCGGCCGCGCATCAGCCAGCGCTGGCGCAACAAGGACCTGGCGGCCCTGTATTTCTCGATCCTGGATATCGGCCTGACCCGCCGCGACAAGTTGCGCTTCCTCAAAGACTACTTCCAGCAACCCCTGCGCCAGATCCTGGCCGAAGAAGGCGCGTTGCTGCAGTGGCTGGAGCGCAAGGCCAGCAAGCTCTATGACCGCAAAGTCCGGTACGGAGGCGCGCTCTGATGGCGGGTTGGAACCTGGAACCTGCTTACTCGGAGCTTGTGGACGATTTTGGTAGCCTCGACGCAGTGTTTGCCCTGCAAGGCGAGCGGCTGACCCGCGACCCGTTGTCCGAAGTGATTCGTGTAGAGCGCGGCGGGGTCAACTATTACGTCAAGCGCTACACCGGCGCCGGCAAAGGCTTGCGCCGTTACCTGGGCAAGCCACGGGTCAAGTCCGAGTGGCAGAACCTCAAGCGCTTCGCCAAGTGGGGCATTCCCACCGCCGAAGTCGTGGCCTGGGGCCTGGAGCGTAAGGGCCTGGCCTATGACCGTGGGGCGATGATCACCCGCGAGTTGCCCAGGACCGAAGACCTGGCAGCCTTGGCCGAGCGCAAGGATCCGCAACTGTCCGACCCGGTGTGGGTCGACAAGGTCAGCCGCCAGCTCGCCGAATACACCCGGACCCTGCACGACCAGCGGTTTACCCACAACGATTTGAAGTGGCGCAACCTGCTGATCGACGACCAGCAGACCCTGTACCTGATCGACTGCCCCAACGGCGACTTCTGGCGCGGGTTCTGGCTCAAGTACCGGATCACCAAGGACCTGGCGTGCCTGGACAAGGTCGCCAAATACCATCTGTCGGCCACCCAACGCCTGCGTTTCTACATGCAATATTGTCGGCGCAAGCACTTGAGCGTGTCGGACAAGCAACGGATTCGCCATGTGCTGAAGTTTTTCGAGGGACGCGAATGAACGACTTCCTGGCAACTGAAGACCGGGCCTTGCTGGAACGGCATGGCCTGGCTGATTTCGATGCCCTGTGGGCCAGGCAACTGGATGCGGTGGATGAGCCCAACACCAGTCGCGGCGGCTGGAGCAGCGTGTTTCGCCTGGAGCTGGAAGGCCGTGGCTTTTACCTCAAGCGCCAGAGCAACTACCTGACGCGCACCCTGCATCGGCCGTTGGGCGAGCCGACCTTTGCCCGTGAGTTTCGCAACATTAGCCGCTATCGGCAGAAGGCGATCCCGGCCTTGCAGGCGGCCTTTTATGGGGAGCGCAAAGTCGCCGGCGAATACCGCGCCTTGTTGCTGACCCGCGCGCTGGATGGCTGGAATGACCTGGATTCACTGCTGGAACAGTGGCCGACCCTGAGCGACGCCCAGCACCGCGCAATCCTCGTGGCCTGCGGCCAATTGGCGCGCAAGCTTCATGGCGTCGGCCAGGTGCATGGCTGTTTTTACCCCAAGCATATCTTCCTGCAGGCCACCGGCGACGGTTACGCGGCGCAGTTGATCGACCTGGAAAAAACCCGGCCGCTGTTGCTGGGCCGGCGCGATCGGGTCAAGGACCTTGAGCCGCTGCTGCGCCGCGCCGGGGCGTGGTCGCAAGAGCAAGTACGACAGTTTCTGGCGGCCTACCTCGATCAGCCTCTGGATAGCTCGTTGGTCGATAACTGGGCGCAGCTCCTGGCGGGTCGACGCAGTCACAAGGAGGCCCGTTGATGCGCCTGTCTGAACTCAAAAACGCCGGGCGCACCCCTGCGCTGCCCTTGAGTATTGAGTTGGCGGATGCGGCGGGGCCTGGGCAATTGCAACTGCTGAGCCTGCTGCGGGTGTTGCCGGGCCAGCGTTATGTGGGCGCGGCTATCTGGCGCGGCCGGCCGGTGCTGGCCAAGTTGCTGGTGGGTGGCAGCGCGGCCCGGCATTTCCAGCGTGAACTCCAGGGTGTGCGCCTGCTGGCCGAACAAGGCCTGAGCACGCCGCTGTTGCTGGCTGACGGTCTGCAAGACGGTGAGGGCGGCTGGCTGCTGTTCGAATTTCTCGAAGGCGCACAAAGCCTGGCTGAGGCCTGGGCGGCTGTTGAAACCATGCCGCCTCTGGCGGATGAGCAGCAGGCTGTGTTGGCCGAAGCGCTGGGCGCGATTGCACAGATGCACGCCAAGGGACTGTGGCAGGAAGACCTGCACCTGGACAACCTGATGCGCCAGGGCGAAAAACTGTATTTGATCGATGGTGGCGGGATCTGCGTCGAACAGGCGGGGAACCCCCTGTCACGCAACCGGGTACTGGAAAACCTCGGGGTGTTTTTTGCCCAGTTGCCGAGCAACCTTGAGCCGTTTACCGAAGAATTGCTGGTGCATTACCTGTTAAGCAATGGCGAGCACGCCTTGCCCCTTGAAGCCCTGCAAAAGCAGGTGCGCAAAGTCCGGGCCTGGCGCCTGAAAGACTTCCTGGGCAAGGTTGGCCGCGAATGTACCTTGTTCAGTGTCGTGCGCGGGGCCTTTGGGCTGCGGGCGATTCGTCGTGAAGAAGAAGCGACCCTGCTGCCGGTACTGGCGCAGGTCGATGCGTTTATCGACCAGGGCCAAATGTACAAGGCCGGCGCCTCGGCCACGGTGGCCGGGGTGGATGTCGCGGGCCGTCCGCTGGTGATCAAGCGTTACAATATCAAGGGCTTTGCCCACTGGCTCAAGCGCTTCTGGCGACCAAGCCGCGCCTGGCACGCCTGGTGCGAAGGCAACCGCCTGGCGTTCCTGGGAATCGCCACACCCAAGCCGCTGGCACTCCTGGAGCGGCGGTTTTTCTGGCTGCGCAGCCGGGCTTACCTGGTGACGGAACACTTGACCGGGCCGGACCTGATTGAGCATCTGGCGCCGTACGTGGAAAACGGCGAGGTGCCCGAGCCTGAACTGCTGGCCCTGGAGCGCTTGTTTGGCGAACTGATTCGTGAGCGGATCAGTCATGGTGATTTCAAGGGACGCAATCTGTTCTGGCAGGAGGGGCGCTGGGTGATGATTGACCTGGACTCGATGTGCCAGCATGGATCCCTAGGCAGTTTCGCCCCGGCGTTTGCCAAGGATCGCGCGCGGTTTATGCGCAATTGGCCTGAGAGTAGCGCGCTTTACCGGGTAATTGATCAGCGTTTGCCCAAGGGGATCGCGCCTGATTAATGTTTTGACTAAGTTGCACTCTGGAGTTTATTTCTCGGGGTTAATAAGTTGTGCCGGTACTTGGTGGGTTTGTCTGTCTGGATAATTTCATCAAGTGTCCGGTGACTTAATCTTGGGAGTGTGCAAATGACATCAATTACTGGTTCCCCCTCATTTTCTTTTTATAATGATCTTGCTAATAAAAACAAACCAATAGATCCCGTGAACCCTGTTCGGCCAATAGATAACGTGCAGTCGGGTTCTCGTAATCCGCTGGACCCTACTGCTGGCGATGATGCCGAGTATTTCAGTGCTGAAACCCAGGAGTGGCAGCCAACGGCCTCTGATGGTAAGGGAAGCGGTGGATATGCAAATCTCGGTGATCCGTATCGGGAGCCTATAGATTTTGAAATAGTGGCTGGACCGAATGGTGATTGGGTGCAATCAAACGGCAGCAGGTGATTGCTTGAAAGTCGCATGGGGCTTTCGTTTTGTTGTTTGCTATGTAGTTATTTTGCTGATGGTTTGTAGGTAATGTCTGTGATTAACATGGGAGCCGATTGGGCAGCGCAAGTTGCCCATCGGTTTTGTATTGTTCAGAAGCTGTATTGGGCTCCTGCACCGGCATACCAGGATCGGCCTGGCGCGGCCTCGTAATAGCGCTGGTTGCTGTCGCCTACGATCACCGACCCCACGTATTGGCGATCCAGCAAGTTATCCAGGCGCAAAGTCTGATGAAAGGTCCAGTGCTCCACCTTCTGCTCAAACCGTGCACGCCAGTTGAAGACGCTCTAGCCCGGCGCAGCACGCTCCTGGTTGGTGTCCTCGACATAGATCTTGCTGCGGTACATGCCTTCGACAGCGGTGCTGAGCCAATCCCGTGGTTTCCAGTTCAGCTCGGCAAACAGCAGGGTCTGCGGGACGCCGGGCAGGTAGTTGCCTTTGTCGATGGATTTGCCGTTGTTGCTGAAGTCACTGTCGTAGGTGGCTTGCAGGCGGGTGTAGGCGAGGTTGGCGCTCCACTGCTCGCTCAGTTGACTTTCGATGCCCAGTTCAAAGCCGCGGCGCAGGGTGCGGCCGGCGTTTTGGTAACTGGTGCGGCCATCCTTTGAGGCAGTGACTACCAGCTCATCATCGGTTGTGATTTGGAACACCGCAGCATTGACCCGTGTGCTGTTGTTGATTTGTGCCTTTAGACCTACTTCATACTGAGTGCTTTCAGCCGGTTTCAGGCCAAAGTTGAAACCCTCTACATCGCCGGGCGCATAAGCCAGTTCGGCCTGGGTCGGGGTTTCGAATCCCTTGCCGGCGCTGACGTAGCCATGCAGATCAGGGGTGAAGGCGTACATCACGCTCATCGAGGGCGTGTTTTTCTGATAGGTCTTGCTGCCGCTGGCGTCACCATTGCTCAGGAATTGGTCATCGACGTCCAGTTCCATGGTGCTGTGGCGCAGCCCGGCTTGCAGGGTCCAGCGGTCAATGGCCCAGTTGGCCTGGATATATGGGTCGAGGCTGCGGGCGGTGTCGATTTCATTGCGGCGCAATTCGCCTTTCACGCCCAGGGTGTTGCCGTTGTAGTTCTTGTAGCCGTGGCGGCTGTCTTCGCTCTGGTCGAAGTCCAGGCCGGTGATGATCATCAGTTCACCCGGCACGCTGGCGATGGGCTGCATCCAGCGTACGCCGGCGCCGTAGAACTTGCGGTCGAATTGCACCACGCCGCCACCGCGTTCGTTGCTTGGGACGCCCTTGGGAATCGACAAATACTGAATCACACTCCGCCGCCCGGTATAGGCATTCACCTGCAACGTCGCATCGCCAATGTACCGCTCGTAATTCATCCCCAACTGCTGATGGTCAATGCTCTTGCGCGTGTTGTACGTCAACGCGTTGCTGGTGACCGAACGCGGGTCGGCCTTATAGTCAGCCCACTTTTGCCCCAGTGGATCCTGGGTGCCGTTCTGCTCCAGGCTGCTGTAGATCAGGGCCAGCTTGCTGTCGTCATCGGGCTCGACATTAAGCTTGGCGAAGGTCTGGTCGCGACGGGCGCTGCTGTGGTCGCGGTAGCCGTCGGTGTCCATGCGCGAGGCGTCGAGGACAAACCCGGCACCGTCCACCGCGCCTTCGGCGCTGAGGTGGTTCTTGTTCAGGCCGTCGCTGCCGAACAGGGTTTCGGCACCGATGCGTGGCGGGCCCTCGCCGTTGCGCGAGAACATCTGGATCACCCCGCCGGCGTTGCTGCCATACAAGGTGGCGGCTGGACCGCGCAGCACTTCTATGCGCTCGGCAGTGTCAAGGTTGAACGTGGCCGCCTGGCCCTGGCCATCCGGGGTGCTGGCGGGGATGCCATCGGCAATCAGCTTGATCCCGCGCACGCCAAACGCCGAGCGCGCGCCAAAGCCCCGGGACGAAATCTGCAGGTCCTGGGCATAGTTCTGGCGGTTCTGCACCACCAGCCCCGGCACGCGGGCCAGGGCCTCCGAAGCGTTGATGCCCAGTTGGCCATCGCTGATCTGTTCACGGCTGATGCTGTCCACCGAGTAGGGCAGGTCGAAACTGCGACTGACGCTGCGCGAGCCTGTCACCACGCTGGGGTCGAGGATCAGCGGGGCATCTTCTGCCTGGGCGGGTTGCTGCAGGCCCAGCAGGCCGGGGAGCAACATCGCAAAACAGGTGGGGACAACGACTTTCATGAGCGAACCAACTTCCATGACGCGCAGCGCGGGCGCGGAAAAAAGGGCGCGAGTTTAACGATTCTGTGAGGCTTTTCCGAAGAATATTCCCGCACAATTTCGGCATATTCGTCTTACGCAGTCTTGGGTTAGGCTGCCCGCCTCATGCCAAAGGAGGGTTGCCCGTGAATCCTACAAACATTCTGCTGCTTGCCGCCATTGTCCTTTCGACCACGGCCTGTGGCACCATCGATACGGTGTTTCGCGAAGACGCGGTGGCCAGCCAGAAACTCAAGGACCTGCGCAGCCATTGCGAGAGCGTGCCCCGTATCTACAGCGGCGTGGTGTACGACTTCTGCTCCCTGAATGGCGAACCCAACAGCAAGAAAAGCCTGGACGACCAGCAGATCGGCCCGCTGCCGTGGATTGCCGTTGATTTCGCCCTGTCAGGCGTTCTCGATACTTTGGTACTGCCCTACACCGTCTACCGGCAGAGTCGTGATGGCAGTATCGAGATTTTCCGATAACGCCTCTTGTTTCTCCCTGCCATTTGCAGCTAGAGGCGTTTTGCCTCTTTTAAGCTATAATCCCGCCCTTTAGCTTTTCTCGCCGAGGCGAGGGGCACACATTTTTCAGGCGCAAGCGCCTGCTTGCAGACTAAAAGAGGCTAGACCCCAGTGGCATTGACGATTCTTGGCCTGTCCGGCGCCCTTAGCCATGATCCTTCCGCAGCCCTGTATATCGACGGCAAGCTGATCGCGGCTGCCGAAGAAGAGCGCTTCGTACGCGATAAACATGCAAAGAACCGCATGCCCTACGAATCGGCGAAATTCTGCCTGGAACAGGCCGGTATCAAGCCTTCCGACGTTGATGTGGTAGCGATCCCGTTCGCCCCGATCAGCTTGTTCGGCGAGGCTCGCTGGCACTATGCCAAGCGGTACTGGTACGCCCCGGACCGCGCCCTTGACGCGATCCTGATGGGTAATCGCCGCTACAAGCGCTATCGCAACAAGATTGTCTGGTGCCTGGAGCAACTGGGCTTCGATCCGAAGAAGATCAAGATCGAGCCGGTTGAACACCACCTGGCCCACGCTTCCAGCGCCTATCACTGCTCGGGTTTCCAGGAGAAGACCGCGATCCTCGGGATCGACGGCAAGGGTGAGTACGCCACCACCTTCTTCGGCTACGGCGAGAACGGCAAGATCCACAAGATCAAGGAGTTCTACGATCCGGACTCCCTCGGCGGCCTGTACGGCGCGATCACCGAGTTCCTCGGTTTCGAGATGCTTGATGGCGAGTTCAAGGTCATGGGCATGGCGCCGTATGGCGATGCCAGCAAGTACGACTTCTCGCGCCTGGCCTCCTTTGAAAACGGCGAGTTGGTGATCAATACCGACTACGCCAACGTCATCGGCCTGCGCCGCTATAAAGAGAAGGGCAAGGGGTTCTACTTCTCGCCAAAACTGATCGAATGGCTGGGTCCCAAGCGCGAAGGCGACATCGCCGACGAGCCGTACATCCACTACGCGGCGAGCATGCAGGCCCTGTTCGAGAAGCTGGCCTTGCAGATGATCGACCATTACCTGGGCGATATCCTCAAGGAAACCGGCAAGCTGGCCTTCGCCGGCGGCTGTGCGCTGAACGTCAAGTTGAACCAGAAGATCATTGCCCGCGACGACGTCAAGGAGCTGTTCGTGCAGCCGGCGTCCGGCGATGCCGGCACCGCCGTGGGCGCGGCGGCCTATGTGTCCCATGCCCGTGGTGTACCGGTAGAGAAGATGGAGCACGTCTATCTCGGCCCGTCCTACAGCAACGAAGAAGTGATTGCCGCGTGCGCCAAGCACCCGAGCAAGCCGAAGTGGCGCCAGATCGACGACATGCCAAAGCGCATCGCCCAGATCATGGTCGACGGCAACCCGGTGGCCTGGTTCCAGGGCCGCATGGAGTTCGGTCCGCGTGCCTTGGGCGGTCGTTCGATCATCGGTTGCCCGAGCGCCGTGGGCGTGGCTGACCGGATCAACCACCAGATCAAGTTCCGCGAGCGCTGGAGGCCTTTCTGCCCGTCGATGCTCGACACCGTGGCCCCGCAGATGATCAAGGTCGATCACCCGGCCCCGTTCATGACCTTCACCTTTGAAGTGGCGGAGGAATGGAAAGCCCGCGTGCCGGAAGTGGTCCATGAAGATGGCACCTCCCGCGCCCAGGTGCTCAAGCGCGAATACAACCCGCGCTACTACGACATGATGAAAGAGCTGGAAGTGCTGACCGGTAACGGCGTGTCCCTGAACACCTCGCTCAATCGCCGTGGCGAAGCGATGATCTGCTCGCCGACCGACGCACTGAACATGTTCTTCGGCTCTGACCTGCAGTACCTGATCATGGAAGACATCCTGGTCGTCAAAGACGGTGTGGAAGGGCAAGTCATTGACTGAAGCACTGATTGGCGTCGTCATCCCCGCCTACAACTATGCGCGCACCCTGGGGCGCGCGGTTGAATCGGTGCTGGCACAACTCGACGAAGCCGATGCACAGTTGTTGGTGATTGATGACGGCTCTACCGATGAGACGCCGCAGGTGCTGGAGGCTTTGTTGGCCAAGCACCCGGGACGTTTCCGGGCCTTGCGCAAGCCCAATGGCGGCTTGGCCTCGGTGCGCAATCGCGGGATTGAAGAGTCTGCTGGCCAGTACCTGATGTTCCTGGACGCCGATGATGAAATGGCACCCGGTGCGCTGGCCCTGGTCGCGCAGCATATTGCCGCTCACCCGGACAGTCGCTTGATCATCGGTGGCCACTGGTCGGTGTTCGAGGATGGCAAGCGCCGCCTGCATGCCGTCAAGCCGCTGCCTGCCACGCCTTATCTGCGAGTGCGCGGGTATTTGCTGGACAAGACCATCGCGATCTCCAATGGCGCCTGCGCCATGCATCGAGACATCTTCTCGGTGGGCAACTACCCGGAGCGCATGCGTAACGCCGAGGATATCCCGGTGTTTGCCCAGGCCCTGGCGCGCGTATCCTGTACGGTCATCGATCAGCCACTGGCGTTGATCTACAAGCATGCCGACAGCTTGCGGCATGACATCAATCACAGTGTGGCAGCGGGCGTGAGCCTGGTTGACGAGGTCTTCTCGCCAGTGCGAATGCCCAAGGCGTTGCAAGGCCTGCGCAGTGCGTTTCTCGCGCAGCGCTGCCTGTCTCTGTTTCGCAATTGCCTGAGCGCTGGTGAATACACGCTGGCCCGGCAGTTTTACTGCCAGGCGGTGCGTACCGACTGGCGCGCGCTGACACGTTGGTCGTACACCCGCAAGGCGCTTCAGCTGTTGTTCAAGTAAGAGTTTTATAGCCTGTTAGGCTACGCCGTGAATCACCAATACAGCGCCTGAGTTGATTGCAACGACCGGGCGCTTGGTTTTTGGCGGCGTGATGGTTTTCTGAAATGGATGTTTTCCAAATCTTGTGCACGCGATGTGACGCCAGGTTTTAAGGGGGGGGTGTGGTTGGTATAGGTAGCAAGGTGTGGGCTCGGGCTTTGAATGTGGTCGTCGAACATCCCGTTCGAGTGGCATTTTTTGGGAGCCTGCTGCTCTCCCTGATCGCCGTGCTGGGCGCGGCGACTGTCGGGCGTGATGCTGCTTTCTACCTGACCATTGCCCAGGATGTTCAAGTCCACGGCCCGAAAGTCGCCTTTGCCGTCTTCAACTGGCCCTGGTTCTCCCTGCTCCTGGCGGGTACCCATTCGGTTTCAGGCCTGCCCATAGAACTGAGCGCTTACTTGTGGTGCTCGCTGTTTGCCGCGGGCACCTGTGCGCTGCTGGTTGACTGCGTGCGCCAGCGCTCGGTACAGGTGGCGCCATGGGCTTGCCTGGTGGTGCTGGCGATGCCAGCATTCAATATGTTTCGTGGCGAGATCCTGCGTGAGTTCGGCTTCTGGTTCTTCTGCATCCTGACGCTCTGGCTGGCCATGCGTTGGCAGGCCCGAGGCGGGTGGCTGCGGGCAATAACCATCCATCTGGCGATTGTCGCGGCGGCAGCTTTCCGGCTGGAAGCGTTGTTGCTGTTGCCTGCGTTGGGTTTGTGGCAGTTGCCTGGCCTGTGGGTGCGCGAGCGGCGCCTGGCGCTCTTGCAGTTTGTCGCGCTGCCGCTGCTTGCGGTTGTGGCGGGGATGGTGCTGATCTCGGTGACGGGCGGCTTTACATCGGCCCGTGTTGCCTACTATTTGGACCTGATCAACCCAAGCAGTGTGCTGGCGTCATTCGATTTGCTGCGCGAGCAGTTTGCCAACTCGCTGATCAACAAGTACTCCCAGGATGAAACGGGGCGCATCATCTTTTTTGGCATTCTGGCGGCCATGGCCATCAGCTTTGTGAATATTTGCGGACCCTTTGCCGTGCCGTTTTTACGGGGTAGCAATTGGCAGGCAATAAAGCGCTATTGGCATGAATATCGGCCTTTTGCCTGGGCGGCAGTGATGTACCTGCTGGTGTTGCTGCTGTTCTTTATCCAGCAGCAGTTCATGAATGTGCGCTACATGAGCTTCTTGAACCTGCTGTTTGTGCCGGCGTTGGCGATAGCGCTGCAGATGTTTGCCCGGCAGTTCCCGCGCCTCGGTAAGGTCTTGGTGGCGGTGTGCCTGCTGGTGATGCTATCCAACGTGGTGTCCACCGGGCCGGGCAAGGTCCAGTACGTCGACGCTGGGCGTTGGATGGCGGCGAATGTCGAGCCGGACGTCCCGGCCTATTTCGATGACGGCCGGATCGGCTATTACGCCGGGCGTGGTTATCTGCTCAAGCAATTGACCCGGGAAGCGGCCATGTCGCCGGCCCATGCAGATAAATTCCGCTACTTCCTGATCGAGGCCCGCGGTAACGAACCCTGGCTCACCAACTGGCTGGCCGAGCGCAACCTGCGCATTGTCGAGCGCTTCGCCAATCGCCGAGGCGCCACGGTACTGGTCATCACCCAGTAAAGTCAGCCCAGTAATTGCTGCAGGCGCTCAATCAACGGCGCCTGCTGGCTACCTGCCGGCAAGCCTTGGCGATAGCCATCGAAGAAGGCTTGCCCGGCATCATCCCCCAGCAGCCATTGCCGATCCTCGGGATAGCGCCGCAGATGGCTGAAGTTGCGCAGCCGCTTGCTCTGGCTCAGCGGGACGCTCTGGCAGCTCAGGTCGGCAATGTCGATCAGCCCCAGGGTGTTTTCCGGTGTCAGGACCACGTTGCCAAAGTGCAGCGAGCGAAAGTACACGCCTTTCTCATGCAATTGCGCGATGAAACAGCCGAGGCGCCCACGCAGGGCGTCGGCGTCTTGCTTGGCGAGTTTCAGTTGGCGGATGGTTTCCCCGGCCAGCGGGCTGTAGTACACCGCATCCCGCGCAATGCTGGGGATGCGATACACCGCAATGATGCGCGGGCAGGGTATGTCCCGTTGCTGTAGCGCGCGGGTGTTGTTGGCGAAGCGTTGTGCATAGGGGTAGAACAGCGCCGAACTGAGCAGACGCTTGCGCCGGAACAGTTTGAGTATGCAACCATCGGTCAACCGGAGCACCTTGTCGCCAGAACCATCGGCTTCCAGCACCTGCGCGCCGGCGCGCAATGCCTCGTAGGTGTTGTGATCGATTACTTGCATGCCTGACTCCCATCAATAGCCGGTTATCTTAACCGACTTGGTGCAAGGCTGGCCCCTGCTCGTGTTTTTTGGGGCGAAGAGGCCTGTGATATGATCCGCGCCTTACTGATTTGCGCGGATTCCCATGAGCAGTCCTGAACCGAAAACCCAGTCGACGCTGGCGATTTACTTTCGCCTCCTGACTTACGTACGGCCTTATGTGGGTCTGTTCATCCTGAGTATCGTCGGGTTCCTGATCTTCGCATCGACCCAGCCGATGCTCGCTTACATCCTCAAGTATTTCGTCGATGGCCTGGCGAACCCCGAGGCCAGCCTGTTCCCCGGCAACCCTTATCTTGGCAAGTTGCAGTTGCTGGAAACCGTGCCGCTGATGATCGTGCTGATCGCCGCGTGGCAGGGCGTGGGTTCTTTCCTCGGCAACTTCTTCCTGGCCCGGGTTTCCCTGGGGCTGGTCCACGACTTGCGCGTGGTGCTGTTCAACAAGCTGTTGGAGTTGCCCAACCGCTTCTTTGACAAGAACAACTCCGGCCACCTGATTTCCCGCATTACCTTCAACGTCACCATGGTCACCGGGGCTGCCACCGATGCGATCAAGGTGGTTATCCGTGAAGGCATGACCGTGATTTTCCTGTTTTGCACCCTGGTGTGGATGAACTGGAAGCTGACCCTGGTGATGCTGGCGATCCTGCCGGTGATCGGCATGATGGTGAACAGCACCAGCCGTAAATTCCGCAAGCAAAGCAAGAAGATCCAGGTGTCCATGGGCGACGTGACCCATGTGGCCTCCGAGACGATCCACGGTTACCGCGTGGTCCGCAGCTTTGGCGGCGAGCAGTATGAAAAGGTGCGCTTCGAACAGGCGAGCCTGAGCAATACCGAGAAACAACTGGCGATGACCAAGACCGGCGCGGTGTACACGCCGATGCTGCAGTTGGTGACCTACAGCGCGATGGCCGTGGTCATGTTCCTGGTCCTGTATTTGCGTGGCGATGCCTCGCCGGGTGACTTGGTGGCCTATATCACCATGGCCGGCTTGTTGCCCAAGCCGATTCGCCAGCTTTCCGAAGTCAGCTCCACCATCCAGAAGGGCGTGGCGGGTGCCGAGAGTATTTTCGAGCAATTGGATGAGCCGGTAGAAGTCGACCAGGGCGTGATTGAGCATGAACGTCTGGCTGGGCGCATTGAAGTGCGCAACCTCAGCTTCCAATACCCGGAAAGCGACAAGAAGGTGCTCAACGACATCAGCTTTATCGTCGAGCCTGGGCAAATGGTCGCGTTGGTGGGGCGTTCGGGCAGCGGCAAGTCGACCCTGGCGGGCTTGATCCCACGCTTCTATCAGCATGAGCAGGGGCAGATTCTGCTTGATGGCGTGCGCGTGCAGGATTTCACCCTGCGCAACCTGCGCCGGCAAATTGCCCTGGTGACCCAGCAGGTCACCTTGTTCAACGACACCGTGACCAACAACATCGCCTATGGTGACCTGGCCGGCGCGCCAACCGACGCCGTGCACCATGCCGCTCGCGAAGCGTATGCCGATGAGTTCATCGTGAAGATGCCCCAGGGCTACGAAACTATGGTGGGTGAGAACGGCGTGCTGCTGTCCGGCGGCCAGCGCCAGCGCATCGCAATTGCCCGGGCCTTGCTCAAGGATGCACCGCTGCTGATTCTCGATGAGGCGACCTCGGCCCTGGATACCGAGTCCGAGCGCCACATCCAGGCCGCCCTGGACCATGTGGTGAAGAACCGCACGACCCTGGTGATTGCCCATCGCTTGAGCACCATCGAGAAAGCCGACCTGATCCTGGTGATGGACGATGGCCAGATTGTCGAGCGCGGCACTCATGTCGAGTTGCTGGCGAAGAATGGCTACTACGCCCGCCTGCACGCCAAGGAGTTTGAAGAAGGCGACCCGGTGGCGCCCTCCCACGTGACGGATGCCTATTGAGGCGTCATTGGCGCCGGGCTGGAATCGACCGCCAGGATTGAAGCGGTCGATGCTTTTCCCTGTGCTAATATCGCGCCCCTGTTCATTTTGTATGTGGGTTGCTCCATGAAGTTGTCCATGCCGCGATTCGATCAAGCCCCTGTCTTGGTGGTCGGCGATGTCATGCTCGACCGTTACTGGCATGGCGGTACCTCACGGATTTCCCCTGAGGCACCGGTACCGGTAGTCAAGGTCGAGCAAATCGAAGACCGTCCAGGCGGCGCTGCCAACGTCGCCCTTAACATCGCCGCACTCGGCGCCCCGGCCTCCCTGGTCGGCGTGACCGGTGACGACGAAGCCGCCGACAGCCTGACCAACAGCCTGCGCGGCGCTGGTGTGCGTGCCCTGTTCCAGCGCATCGCCCATCAGCCGACCATCGTCAAGCTGCGGGTCATGAGCCGTCACCAGCAATTGCTGCGTATCGATTTTGAAGAACCTTTTGCCACCGACGCCCTGGCCCTCAGTGAGCAGGTCGACGAGTTGCTCGAAGGCATCAAGGTGCTGGTGCTGTCGGACTACGGCAAAGGCGCACTGAAAAACCACCAGATGCTGATCCAGGCCGCCAAGGCCCGTGGCATCCCGGTGCTGGCCGATCCCAAGGGCAAGGACTTCTCGGTTTACCGGGGCGCCAGCCTGATCACGCCGAACCTCAGCGAATTTGAAACCATCGTCGGCGGCTGCGCCGATGAGCACGAACTGGTGAGCAAAGGCGCAAGCCTGATGGCCGAGCTGGACCTCGGCGCCTTGCTGGTAACCCGTGGCGAACACGGCATGACCCTGCTGCGCCCCGGTCACCCGGCCATGCACTTGCCGGCGCGTGCGCGGGAAGTGTTCGACGTCACTGGTGCCGGCGACACGGTGATCTCCACCCTGGCGGCGGCGATCGCGGCGGGGGAGGAGTTGCCCCATGCGGTAGCCCTGGCCAACCTGGCGGCGAGCATCGTGGTTGGCAAGCTGGGTACGGCGTCGATCAGCGCCCCGGAACTGCGTCGTGCGATCCAGCGCGAGGAAGGCTCGGAGCGTGGTGTGTTGAGCCTGGACCAATTGCTGCTGGCGATTGACGATGCCCGTGCCCATAACGAAAGCATCGTTTTCACCAACGGTTGTTTCGACATTCTGCACGCCGGGCATGTGACCTACCTGGAGCAGGCTCGCGCCCAGGGTGATCGCCTGATCGTGGCGATCAACGACGATGCTTCGGTCAGCCGCCTGAAAGGGCCGGGCCGGCCGATCAACAGTGTCGACCGGCGCATGGCGGTGCTGGCTGGGTTGGGCGCGGTGGACTGGGTTATCAGCTTCTCCGAGGGCACCCCGGAAAATCTCCTGGCCCAGGTCAAGCCTGATGTGTTGGTCAAGGGCGGTGATTACTCGGTCGACCAGGTGGTCGGCGCCGATATCGTCAACGCCTATGGTGGCAAGGTCAAAGTCCTCGGGTTGGTGGAAAACAGCTCGACCACCGCGATTGTCGAAAAAATCCGCCAAACCAACGATGCCGCTCAATAGGTTTTACCGTTATGTCTGATGCTCTCGTACTGATTACCGGCGGTGCCGGCTTTATCGGTTCCAATCTGGTTGATGCACTGCTTGCCAAGGGCTATGCGGTGCGGGTGCTGGATAACCTGTCCACTGGCAAGCGCAGTAACCTGCCACTGGACAACCCGCGCCTGCAATTGCTCGAAGGCGACGTGGCCGATGCTGCACTGGTGGCCCGAGCGGCTGTAGGGGCGACGGCAGTGGTGCACCTGGCGGCAGTCGCTTCGGTGCAGGCGTCGGTGGATGACCCTGTCAGTACGCACCAGAGCAACTTTGTCGGTAGCCTGAATGTCTGCGAGGCCATGCGCCAGGCCGGGGTCAAGCGCGTGGTGTTTGCCTCCAGTGCTGCGGTGTATGGCAACAACGGCGAGGGCGACTCCATCGATGAGCAAACCGCCAAGGCGCCGTTGACGCCTTATGCTTCGGACAAGCTTGCGAGCGAGCACTACTTCGATTTCTACCGTCGCCAGCATGGCCTGGAGCCGGTGATTTTCCGCTTCTTCAATATTTTTGGCCCGCGCCAGGATCCTTCATCGCCGTATTCCGGGGTGATCAGCATCTTCAGCGAGCGTGCGCAAAAAGGCCTGCCGATTGCGGTGTTTGGCGACGGGGAGCAAACCCGGGACTTCATGTACGTCGGGGATCTGGTGGCGGTGTTGGTGCAAGCGGTGGAAATGGCCGAGGCGCCCCTGGGTGCGATCAATGTCGGCTGGAACCGCACCACCACGCTCAAGCAGTTGCTGCAGGCGCTGTCGGAAATCATCGGTTCGTTGCCGGCTGTCAGCTACACAGAACCGCGTTCGGGGGACATCCGGCACTCAAGGGCCAATAACCAGCGCTGGGCAGCGAGTTTCACATTGCCTGAGCCGACGCCGCTGAAGGTTGGGCTGGAAAAACTGCTCAACCAGTAAGTACCACTTGCCACAGGCGGGGCTGCTTTAGTGACCCGCCTTCTTCGGTACGATCTTGCGCAAGATCTGCCGGGCCCGGCCAGTCAGCTGTTTCAACTTCGATTCCTTCTCCGGCGCGCTGAGGCCCTGTTGCCTGAGCCAGTCCTTCCAGCGAATCCGCTCATCGCGCACCAGCCAGCCTTCCTGCTGGGCAAAACTTTCGGCCAGGTACAACCCGCGCGTGCTCGCCGGCACCAGTTGATCCTTCTTCAGGGTATACAGCTCGGCGCAAGGCTGGCCGTCCTTCAGGGGCATCAGGTACAAGTCCGGGCGCTGGCGGTCCAGGCGTGCCACCAGTTGATCGCCCTCCAGGCGTTCATCGACATGGAACAAGCTCAGGGACTTGGCTTCCTTCGGCACTTCCAGGCGCAGGTCGTAGATCAATTGCAGTGAGGCCGTGGGCAGGTGCACATAGGCCCGCGGGCGTTCGATCAACTGCATGTTGGCGCAGCGCACCGGGCGGGCGGCGCCGGACAACGGCGACAGACGAAACGGCAAGGCCTCACGGTAATGCAGCGCGCTGGAGTAGGGCGCCGGCAGCCAGGTATCGTTGAAACGTCCGCCCAGCCAGCCCTCCGGGGTTTCCAGCAGGCATTCCTCGGCGATTTCCTGAATGGCGGTGTGCAGCGGCAGGTTCAACTCGTGGGCCGGCACGTAGCCGGAAATCAACTTGAGCACCACATCGCCACGGTCCTGGCGACGCTGGCGCACCAGCACCCAGTAATCGCGGTTTTGCCAATGCAATGTCAGGCGCACCGACACCCCGAGGTTGGCCAGTTCCAGGGCGAAGCGCTCGGCGTCTGCCACTTCTACCGGCTTGCGCCGCTGCAGGGTCTGGGCAAAATTGAGCGGCATGCCCACGCTCTGGTAGCTCAGGCCTTCGGGGGTGGCTTCGACGTACAGCGGCAGTGTTTTAAAGTTGCTGGGGTTTTTTCTTATGAGCGTTCGCGGCATGTCGGCTCCTTCTTGCGTCGGGGTCGGCCGCGTCGGCGGCATCAGGATTGGCGAATGATCTTGGCAGCGGTTGCCACATTGTGGGCAAGGTGCAACGGGTTGATGGTCCCGACAATAGCACTGGCCACGCCCGTTTGCGCAAACAACAAGATGAAACTGGCATGAATTGGATCCACTCCTGGCTCAAGGCAGGCATGACCACTGGCCAGGGCCTTTTTCACCAGGATGCCTTTGCCGTGGGCGGCGGCGTAATCAATCACGGCCTTTTCGTTTTGTTCGTTCAGATTGTAGGTGACCATGGCGCAATCACCTTGTTCCAGAGCCTTCACGCCGCCTTCGACGGTTTTGCCGGAGAAGCCGAAACCGCGAATCTTGCCCTCGGCCTTGAGGTCCGCCAGGGTCTGGTAGACCTCGCAGTCGTTGAGGATATGCAAGTCGTTACCATCGGAGTGCACCAGCACCAGGTCGATAAAATCCGTTTCCAGGCGTTTCAGGCTGCGCTCCACGGACAGCCGGGTGTGGGCTGCGCTGAAATCGTGATGGGACACGCCGTCGACAAATTCTTCGCCGACCTTGCTGACAATTACCCAATCCTGGCGCTGACCACGCAGCAGCGGGCCCAGGCGTTCTTCGCTGTGGCCGTAGGCGGGGGCGGTGTCGATCAGGTTGATCCCCAGCTCGCGCGCCTGGCGCAGTAACATCCGCGCCTGCTCATCATCGGGAATCTGGAAACCATTGGGGTACTTCACGCCCTGGTCGCGCCCCAGCTTCACGGTGCCCAGGCCCAGTGGCGACACCAACAGGCCGGTGCTGCCCAGGGGGCGATGAAGGTCGTGCAGGGTCGGCAGGCTCATGGCAACAATTGCTCCCAGGCAGGTTGGGCGATGGCTGGGCGCGGCAGTTCCGGCAAGGGTTCGCTGGGTGCTGGCTGGATGCCGTCACGTTCCAGGGCGTTGAGCACTCGGTCGGCGAAGTCCGGCGCCAGGGCCAGCTTGGTTGGCCAGCCCACCAGCAGGCGGCCCTGTTCGGCGAGGAACGCGTTGTCCGGCCGGGTCAGGCCTGATTGCAGGGGCTCGGCGCGATCTACACGCAAGGTTGCCCATTGGGTCTGGCTCATATCGATCCACGGCAGCAACTGCGCCAGCTCCTTTTGCGCCGTGGCGATCTGCTCGGCGGGCGTGCGGTGCACACCTTCGGCCTCGGCGATATCGCCGCCCATGTACCACACCCAATTGCCATCGGCGGCCGGGTGCGTGGTGATGGTGATCCGTGGCTTGGTACCGCCACCCAGGCAATGTGCGTACAAGGGTTTGAGGCCAGGGCCCTTGGCGATGATCATATGCAGCGGGCGCTTTTGCATGGCTGGCTGGCTCAGGCCCAGGGCCGTCAGCAACTCGGCGGTGCCACCGCCGGCACTCAGCACGATGCGCTGGGCGCGAATCGCCCGGCCATCGACTTTCAGGCCAACCAGGATGCCACCCTCAAGCAGTGGCTCGATCTGTTGCCCGGCGAGCAGGCCGTCACCGGCCAGTTGCGCCAGGCGTTCGATCAGGCTCGGCACATCCACCACCAGTTCGGCCAGGCGATAGACCTTGCCCTTGAAGCGACGGTCTTGCAGGGCCGGCGGCAAATCGTCGCCCTTGACCTGGTCGACACGGCCGCGCACCGCTTTGCTGGCGAAGAAACTGGTGAGATTGCCGGCCAGGGTGCCCGGCGACCACAGATAATGGGCCTGGGACAGCAGGCGCACGCCTGTCAGGTCCAACTCGCCTGTGCCCGCCAGCGCTTCACGCCAGCGTCGCGGCATGTCGGCAATGGCTTCGGAGGCGCCGGTCAGGGCGCCGTGCAAGGCGTATTTCGCACCACCGTGAATGATCCCCTGGGACTTCACGCTCTGCCCGCCACCCAGGGTCGCGTTCTCCACCACAATCGTGGAAAACCCCTGGCTGCGCAGGCGCGCATTGAGCCAGAGGCCGGCAACCCCGGCGCCGACAATCAGGACGTCGGTGGAAATAACGGATGGCATGGGGCGACCTCAGTGTTCAGAACAAGAGGCCAAGTATACAGACTCGACGGCGGGATCTTTGCTCAGGATCAACAACTGTAGGAGGTCAGTGCCCTGCCGTTTTCGAAAACAACTGAATCACCACCACTCCCAGCACAATCAAACCCATCCCGAGCATCGCCGGCAGATCGAGCTTCTGCCCATAGATAAACAGCGCCGCGATGCTGACCATGACGATCCCCAGCCCCGCCCACACCGCGTAGGCCACGCCCACCGGAACGGTGCGCACCACCAGGGTCAGCATCCAGAACGCCACGCCGTAACCCACGATCACCAACAGCAGAGGAATCGGCGTGCTCCAGCCCTTGATCGCTTTCATGGAAACGGTGGCGATCACTTCCGAGCAAATGGCAATGGCCAGATAGTAGTAGGCGGCGGTCATGGGGCAATCCTCGGAATGGGCTCAATACTGTAGGAGCGAGCTTGCTCGCGAAAATCGTTAACGATTACGCGTATAACCTGGTTGAACGTGGTGTTCTTGGGTTTTTCGCGAGCAAGCTCGCTCCTACAAAGGTGGGCATTTTAGTGCGTTCTCAGATGGGGTAAAGTCATTACCTATCCGAATTCAAGATAGGTTTAACCCATGAGCGTGCAATGGAACCTGGAGCAGATGCGCCTGTTTGTCAGCGTCGCCGAACAGCGCTCGTTTTCGGCGGTGGCGCGGGACCAGCGCAAGGCGCAATCAGCGGTAAGTAGTGGTATTGCCTTGCTGGAGGCCGACCTGGGCGTGAGCCTGTTTGATCGTAGCAGCGGCCGCCAGCCCCGGTTGACCGAGGCCGGCACGGTGCTGCTGGAGGAGGCCCGGGAAGTGCTGCGCCAGTGCGAGCGCCTCAATGGCCGCGCCTTGTCCCTGATGCGTGGCGAAGAAGCACGGCTGCGCCTGGCCCAGGACGAAGCCATGCTGTATCAGCCGGTACTCGACAGCCTTGAGGCGCTGGCCGGGAAGTTTCCTAGCCTGGAAGTGCAATTGTCGAGCACGGCCCAGGGGGATGTCGCACGCAAATTAGTCGAGCGCAAAGCGGACTTGGGATTGCTGTTCTATCACGACCAGATCCCCGAAGCGCTTGAGCGGCGGGTGGTCGGCAGTGTGGAGATGGTCACGGTGTGCGGCGTCGGCCATCCACTGGCCAGCGGTGGTTTTGTCGATTGCCAGCGCCTGGCGCAGTTTCGCCAGTTGCTGATGTCGACCCAGACCAGTGTCTACCCCGGCAGCGAAGCGGCCAGCCCGCAGGTCTGGCGTGCCGACAGTTTCTATGTGTTGGCCGAGTGGCTGGCCCGTGGCCTGGGTTGGGCCTGGTTGCCGCGGCATGTGGTGCAATACCCGACCTATCACGGGCAGATGGTCGAGTTGGATAGCGAATGGACGCCGCCGGCCCTGGTGGTGGAGCTAGTCTGGCGCCGGGATGAACCCCTGGGCCCGGCGGCGCGCTTTCTTGCCGAACGGTTTACCGAGTGTTTGCAGGCGATCGGCTGAAAAAGTCGATAAACTCCGCCGCCATGAATAGAACTCTCTACAGCTGTCTGTTTTATCTGGCGCTACCGTTGGTGGCCTTACGTCTATGGCTACGGGCACGCAAGGCGCCGGCCTACGCCAAGCGCGTCAGCGAGCGCTTTTCCTACGGTTTGCCGGTACTCAAGCCCGGCGGGATCTGGGTGCACGCGGTGTCGGTGGGCGAGAGCATCGCTGCCGCGCCGATGATCCACGGTTTGCTGGAGCGCCACCCTGGATTGCCGATCACCGTCACCTGTATGACGCCCACCGGTTCCGAGCGGATCCAGGCGTTGTTCGCCAATGAGCCGCGCATCCAGCATTGCTACCTGCCCTATGACTTGCCGTGTGCGGCCAAGCGTTTTCTGGACCGGGCCCAGCCCAGGCTTGCGGTCATCATGGAGACCGAGTTGTGGCCCAACCATATCCACCAATGCGCCAAGCGCGGGATTCCCGTGGCCCTGGCCAATGCGCGGCTGTCGGCCCGCTCTGCCAAGGGCTACGGACGTTTCGCCAAACTGACAGCACCGATGCTGGCAGAAATGAGCCTGTTCGCCGTGCAGACCGCCACCGAGGCCGAGCGTTTTCGCAGCCTGGGCGCACGCCCGGAAACGGTCGAAGTCACCGGCTCGATCAAGTTTGACCTGACCATTGACCCACAATTGCTGGAGCGTGCCGCCGCGTTGCGCGAGCAGTGGCAGGCCAGCGAGCGCCCGGTGTGGATCGCGGCCAGTACCCACGAGGGTGAAGATGAAGTGGTGCTGGCGGCCCACCGGCAGTTGCTGGTCAGCTATCCCAACGCCCTGTTGATTCTGGTGCCCCGGCATCCGGAGCGTTTCAACACGATGTTTGAGCTGTGCCAGCAGCAGGGTTTTGCCACGGTACGGCGCTCCAGCGGCGCGCCGGTCAACGCCCAGACCTCGGTGTTGCTGGGCGACACCATGGGCGAGTTGCTGTTTTTGTATGCCTTGGCCGACAGCGCTTTTGTCGGCGGCAGCCTGGTGCCCAATGGGGGGCACAACCTGCTGGAGCCCGCAGCGTTGGCCAAACCGGTGATCAGCGGCCCGCATCTGTTCAACTTCCTCGAAATCGCCGCGATGATGCGCGAAGCCGGGGCGTTGCGGGAGGTGGAGGATGCCGAGGGATTGGCCGAGGCAGTGCGGCAGTTGTTTGAACTGCCGCAGGATGCCCAGAAGATGGCGCAGGCGGGGCTCAAGGTGATGCAGGGCAATCAGGGGGCGTTGAAGCGCTTGCTCGATGGCCTCGATCGCCTGATCAACCGCTGACCTTGTGGGAGCAAGCCCGCTCCCACATTTTATTATGCGGTGGGTTTAGTAGCCGGGGCGGGCCTTCAGTTGTTCGGCCGCAGCCTTGGCCAGGTCTGGCGGCAGGAAGTCCTTGTCCGGGTTGTAGTCAGCCTTCAGGTAGCGCGCCAGGTCCTGCAAGTCCCCCGGGTTCAATGTCCCCGCCGCCTGCTTCAAGCGCAGGTTGTCGAGGATGTAGTCGTAGCGGCTGTTGTTGTAGTTGCGCACCGACGCGTAGAGCTGGCGCTGCGAATCCAGCACATCGACGATATTGCGTGTGCCCACCTGGTAACCGATTTCCGTGGCTTCCACTGCGCTCTGGTTGGAGATGATCGACTGGCGGCGTGCCTGCACCTGTTCCACATCGGTATTCACTGCGCGGTGCAGGTTGCGGGTGTTTTCCACCACCTGGCGGCGCAGGCCTTCGCGTTGCTGCTCGGTCTGGCCCAGGCGCGAATAGGATTCGCGCACTTGGGAGCTGGTGAGGCCGCCGCTGTACAGCGGGATATTCAGGCGCAGGCCGATGGTGCGTTGTTCGACATCGCCGCGATACGGCTGGCCGAAGGCATTGGGGTTGCTGAAACCCAGGGCGTCGTTGTCGCCTTTCTCGTATTGCGCCACGGCGTCCAGGGTCGGCGCGTGGCCGGCCTTGCGTTGCTTGAGGGTTTCTTCGGCGGCGGTGACTGCATAGTTGCTGGCCAGCAAATTCAGATTCTGCCGGCCGGCGGTGTCGACCCAGGCCTTGGCGTCGTTGGGCGACGGCGGCAATACCGGCAGGGTGTGGACGATGCCCTGGATCGCGTTGTACTGGCGGTTGGTCAGGGTGATCAGCGCTTCAAACGCGTCATCCACCTGGCGCTGGGCGAGGATCCGGTTGGCCCGCGCGGTGTCGTAGCTGGCCTGGGATTGCAGCACGTCGGTCTTGTCCGACAGGCCCACGTCGAAACGTTCGTTGGACTGGTCCAGTTGGCGCTTGAAGGCAGCCTCTTCGGCCTTGGTCGAGGCCAGGTTGTCCTGGGCGCGCAGCACGGAGAAGTAGTTTTCGGCGCTTTGCAGGATCAGTTCCTGTTCGGTGGCCGAGAGTTGCAGCGCAGCCTGCTCGTTGACCGCTTCGGCGGCTTGCAACTGGAACCAGCGGTCGGCACGGAACAGCGGCTGGCTCAAGGTTGCGCGCCAGGTATGGGCGTCGCGATTGGCGGTGGCCGACGGTGTGTCGATCTGGGTGCGCACATTGTTGATGTCGGCACCGGCCGAGAGATTGGGCAGCAGGCCGGCACGGGCCTGGGGCACCACTTCTTTCTGCGCGCCGTATTGCGCACGGGCGGCGGCCAGGTCGGCATTATTGTCCACCGCTTCCTGGTAGACGCTGACCAGGTCGGTTTTGGTCGACAAGGGCGCTTCAACTGCCCAGACCATTCCATTGGTCGCACAAGACACGGCAAGAGCCAGTGAAAGTTTGCGCAGCATGAGGCGATTCCTAGATAAATATTACGGTGATAATTTAGCGCCCAAGGCTACGACGAGCAATCCATAGCGTCAAGGCGTTGAGACAGTAGCCGAGTGTAGTGGCCGTATCACGGCGCAACAATCCTGTAATTGCGCCATTCATCACGCTGAATGCACCGCTATTGGCAATTTGCCTGCTCCATGGTCTAGACTGGCCGCGTTCTTGTCGGGGTGCCTTGTTATGAGGCTGAGATCGGTAAATACCGGATCCCGTTGAACCTGATCAGGTTAGCGCCTGCGTAGGGAACAAGATTTCTCGTCACCCGGCGAGTCCTCTTGTGCTTCGTCCGGGATGTTGTTCGACAATCGAACAGCCCTCGTGCGCCAAGCACAGCACTGGTTCCAGTGCGTCCGTCCGTCACAGGTTCGCTCCGACAAAAATCCACTGCCTGGATGTGTCTGGAGAGCCCGTGATGAGTACAAAACTAAAAAACACCGTGCATTTGAGTGAGTCGGCCAAGGTTGACTCGGGATCCGTGCAGCCGTTTACCCGCTCGCAAAAAGTCTATGTGCAGGGCACCCGCCCGGACATCCGCGTACCGATGCGCGAAATCAGCCTCGACGTGACGCCTACCGACTTCGGCGGCGAAATCAATGCGCCTGTGGTGGTCTACGACACCTCCGGCCCGTACACCGACCCGAATGTCATCATTGACGTGCGCAAGGGCCTGGGCGATGTGCGTTCGCCGTGGATCGAATCCCGTGGCGACACCGAGCGTCTGTCGGGCCTCAGTTCGCACTTCGGCCAGCAGCGCCTGAGCGACGCCGAACTGACCGCCCTGCGTTTTGCCCACGTGAAAAACCCGCGCCGCGCCAAGGCCGGGGCCAACGTCACGCAAATGCACTACGCGCGCCAGGGCATCATCACCGCCGAGATGGAATACGTCGCCATCCGCGAAAACATGAAGCTTGAAGAAGCCCGCGCCGCCGGTCTTCTGACCCAGCAACACGCCGGCCACAGCTTCGGCGCCAGCGTGCCGAAAATCATCACCCCCGAATTTGTGCGCGAAGAAATCGCCCGCGGCCGGGCGATCATCCCGGCCAACATCAACCACACCGAACTGGAACCGATGATCATCGGCCGTAACTTCCTGGTGAAGATCAACGGCAACATCGGCAACAGCGCCCTGGGCTCGTCCATCGAAGAAGAAGTGGCGAAACTCACCTGGGGCATTCGCTGGGGTTCGGACACCGTGATGGACCTGTCCACCGGCAAGCACATCCACGAAACCCGCGAGTGGATCATCCGTAACTCGCCGGTGCCGATCGGTACGGTGCCGATCTACCAGGCCCTGGAAAAAGTCGGTGGCGCTGCCGAAGACCTGACCTGGGAGCTGTTCCGCGACACCCTGATCGAGCAGGCCGAGCAGGGCGTCGACTACTTCACCATCCACGCCGGCGTGCTGTTGCGCTATGTACCGCTGACCGCCAAGCGTGTCACCGGTATCGTTTCCCGTGGCGGCTCGATCATGGCCAAGTGGTGCCTGGCGCATCACAAAGAGAACTTCACCTACACGCATTTCGATGAAATCTGCGAAATCATGAAGGCCTACGACGTCAGCTTCTCCCTCGGCGATGGCCTGCGTCCGGGGTCGATTGCCGACGCCAACGACGCCGCGCAGTTCGGTGAGCTGGAAACCCTTGGCGAATTGACCAAGATCGCCTGGAAGCACGACGTACAAACCATGATCGAAGGCCCGGGCCACGTGCCGATGCAGTTGATCAAGGAGAACATGGACAAGCAGCTGGAGTGCTGTGACGAAGCGCCGTTCTACACCCTCGGCCCGCTGACCACTGACATTGCACCGGGCTACGACCACATCACCTCCGGCATCGGCGCGGCGATGATCGGCTGGTTCGGTTGCGCGATGCTCTGCTACGTCACGCCCAAGGAGCACCTGGGCTTGCCGAACAAGGATGACGTGAAGACCGGGATCATCACCTACAAGATCGCGGCCCATGCGGCAGACTTGGCAAAAGGTCATCCGGGCGCACAGATCCGTGACAACGCCTTGAGCAAGGCGCGGTTCGAGTTCCGTTGGGAAGACCAGTTCAACCTCGGCCTGGACCCGGACACCGCGCGCTCCTACCACGATGAAACCCTGCCCAAGGATTCGGCCAAGGTCGCGCATTTCTGCTCGATGTGCGGGCCGAAATTCTGTTCGATGAAAATTACCCAGGAAGTGCGCGAGTACGCGGCCAACCAGCGTATCGAGGCGGTGGATGTGGATGTGGCCAAGGGCTTGGCCGAGCAGGCGGAGCGGTTCAAGCAGGAAGGCAGCCAGCTCTACAAAAAGGTCTGATCCGAGATCGCAGGCGCCTGTAAGGGCCTCATCGCGAGCAAGCCCGCTCCCACTCGATCGAGCTCCACATGGAATGCGATCGAATGTGGGAGCGGGCTTGCTCGCGAAAGCAATCTCTCAAACAACCAATACTCCTCAGAGATTCCACCCCCGAGCATTCAACCGAGTACCTACTCTCCCGACATTGCAGTCCCCATAGACAAACGTGTCTTCGGCGCCCGCGATCTGTTCTCCCTGTGGTTCTCCCTCGGTATCGGCCTGATGGTCCTGCAAACCGGTGCGCTGCTGGCCTGGCTGGGTGGTATCAGCACCTATCATCTGTTGGCCAATCTGTACCCGGATATCGGCGCAACCCTGCCGGCACTGGCGCTGACAGGGCTGCTGCAATTTATCCTCGGGCGCGCCTTCAGTGGCGCACGGGCACCAGTTCAGGCTTGATGATGCCGTCGAGGCGCGCATAAGGGATCTGCAACTCGACGTGGCCCATGGCGTAGGGCGCAATCGTGGTCGTAGGGTACTTGAGCACCACTGCTCCATAGGTCAGCGCCACGTTCGGGGTTTTCTGGAAGGGCCAGCTTTTCACGTAGTCCGGCTCCAGGCTCAGGCGGGTGCTGATCAGCCAACTGTTGTGGGCCACCTGGGCGGCTTTCCAGAACGCGTCTTCCTTGCCGGGACGCAGCATGTCCGCGAGGGTCAGGTTTTTTTGCTGCTGGCGCGAGTAGTTGATGAAGCCGCGGCCAGGTTCGCCATGGGCACCGCCGGTGTCCAGGTAGCTGGACAGCTCGATGATCACCAAGCCGTCATGCTGCTCCCGTACCTTGGCCTGCAAGTACATGCTGTTGCGCGGGCCGGATTCGCGCAGGAATTTTTCCCGATAGGCGTTCAGCGACGCCGGCAGTGGCGCGCCGGGGGTGGTGCGGGTCATTTCCAGCAGGCGCTGCTCGATCAGCGCATCGAGCTTGGGCTCGCTGGCGAAATGCACGGTGTCGATGTTCACCAGTGGGCAATCGGCAGTGGTGCAGCCGGGTTGCACCACTTCGGATGCATCGCGGGTGGCTTCCAGCGGCGCTCGGTAGCTGGGTTGGAACAGGCTCTGGCAAGCGCCGAGGGTCAAGGCAATACAGGCCACGGAGGCGACTTTTAACAGCGACATGGGCGTCCTTCATAAAGCGGAGAAGAGCGAAAGATATGGGGCTTCGACTACCGGCATCCCAGTCAGTTCGCCACTAAGCTGATTACAGTGAGTTTGACCTGAGCCGCCTGTCCCGGCAACCGCAAAGGGGCTGCACCGAGGGACGCGGGCGCTGTAGGATGGCGCGATGCCAAGACACACACCGCAATAAACGAGGGTTGATATGACCGACAGTGCGAAATCGACGCCGAACAGAATTGAAGTGGTTCAGCGCGACAATGCCTACCAGGGCTTCTACAAGCTCGATCGCGTGCAGCTGCGTCACGAGCTGTTCGACGGTGGCATGAGCCGGGTGATCGATCGTGAAGTCTTTGTGCGCCATGACGCGGTGTGTGTACTGCCCTACGACCCGCAACGTGATCAAGTGGTACTGATCGAGCAATTTCGAGTTGGCGCCATGGGCCGCACCGACAACCCCTGGCTGGTGGAGATGGTTGCCGGGCTGATCGACAAGGACGAGCAACCGGAGGAGGTTGCACACCGCGAAGCCGAGGAGGAAGCTGGGTTGACCTTCAGCGCGCTGTGGCCGATCACCCAGTATTTCCCCTCGCCAGGGGGCAGCACCGAATTCGTCCACCTGTTTTTGGGGCGTTGCGACAGTAGCGGTGCTGGCGGCATTCATGGCCTGGCCGAAGAAGCAGAAGATATCCGCGTCACCGTGTGGGCCTTTGAAGATGCCCTGCAAGCGGTACGCGACGGTAAGATTTCCAACGCAGCCAGCATTATCGCCCTGCAATGGCTTGCGCTTAATCGCGCGGAAGTGAGGGGGCTATGGCAGTAAAGGCACGGGAACGTTACCGGGTCGACCTGATCGGCTTGCAAGCCGCTTGCGAGGCCAACTACGCACGGCTGATGCGCTTGCTGCCGGACATGCGCCACACGCCCGAGGCGCGGCGCATTGCCGTGACCCATGGCGACCAGATGCTCGGCGTGCTGACCCTGGAAGTGATCCTCACTTGCCCGTATACCAGCACCTTGCGCGTGCGCCAGGAACACAGCCTGCCATGGTTGCCGGTGCCGCAGTTGGAAGTGCAGGTGTATCACGATGCGCGGATGGCCGAGGTGATCAGCGCCGAACATGCGCGGCGCTTTCGCAGCATCTATCCTTATCCCAATGTGTTCATGCACCAGCCCGATGAGAAAGCACAGCTCAATGTGTTCCTCGGTGAATGGTTGAGCCATTGCCTGGCCTTGGGCCATGAGTTTGAAGTCGTGCGGTAGATGTGAACTGCGTCTGCTTCACAGGTTTCCTCTTTGCGTCCTGCCCCAGCATAATTGCGCCCATTGCCCATTTTTCGTGATCGCCCTGGGAGAACGCCTTGCCGAGCGTATCCACCGTGAACCCTGATGCACCGGCGTTGCTGGTGCAACTGTCTGACAGCCACTTGTTTGCCGAGGCCGACGGTACGCTGCTGGGCATGAATACCCGTGACAGCCTGCAACGGGTGATCGAGCTGGTGCGGGCCCGGCAGCCGCAGATTGATTTGCTGCTGGCCACCGGCGACTTGTCCCAGGACGGTACGCTTGAGTCCTACCAGCTGTTTCGCGACCTGACCCAGCCAATCGGCGCCCCGGCGCGCTGGATTCCCGGCAACCACGATGAGCCGCAAATCATGGCCCAGGCGACCATGGGCAGTGCGTTGCTGGAGTCGGTGGTGGATGTGGGCAACTGGCGCATTACCTTGCTGGACTCCGCCGTGCCGGGTTCGGTGCCGGGTTATCTGGCCGAGCCGCAACTGCAACTGCTGGCGCAAGCCTTGAGTGAAGCGCCGGGTCGCCATCATCTGGTCTGCTTCCATCATCACCCCGTGCCCATTGGCAGTGCCTGGATGGAGCCCATCGGTTTGCGAAACCCCGAGGCGCTGTTTGCTGTGCTCGACCGTTTTCCCCAGGTGCGGGCGGTGTTGTGGGGGCATGTGCACCAGGAGATCGACCGGGAACGCAACGGCGTGCGCCTGCTGGCGTCGCCGTCGACCTGCATCCAGTTCGCCCCGGGCAGTGAGGATTTCAAGGTCAGCGAAGAGGCACCGGGCTATCGCTGGCTGCGTCTGCATCCCGATGGGCGGTTGGAAACAGGCGTGGAGCGGGTCCAGGGGTTTGCATTCACCGTCGATTACGGTAGCACTGGCTACTGATGGCGATAGTCCCGGGCTAACCTCACCACCGTGACGCCTTGCCCCAGATGCCGCAGCGATGGCTGGATCAGCACGCAATTGTCATACGGTGTGACGATCTCGCGCTGAGCATCTCGGGCGATCACCGTTCCAGCGTGAGTGATCCGCTCCAGTCCACGGAAATCATCAGTGAAACTGAAGTCCATGCTGTGGGCGATCACCGGGTCGGTGACTTGCAGGCATTGCTGGGGCGCAGGCTTTTCCTGGCTAAGAAACCTCGACACATCAGCCTCGGCAACTGCTTGAGTCGCAATCAGGAAGCGTGCTGTCACATCGAGGGCGACGTATTCACTCTTTTTTGAAAAATGCTGGCCCGTCTCGATCAGCAGCGCATTCTTGGGGCTGGCGGCATCGCCAAACCCACCGTAGTCACGCATGCGCCGGCCGTTGGCATGGCCGGCGTCTGCGACGATGGTTGCAGGTACACCTAATGATTGGGCGAACTCCAAGCCTTTGGCGCATGCACCGCACATCATCAGCGGCGGGGATTCTTCGTGCATTGAGTGGATATCGAGCAACAAATCAACACTGTCGATCAGCGGTCGTAACTCCCGTGCTCGGCGCAGTTCGGCGGAGTCGCGCGGGCCGTCGAGGGCCGATGGCAGCCAGACACGGTTCATGTCCTCGTCAATAAAGCGGGTCGCATCAATGTCCTGTGGGTCGAAGCGTTGATAGGCCTGTATGTTGGCAAACCCCAGTGACAACCGCCCCTGGCGCGGGCGCACCCCACTGCGTAACAGGGTATCCACCGCGATTGCCCCACTGACTTCATTGCCATGGGTCAGCGCCATGACCAGCACATGCGGTCCTGGCTTGCCGCTGTCGAAGCTGTGGATGTAGTCGATTCCACAGTTACCGGTTTTCCATTGGCTCAGGTCAGGGAACTGGACTTCCACGGGGTAGGGTTTGAGTGATGCACGAACCTGCTCAAGGGTTTTCATTTCAGTCTCCGACTGACCGATGTGTGTACTTGTCGCGAGGGGGTGGGGCGCGACAAGCAGGAAGAGTGTGTTTAATTGGCAGCGGGGTGGGTGCCGCGCATGCGGCGGCCCAGGCAGACAATCGCCAGTACGCTGATCAAAATGGTCGCCATCACATAAAAACTGGGGGCCAGCTTGCTGCCGGTGGCGTCGATCATCCAGGTCACGATCAATGGCGCAAAGCCACCAAATAGAGTGACGGAAAAGTTGTAGCTCAGCGCCAGACCGGTCCCGCGAATACTGGTTGGGAAGATGTCGGCAAGCATCGCCGGAATCGGCCCCAGGCAGGCGGCGATCAGCACACCGACAATCGCTTGCACAATCAGCAGCGTAGTGAAGCTTGGGAAGGTATTAAGCAGAACGAACATCGGATAAGACGAAAACCCGGTAATCAGCAATGCGATCGTCAGTACCCGAAAACGTCCGTGGCGATCGGATAAACCGCCAAATATCGGAGCCATCAGCATCAGCGTGATGCCGGTCATCAGCGCCCCTAGATACGAGGAGGTGGCGGTGATATTCAGTTGTTTCAGGGCGTAGATAGGCATGTACAGCTTGTGCACGTAGTTGAACGCTGTCGCACCGGCCACCACCCCGATAGCCAGTAACAGGCTGACGTGTCCTTTGATCAACACATCTCGTAGCGGCGTCCTCACCACTGTGCTGGCTACGGTTTTCTTGAAGTCCGGGGTTTCATCGATTTGCGTGCGAATGTAGAAACCCACCGGCCCGATCAGCAGGCCGAAGCCGAATGCCACGCGCCAACCCCAGTCGTTCAACTGCACATCCGACAGCGCATAGCTGAGGATTGCACTGACACCTGCGGCCAGTACCGTTGCCAGCCCCTGGGTCGACAATTGCCAACTGGCAAAGAAACCACGACGCTTGGCATCTGCATGTTCGACCATAAACGCGGTGGCCGCACCAAACTCACCGCCCGTAGAAAACCCCTGGAGCATGCGCGCAACGATGATCAACAGCGGTGCTGCCAAGCCGATCTGCTCATAGGTCGGGGCGAAGGTAATCATTGCGGTGCCGATCAGCATGATCATGATGGACATCGTCAACGATGCCTTTCGGCCAGCCCTGTCGGTGTATGAACCGAGCACGATGGCACCTAGCGGGCGCATCAGGAAGGAAATGCCAAACGAGCCTACGGCCAGCAACAGTGAGGTGGTTTCGTTATCGGACGGGAAAAACTGTTTGCTGATAACTACCGCAAAATAGCCGTAGATCAGCAAATCATAAAACTCCAGCGCGTTGCCGACACTGGCAGCGATGATTTCCTTCCATGGACCTCGCTGGGTTGGAGCCTGTGCCGATGATAAGACGGATGATGGGACTGTCATGGATGTGCACCGGGTCTGTTTCACAGTTGGCATTCGGATTTGCCGAGCCGCAGCGCGGCCTGGCGAGATCGAAGGCATTAATTGTTATGGGTGAAAGCCCGGGTGAAATTGAATCAAGTGCGGGCCAACAGCAATTGCTGTTTCGGCACAGGTTTGAGCTGTTTTGGCACGGGGCCGACAGGCATTGGGATTTACGCGTCTTTAAGTTGATGCAACGACAGCGTCACAGGCCTTCCCAGATATTCATGACCATTTCGCTCTGGTTGGTGCGCAGGCGATGCAGCGAGACGTCGAAGGCCACGTGAAACTCGGGGCCGCCTGCAATCACCAACTCGCCCGAGGCCAGGGCACCTTTGACCACCATGCGCGGCAGCCACGCCAGGCCTCTGCCACGCTTGGCCATTTCCAGGATGGCGTCATAAGAATCAGCCTGGTAGACCATCCGCAACGCTAGGTGCTGTGGTAACCGCTCCAGGTGCTGGGCCAGCACGCCGCGTAGGGCCAGGGAGGGTGAGAAGGCCAGCCACGGGATGCTCAGGGCGTTATGATCGACGGATATCCGCTGTCGCGGCTGCGCCTTTGTGTCTGGCGCGCTGACCGGCAGCAGTTCCTCATTGGCCAGTACTCGGGAGTCGAAACGCTCCGGGTCCAACAGCGTATGGGTCAATGGGCTGGAAAAGCTCAACAGCAGGTCGACCTCGCCGGCGGACAACTTACTGATCGCTTCTTGCGCCCCGCTGGTGACCAATGACACCGCAAAATTGCCCAGGCGCTGGTGCAATGACTCGTACCAGTCCGGGAAAAAATCGCAGGCCAGGGTCCGACCGGTGGCGATGCGCACGGGTTCGTCGCGGCTCAGGGTGGTGCCTTTGAATTGCGCTCTGACAGCGGTCAGCAATTGCAGTGATTGTGTCGCAGCATCCAGGAACAGCGCGCCGCAAGGCGTCAGTGACAGGGGTTGTTTGCGCTCGATCAATGGCGTGCCGACCCATTCTTCCAGCGCCCGGATACGTCGGCCGAACGCGGGGTGCGTGACACAGCGATTTTCGGCGGCACGCGACAGGCTGCGGGTGCGGGCCAGTTCGATAAAATCCTCAAGCCATTCAAGTTGCATGCGGTTTTCCTGCTTGGCGGCTCATCAACGCGGCGGAACCGATAGTACCGCCAGCGGCGATGGGCTGCACCCACAACCCCCCCGTTCCCTGTAAACTGCGCCCCTTTGGCCGATAACGCACGGAGAGCCCGGCATGTCCGCTTCGATCTTGTATATCCACGGTTTCAACAGCGCGCCAGCCTCGACCAAGGCCCGCCAACTGATGGGCGTGATGGACAGTCTGGGTCTGGCCGACCAGCTACGGGTGCCGGCCCTGCATCACCACCCGCGCCAGGCGATTGCCCAGCTGGAGCAGGCGATCAGCGAGCTGGGGCGGCCACTGCTGGTCGGCAGCTCACTCGGCGGCTACTATGCAACCCATCTTGCCGAACGCCATGGTCTCAAGGCCCTGTTGGTCAACCCGGCGGTCAGCCCCCATCGCATGTTCGACGGTTACCTGGGCACCCAGAAGAACCTCTACACCGATGAAACCTGGGAATTGACCCACGATCACGTCGCGGCCCTGGCTGAGCTTGAAGTGGCGGCGCCCCAGGATGCCCAGCGCTATCAGGTATGGTTGCAGACCGGGGACGAAACACTGGATTATCGCCTCGCCGAGCAGTATTACCGGGCCTGTGCCTTGCGTATCCAGGCCGGCGGCGACCACAGTTACCAGGGCTTTGGCCGACAGTTGCCGGCGCTGTTGAGTTTTGCCGGCATTGGCGCAGATCAGTACCAATCCTTCGATTTCACGGCATTGTGAAACCGCAGGTTACTTTTTAATCGAACGACTCACGATGAGACCCCATGGCCACTCCCAGCGCTAGCTCTTATAACGCCGACGCCATCGAAGTCCTCTCGGGCCTCGACCCGGTGCGCAAACGCCCCGGCATGTACACCGACACCAGTCGGCCGAACCACCTTGCCCAGGAAGTCATCGACAACAGCGTCGACGAAGCCTTGGCCGGGCACGCCAAGTCGGTACAGGTCATTTTGCACGCCGACCATTCCCTGGAAGTGTCCGACGACGGGCGCGGCATGCCGGTGGACATTCACCCGGAAGAAGGGGTATCGGGTGTCGAGCTGATCCTCACCAAGCTCCACGCGGGCGGTAAGTTCTCCAACAAGAACTATCAGTTTTCCGGCGGCTTGCACGGTGTGGGTATTTCCGTGGTCAACGCCCTGTCCACGCAGGTTCGGGTCAAGGTCAAGCGCGACGGCAACGAATACCAGATGACCTTCGCCGATGGCTACAAAGCCACTGAGCTGGAAGTGGTCGGCACCGTCGGCAAGCGCAATACCGGGACCAGTGTGTACTTCGCGCCGGACCCGAAATACTTCGACTCCCCCAAATTCTCCATCAGCCGCCTCAAGCACGTACTCAAGGCCAAGGCCGTATTGTGCCCGGGGCTGCTGGTCAGTTTCGAAGACAAAGGCACCGGCGAAAAGGTCGAGTGGCATTACGAAGACGGTCTGCGCTCCTATCTGGAAGATTCGGTCAGCGACTTCGAACGCCTACCCAATGAGCCTTTCTGCGGCAGTTTGGCGGGCAATAAGGAAGCGGTTGACTGGGCGCTATTGTGGTTGCCCGAGGGCGGCGACAGTGTCCAGGAAAGCTACGTCAACCTGATCCCCACTGCCCAGGGCGGCACCCACGTCAACGGTTTGCGCCAGGGTTTGCTGGATGCCATGCGCGAGTTCTGCGAATACCGCAGCCTGCTGCCGCGCGGCGTGAAGCTGGCGCCGGAGGACGTCTGGGAGCGCATCGCCTTCGTTCTGTCGATGAAAATGCAGGAGCCGCAATTCTCCGGCCAGACCAAGGAACGCCTGTCGTCCCGTGAGGCGGCGGCGTTTGTCTCGGGTGTGGTCAAGGACGCGTTCAGCCTGTGGCTCAACGAGCACCCGGAGCTGGGCCTGGCCCTGGCCGAGCTGGCGATCAACAACGCGGGGCGTCGTCTCAAGGCCAGCAAAAAGGTCGAGCGCAAGCGCATCACCCAGGGCCCGGCATTGCCCGGCAAGCTGGCAGACTGCGCCGGGCAGGACCCGATGCGCTCCGAACTGTTTTTGGTGGAAGGTGATTCTGCCGGCGGTTCCGCCAAGCAAGCGCGGGATAAAGAGTTCCAGGCGATCCTGCCGTTGCGCGGCAAGATCCTCAATACCTGGGAAGTCGACGGCAGCGAAGTGCTGGCCAGCCAGGAAGTGCACAACATCGCCGTGGCCATCGGCGTCGATCCGGGCGCCGAGGACATGAGCCAACTGCGCTACGGCAAGATCTGCATCCTCGCCGACGCCGACTCCGACGGCCTGCACATTGCTACTTTGCTCTGCGCACTGTTCGTCCAGCATTTCCGCCCGCTGGTGGATGCCGGTCACGTCTATGTCGCCATGCCACCGCTGTACCGTATCGACCTGGGCAAAGAGATCTACTACGCCCTGGACGAAGCCGAGCGCGACGGGATCCTCGACCGCCTGGTGGCCGAGAAGAAGCGCGGCAAGCCGCAAGTCACTCGATTCAAAGGCCTGGGTGAAATGAACCCGCCGCAACTGCGGGAAACCACCATGGACCCGAACACCCGGCGCCTGGTGCAGTTGACCCTGGAAGACTACGCCGCCACCTCGGAAATGATGGACATGCTGCTGGCCAAGAAGCGCGCCGGTGACCGCAAGGCCTGGCTGGAGTCCAAAGGCAACCTGGCCGAGGTATTGGGCTGATGCGCAGCGGTTTCGCCCTGGCGATACTGTTGTTGAGTGGGTTGGCAGTGGCCGAACCTGCGGTTGAGCTCAAGTTGTTGTCCGAACACCCGGTCGAGGGCATGCGCGGCGGTAACCTGTCGGGCCTGGCCTTGTGCGGCAAGGACTTGTGGACGGTCTCCGACCGCGACGACGACCAGATCTACCGCCTCGATACCCGTGCCGAGACCTGGCAGGCCGAAACGGTCAGGATCGACGTGCCGCCAGTGCCTGAATCGGGCTTGCCGTGGGGCTTGCGCGCACGCACCACGGCGGCTTCGGTGATTCGTGGCGGCGACCTGGATTTTGAAGGCATCAGCTGTGACGCCGCGGGTAATCGTTATATCGTCAGCGAAGCCCACGCGGCGGTGCTGCAGGTACCGGCAAGTGGGGATCCGGAATGGCTGAAGATTGCCCCTGGGATGGTTCGCGAGGCGCGGGCCAGTGGCCTGTTGCTGCACTTCAATGCCTTGTTTGAAGGCCTGGCGGTCAACCCCGAGGGCAATCAGATCTGGCTGGCGGCCGAACGTGAACGGCGCGGGCTGATTTCGATCAAGCGTGGGCAAAGCGTTTGGGATTGTGACGGGCCGTGCGTGCTGTTGAGCGAGGCTGGCCAGGAAATGCAACCCGCGCAGTTTCCGGGCGCCAAGGCCGTTTCCAAGGATTTTGCTGACCTTGCGCTGTTCAACGGCAAGCTGTTTACCCTGGAGCGCAATGCGTTCCAGATCTGCCGGCGCGACAGCGTGACGGCCAAGGTCGAGCGGTGCTGGTCGTACGCCGATGAGGCCCTGGTGCCGAATCGACGTTATCCCCAGAGCTATGGCCTGGCGGAAGCCTTGCTGATTGATGCCGAGGGCGCCTGGGTGGGTATCGACAATAATTTCGGCGCCCGGGCCGATGGTGAAAAACGCCCGGTGGTCTACCGTTTTGCTGCGCCGGCCGGTGGTTGGAGCGCCCAGCCATGAGCGCGCAAGCGCCTGGCAAGCGCGCCGGACGTATATTGATGTTCGTGGCGTGGGGCGCCGGGCTGTTTCTGGCAACACGGTTTTTTGGGCAATGGGAAGCGCGTCAGGAAAACCCCAACGCCGTGGTCACCTCGCAGCAACACGCGGGTTATATAGAAGTGAAACTGGTCGGCAACGGCCAGGGGCATTTTGTTGCCACTGGCCAGATCAACGGCCAGCCGGTGGATTTCATGCTCGATACCGGCGCCACCGACGTGGCGGTACCGGCCGAGCTGGCCGAACGCCTGGGGCTCAAGCGCGGTTTGCCGGTGACTTTGAGCACCGCCAACGGCCGCAGCCAGGGCTATCGTACCCACCTCGACCGCCTGCAACTGGGCGATATCGTCTTGCAGGACGTGCGTGCCCTGGTGGCGCCGGGCCTGGGTGGCGAGCAAGTGCTGTTGGGCATGAGCGCATTGAAACAACTTGAATTTACCCAGCGCGGCGGCACCATGCTGCTGCGCCAGACCAGACAATGATGAGGCCCGCATGAGTGACATCCTTGCAGACAGCTTAGACGGCGTAGAACGCCGGTCGCTGGCTGACTTCACCGAAAATGCCTACCTCAACTACTCCATGTACGTGATCATGGACCGTGCCCTGCCGCATATCGGCGACGGCCTGAAACCAGTACAGCGGCGCATTATCTACGCCATGAGTGAGTTGGGCCTGGACGCCGACTCCAAGCACAAGAAATCGGCGCGTACCGTCGGTGACGTGCTCGGCAAGTTCCACCCCCACGGCGACTCGGCGTGCTACGAAGCCATGGTGCTGATGGCCCAGCCGTTCAGCTACCGCTACACCCTGGTCGACGGCCAGGGCAACTGGGGTGCGCCGGATGATCCCAAGTCGTTCGCCGCCATGCGTTACACCGAGGCGCGGCTGTCGCGCTATTCCGAAGTGCTGCTCAGCGAGCTGGGCCAGGGCACCGCAGACTGGGGCCCGAACTTCGACGGCACCCTCGACGAACCGCTGGTCTTGCCGGCGCGCCTGCCCAATATCCTGCTCAACGGCACCACCGGCATCGCCGTGGGCATGGCCACCGACGTACCGCCGCACAACCTGCGCGAAGTCGCCACGGCCTGCGTGCGTTTGCTCGATGAGCCCAAGGCCACGGTCGAGCAGTTGTGCGAGCATATCCAGGGCCCGGACTACCCGACCGAAGCGGAAATCATCACCCCGCGCGCCGACCTGCTGAAAATGTACGAGACCGGCAAGGGCTCGGTGCGCATGCGTGCCGTGTACCACATCGAAGATGGCGACATTATCGTCACCGCCTTGCCGCACCAGGTCTCCGGCGCCAAAGTGCTGGAACAGATTGCCGCGCTGATGCAGGCCAAGCCGTCGAAACTGCCGCAAGTCGCAGACCTGCGTGACGAGTCCGACCACGAAAACCCGTGCCGCATCGTGATCATTCCGACCAACAGCCGGGTCGACCATGAAGTGCTGATGCAGCACCTGTTTGCCAGCACCGAGCTGGAATCCAGTTACCGGGTCAACGTCAATATCATCGGCCTGGATGGCAAGCCGCAGCTGAAAAACCTGCGCAACCTGCTGGTGGAGTGGCTGGAGTTCCGGGTCAATACCGTACGCCGCCGCCTGCAATTTCGCCTGGACAAGGTCGAGCGTCGCCTGCACCTGTTGGACGGCTTGCTGATTGCCTATCTCAACCTGGATGAAGTGATTCATATCATCCGTACCGCCGAGCACCCGAAAGCCGAGTTGATCGCGCGTTTCGAGTTGAGCGAGATCCAGGCCGACTACATCCTCGATACCCGTTTGCGCCAGTTGGCGCGCCTGGAAGAGATGAAGTTGCGCGACGAGCAGGACGCGTTGCTCAAGGAACAAGCCAAGCTGCAAGCGCTGCTGGGTAGTGAAGCCAAGCTCAAGAAACTGGTGCGCAGCGAGCTGATCAAGGACGCAGAAACCTATGGTGACGACCGTCGTTCGCCGATTGTCGAGCGTACCGAAGCCAAGGCCCTGACCGAAACCGAGCTGTTGCCCAACGAGAAAATTACCGTCGTTTTGTCGGAAAAGGGTTGGGTTCGCTCCGCCAAGGGGCATGATATTGACGCCACCGGCCTGTCTTACAAGGCCGGCGATGGGTTCAAGACTGCTGCAGCCGGGCGCTCCAACCAGTTTGCGGTGTTTATCGACTCCACCGGGCGCAGTTATTCGGTGCCGGCGCATACCTTGCCGTCAGCACGAGGCCAGGGCGAACCGTTGACCGGTCGCCTGACACCACCGCCAGGGGCAAGTTTTGAATGTGTATTGCTGCCTGATGATGACTCGCTGTACGTCATCGCCTCCGACGCCGGCTACGGCTTCGTGGTCAAGGGCGAGGATTTGCAGGCCAAGAACAAGGCGGGCAAGGCCCTGTTGAGCCTGCCGAACAACGCCAAGGTGATCTTGCCGCGTCCGGTCGAGGACCGTGAAGGCAATTGGCTGGCATCGGTGACCACAGAAGGGCGCTTGCTGGTGTTCAAGATCAGCGACCTGCCGCAGCTGGGCAAGGGCAAGGGCAACAAGATCATTGGGATTCCAGGAGAGCGGGTGGCCAGTCGCGAAGAGTACGTGACCGACATCGCAGTGATCCCGGAAGGTTCGACCCTGGTGCTGCAGGCCGGCAAACGCACGCTGTCGCTGCGTCCTGACGATCTTGAGCACTACAAGGGCGAGCGCGGTCGCCGCGGGAACAAATTGCCCCGTGGCTTCCAGCGAGTAGATGCATTGCTGGTGGAAACACCGGCTTAAGGCGATATAGAGCACCCGATCTACGAATTTAACCCGTAGATCGGCGCTTTCGCGCTGGAGTCATGGCGCATATTCACGGATGATATGGCCTTTCCAGCGCCGGCGTGGCTGAGCGCGTATAGGTTATTTTTAGTATTACATTGTGGTTTGCCTTGTGGCAGCCACCTGGATGGGATGATGACTGCTCCACGCCTTCCTTTATTTTTGATGCTCGCTGGCCTTTTGGGGTTGGCGGGTTGCGCTACGCACCAGCCGGTGTCGCTGTACCAACTGGATAGCGGAAACCCTGCGCAGCCAGCGCAAAGTGCTGGCATGGCGGTCTTGCTCGGGCCGGTCGTGGTTGCCGATTACCTGCAACGTGAAACCCTGCTGCAACGCCAGGACGATGGCAGCCTGCAAGGCTCCGTCGATGGCCGTTGGGCGGGCAGCCTGTCGTCGGATATCAACCAGTTGATGCTGCGCCAGGTGGCCGGCCACCTCGACAGCCAGCGTGTGGTGCTGTCGCCGGCACCTACCAGTTTCTCGCCCGATGTTCAGGTGCTGCTGACCATCACGCGCCTGGACTCCGGGGCATCGCAGCCGGCAATCCTTGATGCGCAATGGCGCCTGATCGACCGCCGCGGCCAGGTGCGGGACAACCGCATCGTGCATCTGCAAGAACAACACGCTGGCAGTACCGCTTCCCAGGTTCAGGCCCAGGGTGTGTTGTTGCAGCGCCTGGCAGAACAGCTGTCGGTAGCCCTCAAGCCATTGGCCAACCAGCCACCGATTGCCGAGGCCCCGCGCAAACAGGCCCCGGCTCCTGCCAAGCCGGCAGCCCCGGAAAAGCCGAAGATCCCAATGGCTTCGCCGATTCGCACGGACATGGAAGTGTTCCGCTTCTGAGGTAACAGCCCCCTGTAGGAGCGAGCTTGCTCGCGAAAAACTCAAGGGCAACGCGCTCATTCAGGATAAGCGCGTTAACGTTGACGATCTTCGCGAGAAAAAGCCCACCCATGATCACTCATGGGTGGGCTTTTTATTGGGGGAGGATTCACCCCTTGTTGCGGGTCTCATGCATCCGCGCCAACTGGCGCTCCAGCATCGACGGATAAGGCTCCATCAACCGCTCTACACAGCACGCGCCTTCGGGGCTTGCAATCGGGCGGATCCGCGCACGCTGGCGGATCAAGGCGTCGTCGCTGATCTTGCGCTCCACCAGCAGCAGGTTGCGGCTGTGTTGCGACAAGGCCAGGGCGTCCTGGGCGTTTTCGGTCAGCAGCAGGTCGATCTGGCTCATGCCATACAGGTCGTCGCCCAGGGTCAGGCCCAGTTGCAGTTGCAGGGTGATGCCGCTATCAGCGACTTCGATCTGCAACGCATGGCCCAGCGCCCGCAACAGCTCACCGCAGCAGATGGCGTTGGTCAGGTAGTCTTCGCCGCTGTCTTCGCTGTGGAACAGCATCAAGGTGCTGCCGTCGTTCAGGGTGTGTAGCTCGCTCTGGTACAGCGAGGCCGCCTGGTCGAGGCAGTCGCGGTAGCGTTCCAGCAGCTCGGTCAAGCGTGCGCGGGGCAGGCGGCGCAGCTGTTCCTGGGCGCCCAGTTGCACGGCCAATACCGCACTGTGCTGTGGCTGTGTGTTGTGCGAGACCGCAGGTTTTGGCGCTACCACCGGGGTAGGCACCGACTCGTCGCGCAGGTCGGCAAACGGGTCGTCATCGTCCAGGCTGTCTTCGTCGGCCTTGATGGCTGTGCGCGGTACTGGCTTGAGGCCCGCCACTGGCGCCGACTCGTCGAAGCTCGGGTCGCGCAGGTTGCGCACTTCAAACTCGGGTTCGTCGTCGTAATCGGTGTCGTCAAACGCCGGTTCAGGCTCGACTTCCTGTACCACGGGCTCTGGAGCGAAGCTGGTGTGCAACTGGCGGGCAAGGTCGCCGATTTCATCCTGGCGGTCAGTGGCCGGGGTGTGCTCGTCGATATCGCGCAGCCAGATGCGCAATTGCATCAGGGGCGTGGAGATATGCCGGCCCAGGCGCAGGCTCAAGGCCAGGGCCAGCGCCAGCAGGATCGCGCTGAGGATCCCCATGCTTTGCAGGCTGATGGTCATCGGCTGCTGGAACTGTTGCATGTCCAGGCTGATACGCAATTGACCGGCCTTCACATCCTGAAACGTGATATTGCTCTGGTACAGGCCTTCGGCTTCACCCAGCAGGCCGTTCTTCGGGCGTTGCCCAGCCTCGGCCATGATCCGGTTGTCCACGCTGTAGATGGCGGCGTGGGCCACCAGCGGGTTCTTGGTCAGGTTGTTGAGCAGCACGTTGAGGCTGAGGATGTCGTTGGACACCAGCAACTCAGTCGCCGAGGTGGCGGTCTGGGTCGTCAAGCTCTCGCCCAGGGCGTCGGCTTGCTCGTGCATGGCCTGTTTGAACTGCAAACCCATCACGCACGCATAGATCACCAGGGCCAGGGCGACCAGGATCACGTTATGGCTGGCGATGCGTAATGCGATCGGTACACGGCGGTGGCGCAGTGCCCGGAAGATCAGCAGGAAGAAGTTATCGGTTTTTACTGGCGTGGGCCGGTTCACTTGCGCTCGGCTCTTGGTCCGTGAAGTTGACGCGCAGTATAGCGACAGGCCCAAGACCGGCAAAGCGCTGGCTGTGCCCGATGGTCACTGAAAGTGGGTAGAATGCGGTTTTTTTCCAGCCCGGGGGTGCGCTTTGCGCGAAATTGTCCTGATTAACATCACAGGTGAGGACCGTCCGGGTCTTACCGCGGCCATCACTGGTGTTCTGGCCCAGGGTGGCGTGACCATTCTCGACATCGGCCAGGCCGTGATCCACGACACCCTGTCGTTCGGCATCCTGGTCGAGATCCCGAGCACCGAGCAGGCCTCGTCCGTGCTCAAAGACATCCTGTTTACGGCCTATAAGCTGGATCAGCAGGTTCGCTTTACTCCGGTTTCCGAAGAGGATTACCAGCACTGGGTGGCCGGCCAAGGCAAAAAGCGCCATATCGTCACGCTGCTGACGCGCAAGGTGACCGCCGAGCAATTGCAGCGTGTCAGTTCGATCACCGCGCAGTACGGTTTGAACATCGACCATATTGACCGTCTGTCGGGTCGCATGCCATTGGATACCCCGGCAGACCAGGGCAAGGGCTGTATCGAGTTCTCCGTGCGCGGTGAACCGGCCGATCCGCAGGCTCTGCGCGCCGAGTTCCTCAGCGTTGCCCAGGAGTTGAATGTCGATATCGCCTTCCAGGAAGACTCGCTGTTCCGTCGTAACCGCCGCCTGGCGGTGTTCGACATGGACTCGACGCTGATCGAAGCCGAAGTCATCGACGAGTTGGCCAAGGCTGCGGGCGTTGGCGAGCAAGTTTGCGCGATCACTGAACGCGCGATGGCGGGTGAGTTGGACTTTCGCGCCAGCTTCAAGGAGCGCCTGGCGCTGCTCAAGGGCCTGGATGTCAGTGTGTTGGACTCCATCGGCGCATCCCTGCGCTTGACCGAAGGCGCCGAGACCCTGTTCGCCGAACTCAAGCGCCTGGGCTACAAGACCGCGATCCTGTCGGGCGGCTTTACCTACTTCGCCAAGCAATTGCAGGCCAAGCTGGGCATCGACTATGTGTTCGCCAACGAGCTGGAAGTGGTGGATGGCAAGGTGACGGGCGTGGCGGTCGAGCCGATTGTCGACGCGCAGCGCAAAGCTGATCTGCTACGGGAGTTGGCGCACAAGGAAGGTTTGCGTCTGGAGCAGACCATTGCGGTCGGCGACGGTGCCAACGACTTGCCGATGCTGGCAATCGCCGGGCTGGGCGTGGCGTTCCGTGCCAAGCCTTTGGTCAAGCAATCGGCCAAGCAGGCGATTTCGACCCTGGGGCTGGACGGTGTGCTGTATCTGTTGGGCTTTCGCGACCGCGACGGCCAATAACGACAGGAACGCGGTCAAAAATGTGGGAGCGGCGGTGCGACGATTCGACTTGCTCGCACCGCCGCTCCCACATTTGATTTTCGCTGTATTCGGATCAGGCTTTCGGCAGCGCGATACCCTGGCCCATCTGCACCGGCGTACCCGCCGCCAGTTCTTCGGCCCACTTCACCTGATCCGGCCCAAACAGCACGATGGCGGTCGAACCCAGCTTGAAACGCCCCAGTTCCGCACCTTTTTCCAGGTGGATCGGTGCGCGGGCGGCTTCGTCGTAACGGACGGTTTTCAGTTCGCGCTTAGGCGGCGTCACCAGGCCGGCCCAGACGGTCTCGATCGACGCCACAATCATCGCGCCGACCAATACCACGGCCATCGGCCCACGTTCGGTATCGAACACACAGACAACGCGCTCGTTACGTGCGAACAGTTCCGGCACGTTTTCGGCGGTGGTCTGGTTGACCGAGAAAATCCGCCCAGGCACGTAGACCATTTCCCGCAGGGTGCCGGCCAGTGGCATGTGCACGCGGTGGTAGTCCTTTGGCGACAGGTAGATGGTGGCAAAGTCACCGCCCATGAAGGGTGCGGCAACAGCGGCGTCGCCACCGAGCAATTCCAGCACGCTGAAGCTGTGACCCTTGGCCTGGAACACTCGGCCGTGTTCAATCGGGCCGAGCTGGCTGACGGCGCCGTCTGCCGGGCTCAAGATCGCGCCAGGGGTTTGATCCAGTGGGCGTGCGCCCTCTTTCAAGGCGCGGGTGAAGAAGGCGTTGAAGTGCTCGTAAGCGGTCACGTCTTCGACCAGGGCCTGGGACATGTCCACCTGATAGCGCTTGGCGAACCATGTGGTGAAGGCATTCTTGAACCAACGCACGCGGCACTCGGCAATGCAGCCGGCCAGGCGCGACAGCAGGTGGTGAGGCAGCAGGTACTGGCTGAGGATAAACAAACGCTTTTTCATGAACTGTCCTTAAACCTTAAATCTCGACGGGGGTGTCGGGGTGGTTGCCCCATTCGCCCCAGGAACCGGCATAACCTTTGACTCGCGGATAACCGAGCGCCTTGGCCACCAGGTAGGTGAAGCCAGAACGGTGGTGAGTCTGGCAGTGGGTAATGATTTCTTTGTCTTTGGTCAGGCCCAGGTCTTCGAGGATCTGCGGCATGTCGCGGCGGATCCGCAGGTTGCGCGCCTTGTCCATGCCCGCAGTCCATTCGAAGTTCACGGCGCCGGGAATATGCCCGCCTTTGGCTGCAAGGACTTTCTCTCCCGAGTATTCCAGCGGCCCGCGTGCATCCCAGATCCCCAGGTCAGCAGCGCCGAGGCGGCTTTGCAGGTACTCGCGGGTGGCGGTGGGTTCGTCGTGCAGGGTCAGGCTGATCGGGCCGCCGACGGGTGCGGCGACCTCGGTGGACACAGGGTGTTTTTCATCCAGCCACGCCAGCAGGCCGCCATCGAGGTAGTGATACTTCTTGTGACCAATAACGTCGAGCAGCCAGATAAACCGCCCGGCCCAGCCGCCGCCCTCGTCGTCATACACCACGTAGGTGGCATCTGGGGTGTGGCCCAGTTCGCCGAACAGCTTTTCCAGATCGGCCTTGGCTGGCAGCAGCCCTGGTGCGGGTGGCTGGCCCAGTTGGGTGCGCTTTGGGTCAACGAAGTGCGCGCCGGGGATATGCCCTTCGGCGTAGCGTGCGGCGCTGGTGAGATCCACCAGAATCAACGGCTCGGCGGCGAGCCGGCCAAGCAGGTCGCTGGGCTCGATCACCAGCGGCAAGCCAGAAAAGTCAGGCATGTGAGGTCTCCCGGGCACTAGGTTGAGCGATAAAAGAGGGCGATTGTAACGCAAGCATCAGGCGCTGCGGTTGGTAAAGCAGTGCAGGGCTTTTTCGATGCACTGGGCGGTTTTGCCGAAGGCCTGGACGGTGGTTTCGGAGAACGGCCCTCCGCCCTGGTCGGCAATCATCAGCATCACCACCCGGCCGTTACAGCTCAGGGAGCGCAACAGCAGGTGCTCGCCAACGAACAGGCGGCGCAATGAGGCAGGCAGCAGTGCTGCGAATTGCGCGTGATTGTCCGGGGTCAGGCGCACCTGCGCAGACTTTTCCAGCAAGCGTTGCAGCAGCGTGCTTTGTGCGGCCTCAAGGGTCAGGTTGGCGGCGTCCTTGGGCAGTCCATCGACCTGATGCACGCGCAACGTGGCCAGGGCCTTGTCGGCCATCAGCAGCATGACGCGCTGCATGCCGCTGGCCGCCAGGGCTTCCTTGGCGCAGGTGGTCAAGTGCATGGCGTTGGCGAAGCGGCTCGGCTCCACCAGTAATTCGCTGCAGCGCTTGCGCCAGATCGCCAGGGCTTCGGCCGTGGGTGGCGGTGCTGGCAGCAGGCCGCGATGGACCCGTTGCACATGCCACGGCCAGATCAGCGCCAGCGCCGGATGCCAGAGACTGGCGCTCAAGGTGTGTCGGGCGCTGATCACGGCCTGTTGGTGCACCTGTTGCTGAACGTCGGCCAGCGGTTGTTGCAGGTACAGCGCGGTGAGGTATTGCCAGCGCTGGGTGTGCGGGCAGGTCCAGGATTCCTGCGCCGCCAGCGCCATGCCATTGGCTAGCAGCACAGTGTTGGCGGGCTGGTTCAGCCAGCGCCGTAGCGCCGGGTCGGCATCGAGTTTTTGCTGCTGGCTCAACGGCGCTTCATCGCGGGCGATATGCAGGGCCTTGACCAGCAAACGTTGTTCCTTGAGCAGTAACTGGTAGCCCTGGGAGACCCAGATCGGCAGGCGCCAGGCTTCGGTCAAGCCCAGGCACAACTCCAGCAGGCGCACGCTAAACAATTCCTGCTCGACCTTGTGCGCCGATTGGCCCTTGTGGATCACCCGCAGTTCCCACTCTTCCAGGAGCTTGGGGTAGGCAACGGCCATCGGCCACAACGGCGAGAGAAACAGCAGGCTGCCCCAGTGAATATCCTGCCACAGGCGCGCCAGACGGCTGGCGAACAGGCCGCTGGCTTGTTGCGAGGCATGCTGGCTGACCAGTTGCAGTTGGCGCAAGGCCACGGGGATTTCATTGAGCGGGACTGACGGCAGGCGGGCGAGCAGTTCTTCAGTGCGCTTCAAACCCAGGCGGTTGATCGCCACTTCAAGGTTTTCTGCGGGCTCTGCCAGGCTGCCGTGGGCCTGGTTGTTGGCCTCGCGCATGACGCTCAGGACCAGCGCCGGGCTGTCTTGCATCAGCTCTGCAATATCTCGCAACGAACGGCGACTGTCGCCGATGGCCTTGCACACGGCAACGTGGCTCGCTTGCGGGACGGGCAGGTGAACCTCGTCCAGACGCTTGATCCAGCCAGCCAGGGAGTTGGGTTTTGCAGTTGGGACTGTCGTTTCATTTGCCATGATTGGGGCGCGATCATCACTTGCGGTCAACACGCCCGGAGTGGGCCGAACTGGCTTTTCGCCTTAACGGGCTATAGTCTGGCGCAGATTTGCCGATAAGTAGAAGAAGAGTTTTTAGATCTTCCGAATATGTCCATGAACCCGACGGCGCAAGTACTCATCCCCTATGGCTAAAATTATCGGCATCATCGTCGTCATCGCAAGCGTGCTCGGCGGATATGTTCTGTCCCACGGTAAAATTGCTGCGCTGATCCAGCCCTTCGAAGTGCTGATCATAGGCGGTGCGGCGTTTGGCGCTTTCCTGCAGGCTAACCCAAGCTATATGACCATGCACGTGATCAAGAAATCGCTGGGCATGTTCGGCTCACGTTTCTCCCACACCTTTTATCTGGAGGTGTTGGGCCTGGTCTACGAGATCCTCAACAAGAGCCGCCGCGAAGGCATGATGGCCATCGAGGCTGATATCGAGGACGCTGCGGCGAGCCCGATCTTCGCCAAGTACCCGGCCGTGCTCAAGGACGACCGCATGACGGCGTACGTCTGTGACTACCTGCGCATCATGTCCTCCGGCAACATGGCCCCGCACGAGCTCGAAGGCTTGTTCGACATGGAGCTGTTCAGTCTCAAGGAAGAGCTCGAACACCCCTCCCACGCGGTGACCGGTATCGCCGACGGCATGCCTGGCTTCGGTATCGTCGCGGCGGTACTCGGCATCGTAGTGACCATGGCATCCCTGGGCGAAGGCGACCAGGCTGCGATCGGCATGCACGTTGGTGCGGCGTTGGTGGGCACCTTCTTCGGTATTCTCGCCGCATACGGTTTCTTTGGCCCGTTGGCCACCTCCCTGGCCCACGATGCCAAGGAAGAGTTGAACATCTACGAAGCGATCAAGGCGTCCCTGGTGGCCTCCGCCTCGGGCATGCCGCCATCCCTGGCGGTGGAGTTCGGGCGCAAGGTGCTGTATCCGAAGCACCGTCCAAGCTTTGCCGAGCTGGAACAAGCAGTTCGCGGTCGCTAAATCATGGAAAACAATCAGCCAATCATCATCAAGCGCGTCAAGCGCTTCGCTGCCGGGCACCACGGCGGCGCCTGGAAAATTGCGTTCGCCGACTTTGCGACAGCGATGATGGCGTTCTTCCTGGTGCTGTGGCTGATGTCCACTGCAACCCCGGAACAGAAAATCGCCATTGCCGGCTACTTCAAGGACCCCATCGGATTCTCCGAGAGCGGCACGCCGTTTGTGATCGATCTGGGTGGCTCCCCAGAACTGGCCCCCGAACGCACCATCAACCCGGAGGTGCAGACCGAAGCGCCCCAGGAAAACATCCCGATCGAGCGCCAGACCGTCGAAAGCATGGCCGAGCAGGTCGAGCAGGAACGCCTGGAGTTGCTGCTGCAAGAGTTGCAGAACAAGGTGGATGAGAATCCGCAACTGCAAAAATTCAAGGACCAGATCCACTTCCAGATCACTCCGGATGGCCTGCGTATCCAGATCATGGATGCCGCCAACCGACCGATGTTCGATTCGGGCAGCGCACGTCTGAAGCCCTACTTCGAAGACATCCTGCTAGCCATGGCTGACACCATCAAGGCGGTGCCGAACAAGATCAGCGTCAGCGGCCATACCGATGCCAAGCCTTATTCGGGGCAGGGTGACTTCGGTAACTGGGAGCTTTCCGCCAATCGTGCCAACGCTGCGCGCCGTGCCCTGGTGGCCGGCAGTTATCCGGATCCACAAGTAGCGCGCGTGGTGGGGTTTGCCTCGTCACAGCTGTTTGATGTCCAGGACCCGTTCAACCCGGTCAACCGGCGCATTGATATTGTGGTGCTGACCAAGAAGGCCCAGCGTGCGATTGAAGGTGACCAGGTGCCAACGCCGCCAGTGCCGACCCAGGGCGAGGGTGCGCCGGGCGAAGTGCCGGTGGACCCGAACGCCTTGCCGCCAGAGCAGGAGCCATTGCCGGCCCATGAGTTGCGACAGAAGCTCAATCTGTTTGATGAGGGTGGGGTGAAGGAGCCTACGTTGCCTACGCCGGGCTCGTAAGCGGGTAATGACATATTGCCCCAATGAAAACGCCCCGATCAATCGGGGCGTTTTCATTTCTGGTCAGAGCGGGAGGTAGGCTTTGACGCCACCGATCACACCTTGCATGTCATCGATATGCAGGCGCGGTACGAAGTACTCTCGCCCCTTTGACCGGGTTTTTCTGTGGAGTTTGTCGAGGCGCTCGAAGCTCACGGTATAAATCATGTCGCATTTCACCCAAAGCTCCTTGTAGCCATCTGATTGAAGCGGGTTGGTGCGTAGCAGGTGGTGCCAATCATGCTGGATCTGGGGGGCTGTTGAAGAGATCGGCACCACTGTGCAGAGTTTGCGATTGTGAGTGGAGGTAGGGGATATCACCACGACTTTACGAATCTTCAGCATTTCGGGGGCGACAAAGCCACGTGTGAAATCGCAGAGAAGAACGTCGCCTTGTTTGGGGTGATAGTAGAGAGTCAATCGAATGTCCTGCAAAAAGCAAAGCCGCCCGAAGGCGGCTTCATTCGACACGCAGTGGAGCTTGCTTCGCCCCTTCTGCGCCGCTGGATCAACTTCGCAAAGGATCCAGACTCCTGCCGGCTTGTGCCGGTGACGGAGCGATTATGGGCATCAGGAATTTCGAATTCAAGCGGGCTTGCATGACGAGCCACCCAGTTGCTCTGAAGTCTTGATGCCAACCCTCATTAAATCAATGGAGTAGCGGGTCTTAAGGCGCAATTTATATGTATCAAGGCATGGCTGTTCAGTAGCTGCTCTCCGGCAAGCTGGCGATGATCGAGCGATAGCTGTTCATCCGCTGCTGCTGCACGCGTCCGTCTTCCAGTGCCTTGAGCAAGGCGCAGCCCGGCTCGCGGTCGTGCTTGCAGTCGCGGAAGCGGCAGGTGCCGATCAAGTCGTTGAACTCGATGAAGCCGGCTTCCACGTCGCTGCGGCTGACGTGACCCAGGCCGAACTCACGGATGCCTGGTGAGTCGATCAACTCGCCGCCACCCGGGAAGTGAAACAGACGGGCGGTGGTGGTGGTGTGCGTGCCCTGGCCGGACAGTTCCGACAGCGGGCCGACGCGGGTTTCGACTTCCGGCAGCAGGCTGTTGACCAGCGACGACTTGCCCACGCCCGACTGACCGACGAACACGCTGATACGCCCGTCCAACTGCTGTTGCAGCTGTTCCATACCATTGCCATGGTGCGCCGAGACTTCCAGCACCGGGTAACCCAACTGCCGATAAACCGCGAGCAATGCATTGAGCGCTGGCGCGTTCTGTTCGTCGATCAGGTCGAATTTATTCAATAGCAGCAGCGGGCGGATGCCGGCGTGTTCGGCCGCCACCAGATAGCGGTCGATCAGGTTGGCGTGCGGCTCGGGCAGCGGGGCGAAGACGATGACAATCATGTCGACGTTGGCCGCTACCGGCTTGAGTTGGCCGCGGCTGTCCGGGCGACGCAGTTCGGTGGTGCGCGGCAGCTGCGCGACGATCACCCCGATGCCCTGGTTGCCGGCACGCCAGACGACTTTATCGCCGGTTACCAGTGCCGGCAGGTTGGCGCGCAAGTGGCAGCGGAAAACCTGGCCCGCCAGTTCGCCTTCCAGCGCCTCGACTTCGACCTGCACGCCAAAGTGCGCGATCACCAGGCCCGTTTGCTCGGGGCCCAGGTCGCCACCCTCCAGCGCTTCCACGGCAGAGGATTCACGTTTGGCGGCGCGGGCAGCGCGTTCACCCTGGATCTTTTCGATGCGCCAGTTTTGGCGACGGTTGAGCTGGCGTTTGGCCATTGGTGTTCCGTGTCGATAATGCAAAAGGTTGGGTAAAACGGTCGCGAGTCTAGCACGCCGCCGCCTGCTAAACTGCGCAGCTACGCCAAGGTGCCAAGGAACCACGACATGCAAAACCCACAGAACCTGATTTGGATCGATCTGGAAATGACCGGTCTGAACCCTGACACCGACGTCATCATCGAGATGGCGACCATCGTCACCGACAGCAACCTCAACACCTTGGCCGAAGGTCCGGTGATCGCCATCCACCATAGCGATGCGGTCCTGGCCACCATGGACGAGTGGAACACCCGCACCCACGGCAACTCGGGCCTGACCCAGCGCGTGCGCGATAGCCGTATCAGCATGGCCGAGGCTGAAGCCCAGACCATTGCCTTCCTGGAAAAGTGGGTGCCCAAGGGCAAGTCGCCGATCTGTGGCAACAGCATCTGCCAGGACCGGCGCTTCCTTTATACCCATATGAAGGGGTTGGAGAGCTATTTCCACTATCGCAACCTGGACGTATCGACCTTGAAAGAACTGGCCGCGCGCTGGGCACCGGAGGTCAAGGACAGCTTCCACAAGGGCAGCACCCACCTGGCCCTGGACGATATTCGTGAGTCGATTGCCGAGTTGCAGCATTACCGCAAGCATTTCATCAAGGCTTGATTCTATGGTGTTCGCGATTGGGTGCGACGGGGTCTTTCGCCGCGCGCCCCCTTTTGGTGCCTGCGCCAAATGATTAGACTGCGCGCCTCATTGCAAGGATCGCCATCATGCTGTTGATGCTCTACCTCATTGCCATCACCGCTGAAGCCATGACCGGTGCCTTGTCGGCCGGCCGTCGTGGCATGGACTGGTTTGGCGTGGTGCTGATCGCGTGCGTCACGGCCCTTGGCGGCGGCTCGGTGCGTGATGTGCTGCTCGGCCACTACCCGCTGACCTGGGTCAAACACCCGGAATACCTGGTGCTGACCTCGGTTGCAGCGTTGGTCACGATCTTTATCGCCCCACTGATGCGCCATCTGCGCTCGTTGTTCCTGGCGCTGGACGCCGTGGGTTTGGTGGCGTTTACCCTGATCGGCTGTATGACGGCCCTGGAAATGGGGCACGGCATGCTGGTGGCTTCGGTCAGTGGGGTGATTACCGGTGTGTTTGGTGGAATCCTGCGGGATATCTTCTGTAACGATATCCCGCTGATCTTCCGTCGCGAGTTATATGCCAGCGTGTCGTTCCTGGCCGCCTGGTGCTACATGCTGTGCATCTACCTGGAACTGCCCAGTGAGCAAGCGATCCTGCTCACCCTGTTCAGCGGTTTTCTATTGCGCCTGCTGGCGATCCGCTTTCACTGGGAAATGCCCAAGTTCGTCTACAACGACGAACACTGACGCGTTGCGTGCTGGTTCAGCGCCCACTCCACATGTTCGCGAACCAGCTCCGAAGGGTAATCCCGACGGGCCTTCAAGGCTTCCAGCACTGGAATACTGGAGGGCGCATTGCCCAGGCCCACCGCCAGGTTGCGCAGCCAGCGCTCATAACCGGCACGGCGCAGCGGTGAACCTTCGGTGCTGCTGAGGAATTTATCCTCATCCCACATGAATAACGCGGCCAGTTCGGCGTTATCCAGGTTGTGGCGCGGCTTGAAATCGCTTTCTCCTGAAGGCCGCGCGAAACGATTCCACGGGCAAACGATCTGACAGTCATCGCAGCCAAATACGCGGTTGCCAATCAACGGCCGCAGGTCTTCGGGGATCGCGCTCTTGAGTTCAATGGTCAGGTAGGAAATACAGCGCCGGGCGTCCAGCACATAAGGCCCGACGAACGCATTGGTCGGGCAGATATCCAGGCAGGCGGTGCAGCGTCCGCAGTGTTCGGTGGTGTGGGGCGGGTCGACGGGCAGTGGCAGGTCGACAAACAGCTCGCTGAGGAAAAAGTAGCTGCCGGCCTTGCGGTTGAGGACCAGGGTGTTTTTGCCGATCCAGCCCAGGCCTGCCTGTTCAGCGATGGCCTTTTCCAACACCGGGGCGCTGTCGACAAAGGCGCGAAAGCCAAACGGGCCAATCTGCGCCTGGATGCGATCGGCCAGTTGCTGCACGCGCTTGCGGATCAGCTTGTGGTAGTCGCGGCCCAGAGCGTAGCGGGAGATGTAGGCTTTTTCGGGTTGGGCCAGCAATTGCGCCATTTGCGTGTCGCCGGGCAGGTAATCCATGCGCAGCGAGACCACGCGCAAGGTGCCGGGTACCAGTTCGTCGGGGTGCGAGCGCTTGCTGCCGTGGGCGCCCATGTAGTCCATTTCGCCGTGATAGCCCGCGTCGAGCCAGCGTTGCAGGTGCTGCTCATGCTCGGCCAGGTCCAGGCCGCTGATGCCGACTTGTTGGAAGCCCAGCTCGCGGCCCCAGTCTTTGATCGATTGGGCGAGGGCGGGCAGATCGGTGGTAATAGCAGGCATGAGACGAGAGAAACCGCAGGTTAGATGCGTATAATTCTGCCAGACATCGGAGCTTGAAGACGTATGCCGCAGACAAAACACGAAATAACCGACGTTCAGCCCCTGTTGCCTGGCCATTTGCCGCAACTGGCTGGCCGTTCCCCGGACGCCCACAAGGGCCAGTTCGGCCATGTCCTGGTGATTGGCGGCGACCAGGGTTTTGGCGGCGCGGCCCTGCTTGCTGCCGAAAGCGCGCTGCGCAGCGGTGCGGGCCTGGTGTCCCTGGCGACACGCAGTGAACATATTCCAGCGGCTTTGGCCCGCTTGCCGGAAGTCATGGCGCGTGGCGTGCACTCAGCCAATCAGTTGATGGGCTTGCTGGAAAAAGTCTCGGTGATCGTTATCGGCCCTGGGCTGGGGGACATGGCCTGGGGCAAAAGCCTGCTGTCGGTGGCCGCCAACGCCCGGCAACCTCAGGTCTGGGATGCTGATGCACTGAACCTGCTGGCCGCAGGCCATGTAGACCTGCCAGCCGATTGCGTGATCACTCCCCATCCGGGCGAGGCGGCGCGGTTGATGGGCATCTCGACAGCCGAGGTTCAGGCCGACCGGCTTAAGGTGGCGCGCGCGCTGAGCCAGAAATTCAATGCGGTCACCGTGCTCAAGGGCGCGGGCAGCCTGATCGCCAGCCCGGATGGGCGGGTATCGCGTTGTGATCAGGGGCATCCGGCAATGGCCTCGGCGGGTCTGGGCGATGTGCTTGCCGGCCTGATCGGCGCGTTGCTGGCCCAGGGCATGTCGGCGTTCGAAGCAGCCAGCCTGGCGGTGTGGCTGCACGCCACGGCGGGTGATCGCCAGGGCAGCTTTGGTCGTGGCCTGGCGGCCAGCGACCTGATTCCGGTCATTCGTCAGTTGTTGGAGGAGCAGTCACCGTGTCTGAAGTAACACTGTTTATGGCGGATGAAGAGGCCATGGTGGCTTTTGGTAAACGTATTGCCGAGGTGACTCGCGGCACGGGCCTGATCTTTTTGCACGGCGACCTGGGGGCCGGTAAAACCACGCTGTCGCGCGGCATTATTCGTGGGCTCGGCCATACCGGCGCAGTGAAAAGTCCGACGTTTACGTTGGTAGAACCTTACGAGATCGGTGACGTGCGGGCGTTCCATTTCGACCTGTATCGCCTGGTGGATCCGGAGGAGCTGGAGTACATGGGCATCCGCGATTACTTCGATGGCGACGCTTTATGCCTGATCGAGTGGCCGGACAAGGGCACAGGCTTTTTGCCAAAGCCCGACCTGACCATTACCATTACCCCGCATAACCATGGACGTCAGTTGAAATTGTTGTCCCAGAGCGCGCGCAGTGAGTCCTGGTGCGCCGCTTTGGCTTTGGAATTCTAATAATGGGTGGGTTAGGTATGCGCTTTCGCGCGTTGGTTGCTGTCGTGGGGGTGTTGCTTGCGGCAATGACTGTCAATGCTCTGGCCGCTTCACAGGTAAAAAGTGTGCGCCTGTGGCGAGCGCCGGATAACACGCGACTGGTGTTCGACCTGTCTGGCCCGGTCCAGCACAGTGTCTTTACCCTGACGGCGCCCGATCGCCTGGTGATCGACATCAACGGTGCGACCCTGGCGGCGCCCTTAAAGGTTTCCACCGCCAACACGCCGATTACCGCGATGCGCTCGGCCCAGCGTACGCCGACCGACCTGCGGGTGGTCATCGACCTGAAGAAGGTCGTCACGCCCAAGAGCTTTTCCCTTGCGCCGAACGCCCAGTATGGCAACCGCCTGGTGGTCGACCTGTTTGACAACCCGGCCGACGCCGCGCCAGCCCCAGCGCCGACACCGGCTGTCGCCACGACCCCTGCGGTGCCGGTCAACCCGGCGCAACCCCAGGTCAAGTTGCCACCGCTGCCGCCTGCACCTGCCGGCAAACGCGATATTATCGTAGTGATCGATGCCGGCCACGGCGGCGAAGACCCGGGTGCCTCTGGTTCCCGTGGTCAGCATGAAAAGGACGTGGTCCTGGCCATCGCCCGTGAATTGCAGCGCCAGATCAACGGGATGAAAGGCTATCGCGCCGAATTGACCCGTACCGGTGACTACTTCATTCCATTGCGTGGACGTACCGAAATCGCTCGTAAGAAGGGCGCCGACCTGTTCGTTTCGATCCACGCCGACGCCGCACCGTCGAAGGCCGCCTTTGGTGCCTCGGTATTTGCCCTGTCGGATCGCGGCGCCACGTCCGAGACCGCCCGCTGGCTGGCTGACAGTGAAAACCGTTCCGACTTGATCGGTGGCGCGGGCAACGTGTCCCTGGATGACAAGGACCGCATGCTCGCCGGTGTGTTGCTGGACCTGTCGATGACCGCCTCGTTGACCTCCAGCCTGAACGTCGGGCAGAAAGTCCTGAGCAACATGGGCCGGGTCACGCCGTTGCACAAGCAGCGCGTGGAACAGGCCGGCTTTATGGTGCTCAAGTCGCCGGATATCCCGTCGATCCTGGTGGAAACCGGCTTTATCTCCAACGCCAACGAAGCCAACAAGCTGGCCAGTGCCAGCCACCAGCAGGCCCTGGCGCGCTCCATCAGCTCTGGCGTGCGTCAGTTCTTCCAGCAGAATCCGCCACCGGGCACCTATATCGCCTGGCTGCGCGACTCCGGGAAAATTGCCCAGGGCCCGCGTGACCACCGGGTGCAGCCCGGCGACACACTGGCCATGCTGGCCGTACGCTTCCAGGTGTCGGCCGCCACGCTGCGCAGCGCCAACAGCCTGAAAACCGACGAGCTGAAAGTCGGCCAGGTGTTGACCATCCCCGGCACTGAATTGGCAGCCCAGTAATGAGTGAATCGGTATTGAACAGCGCCTCGCGCATCGAACTGCTCAGCCCGCGACTGGCCAACCAGATCGCTGCGGGCGAGGTAGTTGAGCGCCCGGCTTCGGTGATCAAGGAGCTGCTGGAAAACAGCCTCGACTCCGGCGCCAAGCGCATTGACGTGGATGTCGAGCAGGGCGGCGTCAAGCTGCTGCGGGTGCGCGACGACGGCAGCGGGATTTCTTCCGATGACCTGCCACTGGCCTTGGCGCGACATGCCACCAGCAAGATTCGTGACTTGGAAGACCTTGAGCGGGTGATGAGCCTGGGTTTCCGGGGTGAGGCCCTGGCGTCGATCAGCTCCGTGGCGCGCCTGACCCTGACGTCCCGCACCCGTGGCGCCGAACAGGCCTGGCAAGTAGAGACCGAAGGCCGTGACATGGCGCCGCGGGTCCAGCCGGCGGCTCATCCGGTGGGCACCTCGGTGGAAGTGCGCGACCTGTTCTTCAATACTCCGGCGCGCCGCAAGTTCCTCAAGGCCGAAAAAACCGAATTCGATCACCTGCAAGAAGTCATCAAGCGCCTGGCCCTGGCCCGTTTCGACGTGGCCTTCCATTTGCGCCACAACGGCAAGACCATCCTCAGTCTGCACGAGGCCAACGACGATGCCGCGCGCGCCCGACGCGTATCGGCGATCTGTGGCGCGGGCTTCCTGGAGCAGGCGCTGCCGATTGAAATCGAGCGCAATGGCCTGCATTTGTGGGGTTGGGTCGGCTTGCCGACGTTCTCCCGCAGCCAAGCGGACTTGCAGTATTTCTTTGTGAATGGGCGGGCGGTACGCGACAAACTGGTGGCCCATGCGGTACGCCAGGCGTATCGCGACGTGCTGTTCAATGGCCGGCACCCGACCTTTGTGCTGTTTTTTGAAGTGGACCCGGCGGTAGTCGACGTCAACGTGCACCCGACCAAGCATGAAGTGCGCTTTCGTGATGGGCGCATGGTTCATGACTTCCTCTACGGCACCTTGCACCGTGCTTTGGGCGACGTGCGCCCGGATGATCAACTGGGCGCGCCGATTGTCACGGCCGTCGTCCGCCCGACGGGGCCAGAGGCCGGTGAATTCGGGCCCCAGGGCGAAATGAGCCTGGCGGCCAACCTGCTGCAATCGCCGCAAGCCCAGCCGAGTTACCCGGCGCCGGGTTCTGGCGCGGGTGCGGGTTATCAATATCAGTACACCCCGCGCCCGCAATCGGCTGTGCCGGTGGCCGAGGCCCAGGCGGCCTATCGCGAATTCTTTGCGCCGCTGCCCGGTGCCGAGCCGGGCGCAGTGGCTTTACCCGAAGGTGGCGGTGATGTCCCGCCCCTGGGTTATGCCCTGGCCCAGCTCAAGGGCATCTATATCCTCGCGGAAAACGCCCACGGCCTGGTGCTGGTGGACATGCACGCGGCCCATGAGCGAATCATGTACGAGCGCCTGAAGATCGCCATGGCCAGCGAAGGCCTGAGCGGCCAGCCGTTGCTGGTGCCGGAGTCCCTGGCGGTCAGTCAGCGTGAAGCCGATTGTGCTGAAGAGCATCTGGCGGTGTTCCAGAAGCTGGGCTTTGAATTGCAGCGCCTGGGGCCGGAAACCCTGGCGATCCGTCAGATCCCGGCTTTGCTCAAGCAGGCCGAAGCCAATCGGCTGGTGGCTGACGTGCTGGCGGACCTGATGGAGTACGGCACCAGTGACCGGATCCAGGCGCATATCAACGAACTGCTTGGCACCATGGCCTGCCACGGTGCGATCCGCGCCAACCGGCGCCTGGCCCTGCCGGAAATGAACGGCCTGCTGCGGGACATGGAAAACACCGAGCGCAGCGGCCAATGCAACCACGGCCGACCGACCTGGACCCAAATGGGCCTGGACGATCTGGACAAACTGTTCTTGCGCGGCCGCTGATGAGCTCTCTACCTCCCGCCATCTTCCTGATGGGCCCGACGGCCGCCGGCAAGACCGACCTGGCTATCGAGCTGACCAAGGTCCTGCCCTGCGAGTTGATCAGCGTCGATTCGGCCCTGGTTTACCGGGACATGGACATCGGCACCGCCAAACCGTCCAAAGAACTGTTGGCCGCCCATCCCCATCGTCTGATCGACATTATCGATCCGTCGCAAAGCTACTCGGCGGCGGATTTTCGTACCGACGCCCTCGCGGCCATGGCGCAAATCACTGCGCGGGGCAATATCCCGCTGCTGGTGGGCGGCACGATGCTCTACTACAAGGCATTGCAGGAAGGCCTGGCAGACATGCCACCGGCCGATCCACAGGTGCGCGCCGGCATTGAAGAAGAGGCTGCACGCCTTGGCTGGCAGGCCCTGCACGAGCAATTGGCGGCGATTGACCCGGTGTCTGCGGCACGTATTCACCCCAACGACCCCCAGCGCCTGAGCCGGGCCCTGGAAGTCTGGCGCGTGAGCGGCCAGACCATGACAGCCCACCGCCTCAGACAATCTGCGCAAAGTACTGATGCAGGCACCTCTGGACCGGGACAATTGCCCTATACTGTCGCAAATCTGGCTATCGCTCCGGCGAATCGGCAGGTGCTACATGAGCGAATTGCACAAAGATTCACAATTATGTTGGAACAGGGGTTCGTGGACGAGGTCGTAGCACTGCGTTCAAGAGGTGATCTGCATCCGGGATTGCCTTCGATACGTGCTGTAGGCTACCGCCAAGTCTGGGATCATCTGGATGGCAAGCTGACGTCAGCCGAAATGCAGGAGCGCGGCATTATTGCCACGCGCCAATTGGCAAAGCGCCAGTTCACTTGGCTGCGCAGCTGGACTGACTTGCATTGGCTGGACAGTCTGGATTGCGACAATCTGTCACGCGCCTTGAAATACTTGGGAACGGTCTCCATATTGAGCTGAGTCCTTGCAATTGCCGTCTATCCTTGGGGGTGTGACGGTCACAAACTATCTATTTTTCCGATTTTTTATTATTGATCCTTAAAGGAGTGCGGCACATGTCAAAAGGGCATTCGCTACAAGACCCTTACTTGAATACTTTACGTAAAGAGAAAGTTGGGGTTTCCATCTATCTGGTCAACGGCATCAAGCTGCAAGGTACGATCGAGTCTTTCGACCAGTTCGTTATCCTGCTGAAAAACACCGTCAGCCAGATGGTCTACAAGCACGCTATCTCGACAGTAGTGCCGGTTCGTCCAATTCGTCTGCCTAGCGCAACCGAATCCGAACAGGGTGACGCTGAGCCAGGTAACGCCTGATAGGAGTCTCCTTTGTTCTTTGAGCGCCACGGTGGTGGTGAGCGAGTGATCCTCGTTCACTTGGATGGACAGGACCCTGAGGCGCGCGAAGATCCGCAGGAGTTTCAGGAGCTGGCAAATTCGGCCGGCGCCGAGACCGTCGCGTTTTTTAACGTGCCGCGTCATCGGCCAACCGCCAAATTTCTGATTGGCAGCGGCAAGGTCGAAGAGCTACGCGACCTGGTTCATGCCGAAGAAGCCGATCTGGTGATCTTCAATCACATCCTCACGCCCAGTCAGGAACGTAACCTCGAACGTGTTTTCGAGTGTCGCGTGATTGACCGCACCGGTCTGATTCTCGATATTTTCGCCCAGCGCGCTCGTACCCATGAAGGCAAGCTCCAGGTCGAACTGGCCCAGCTTGACCACATGAGCACCCGCCTGGTTCGCGGCTGGACGCACCTTGAACGTCAGGGTGGCGGTATCGGCATGCGTGGCCCGGGTGAAACCCAGCTCGAAACCGACCGGCGCCTGCTGCGGGTTCGCCTGCGCCAGATCAAGGGCCGCCTGGAAAAAGTACGCAGCCAGCGTGAGCAGTCGCGCCGTGGCCGTACGCGTGCGGATATCCCGACCGTGTCCCTGGTGGGCTATACCAACGCCGGTAAATCCACGCTGTTCAACAACGTGACCAAGTCGGACGTGTACGCGGCGGATCAACTGTTCGCCACCCTCGACCCGACCTTGCGCCGTCTGGAGCTCGACGACCTGGGGCCGATTGTGCTGGCCGACACCGTGGGCTTCATTCGCCACTTGCCCCACAAGCTGGTCGAGGCGTTTCGGTCTACGCTCGAAGAGTCGAGCAACTCCGACCTGCTGCTGCACGTCATCGATGCGGCCGAGCCTGACCGGATGTTGCAGATCGAACAGGTCATGGTGGTACTGGGCGAGATTGGTGCCCAGGACTTGCCGATCCTTGAGGTCTATAACAAACTCGATTTGCTTGAGGGTGTAGAGCCGCAAATCCAGCGCGACGAAAACGGCAGGCCCCAGCGGGTCTGGCTCTCGGCGCGGGACGGTAGCGGTCTGGAACTGCTCGAACAGGCGATTGCCGAGTTGCTGGGCGGCGATTTGTTTGTCGGCACCTTGCGCTTGCCGCAGCGTTTTGCTCGACTGCGTGCTCAGTTTTTTGAGTTGGGCGCCGTACAGAAAGAAGAACACGACGAAGAAGGTGTCAGCCTGCTGGCTGTTCGTTTGCCTCGTTCGGAGCTCAATCGGCTGGTGAGCCGTGAGGGTGTTGTACCGACAGAGTTCCTCGAACAACACACTTTGCAATAAAAGCCTGAGAAAGCGGTTGTGCCGCTGTGGCAGGCATTCTGTAGCATTGGTCGGCGCGCCGTGGGTGCGTCTTTGCTTTATCAGATGGAGAGCGCTATGGCTTGGAATGAGCCGGGTGGCAACTCGAATAATCAGGATCCTTGGGGTGGTAAACGCCGCAATAATGGCGACCGCAAGGGGCCACCAGATCTCGACGAGGCCTTCCGAAAGCTGCAGGAAAGCCTGAATGGGTTGTTCGGTGGTGGAAAAAAACGTGGTGGTGACGACGGCGGTCGCACGAGCAAGGGCGGCGGCTACGGCCTGCTTGGCCTCGGCCTCGTGGCGCTGGCGGCTGTCTGGCTGTACAGCGCGGTCTATGTAGTTGACGAGCAGGAGCAAGCCGTGGTGCTGCGCTTCGGCAAGTACTACGAGACTGTCGGCCCCGGCCTGAATATCTACTTCCCGCCGATCGACAAGAAGTACATGGAGAACGTCACGCGTGAGCGTGCCTACACCAAGCAGGGCCAGATGCTGACCGAAGACGAGAATATCGTCGAAGTGCCGCTGACCGTGCAGTACAAGATCAGCAACCTGCAGGACTTCGTGCTTAACGTCGACCAGCCGGAAATCAGCTTGCAGCACGCGACCGAAAGCGCCCTGCGCCACGTCGTGGGCTCCACTGCGATGGACCAGGTGCTGACCGAAGGTCGTGAATTGATGGCCAGCGAGATCAAGGAGCGCCTGCAACGGTTCCTCGATACCTATCGCACCGGTATCACCGTTACCCAGGTCAACGTACAGAGCGCAGCGGCACCGCGTGAAGTGCAGGAAGCCTTCGATGACGTGATCCGTGCCCGTGAAGACGAGCAGCGTTCGCGCAACCAGGCTGAAACCTACGCCAACGGCGTCGTGCCGGAAGCCCGTGGTCAGGCCCAGCGCATCATCGAAGATGCCAACGGTTACCGCGACGAAGTCGTGTCCCGCGCCAAGGGTGAGGCTGACCGCTTCACCAAGCTGGTGGCCGAGTACCGCAAGGCACCGGAAGTCACCCGTGAGCGTCTGTACCTGGACACCATGCAGGAAGTCTTCAGTAACACCAGCAAGGTTCTCGTGACCGGCAACAAGGGTGGGCAGAACAACCTGCTGTACCTGCCGCTGGACAAGATGATCGAAGGTGGTCGTAGTGCCGGCAGTACTTCGTCTTCCGCCAGTTCGACTGCCGCTGCCAACGAAGCGAGCGCCCGTGCGGCCGCTGACTTGCAGCAACAGCAAACACGTTCCAGGGAGAGTCGTTGATGAGCAATAAATCGCTGACCGCCCTGATTGTGGGTGTCGTCGTGGTCATCGCTGCCTGGAACTGCTTCTACATCGTGGCTCAGACCGAGCGTGCGGTGTTGCTGCAATTCGGTCGCGTGGTCCAGGCGGATGTCCAGCCAGGTCTGCATGTGAAGGTCCCTTACGTCAACCAGGTGCGCAAGTTCGACGCCCGCCTGATGACCCTGGATGCACCGACACAGCGTTTCCTGACCCTGGAAAAGAAAGCCGTGATGGTTGACGCCTACGCCAAGTGGCGCGTCAAGGATGCCGAGCGCTTCTACACCGCAACTTCCGGCCTCAAGCAGATTGCCGACGAGCGTTTGTCCCGTCGTCTGGAATCGGGCCTGCGTGACCAGTTTGGTAAACGCACCCTGCACGAGGTGGTATCGGGTGAACGTGATGCGCTGATGGCTGACATCACGCGTTCGTTGAACACCATGGCGGAAAAAGAGCTGGGCATCGAAGTAGTCGATGTTCGGGTCAAGGCCATTGACCTGCCCAAGGAAGTGAACCGCAGCGTGTTCGAGCGTATGAGCACCGAGCGTGAGCGTGAGGCTCGTGAGCACCGCGCCAAGGGTAACGAACTGGCTGAAGGTATCCGTGCGGATGCCGACCGTCAGCGTCGCGTACTGTTGGCAGAAGCCTATCGTGAGTCTGAAGAGGCTCGCGGTGACGGTGATGCTCAAGCCGCATCGATCTACGCCAAGGCTTATGGCCAGGACCAGGAGTTCTACGCGTTCTACCGTAGCCTGCGCGCCTACCGTGAAAGCTTTGCGAACAAAACCGACGTCATGGTGCTGGACCCAAGTAGCGATTTCTTCCGCTACCTGGAAAAGTCCAAGTAACCCGCTGACTGGCTGGTTCCACTCCGTCGGGCGGCTAAAACGCTCGGCGGGGTGATCCTTTCGGAAAACGGGTGTATGATGCGGCAGCCGGGAAATTCCCGGCTTTTTTGCGTCTGCATGTTTGATTGTTGTTGTGCGATGCAGGCGTGACAGGTTTTTCGAGGAAAGTGCCCGACGAGGCCGTTTACAGGCCATTCGTCACGTCGCTCTTGCGCGTGGTTTATGCAGGGGCCGGGTATTTTCTGCTTCACTCAAGGCTCGCCCAAGGGCTGGCCGGGTCATAGGGGAATGGCGTAATGGCAACGGTAGACCGCTGGCTGCTGCCAGATGGCATCGAAGAAGTACTGCCACCAGAGGCTGCGCGTATTGAAATCGCGCGCCGCCAGGTGTTGGATCTGTTCCAGAGCTGGGGTTACGAGTTTGTCGTGACTCCCCATATCGAGTACCTGGAATCCTTGCTGACCGGCGCGGGCCAGGACCTGGATCTGCGCACCTTCAAGGTCATCGACCCGCAGTCGGGCCGGCAAATGGGCTTTCGCGCCGACATCACGCCGCAAGTGGCGCGCATCGATGCGCATACCCTGCGTCGTGAAGGGCCGAGCCGCCTGTGCTACGCCGGCAGCGTGCTGCATGCCCAGCCGCGCGCCTTGTCGTCGTCCCGTAGCCCGATCCAGCTGGGTGCCGAGTTGTACGGCGATGCGAGCCCGAGCAGCGACGTCGAAGTCATCAGCCTGATGCTGGCGATGCTGCAATTGGCCGATGTGCCGGATGTGCACATGGACCTGGGACATGTCGGTATCTACCGTGGTCTGGCCCGTGCGGCTGGTTTGTCCGGTGAAGTGGAACAACAGTTGTTCGATGCCCTGCAACGCAAGGCCATCGATGAAGTGATCGCCCTGACCGAAGGTGTGCCTGCCGACCTGGCTGGCATGCTGCGTGCGCTGGTGGATCTGTGTGGTGGTCGTGAAGTGCTGGCCGCCGCCCGTGATCGCCTGGCCAAAGCGCCAGCGCCTGTATTGGCGGCGCTGGACGACGTGCTGGCGATTGCCGAGCAGCTGTCGGCGCGCTTCCCGCAGTTGCCGCTGTATTTTGACCTGGGTGAGTTGCGCGGCTACCACTACCACACCGGTGTGGTGTTCGCGGTGTTTGTGCCGGGTGTTGGCCAAGCCATCGCCCAGGGCGGTCGTTATGACGATATTGGCGCCGACTTCGGTCGTGCCCGTCCGGCGACTGGTTTTTCTACCGATTTGAAAACCCTGGTGACCCTGGGGCGTGCTGAAGTCGAGTTACCGTCTGGCGGTATCTGGATGCCAGACAGTACGGACGCGGCACTCTGGCAGCAGGTCTGCCAGTTGCGCAGCGAGGGTCAGCGTGTCGTCCAGGCCTTGCCTGGGCAGCCATTGGCCGCCGCCCGTGAAGCGGACTGCGACCGGCAATTGATTCAGCAGAACGGGCTTTGGCAAGTATCGCCACTGGCTTCTTGAGTTTTCCTGCCGGCCAACGCCGGCACCAAGTTTGCGCGAATGAGGACAAGTGTTATGGGTAAGAATGTCGTAGTCCTGGGCACCCAATGGGGTGATGAGGGCAAAGGCAAGATCGTTGATCTGCTGACCGAACATGCTGCCGCCGTAGTGCGCTACCAAGGTGGCCACAACGCTGGCCACACCCTGGTCATCGATGGCGAAAAAACCGTCTTGCACCTGATTCCGTCGGGCGTCCTGCGCGAAGGCGTGCAGTGCCTGATCGGCAACGGCGTGGTGGTTGCACCTGACGCCCTGCTGCGCGAGATCATCAAGCTGGAAGAGAAAGGCGTACCGGTGCGCGAGCGCCTGCGTATCAGCCCATCCTGCCCGCTGATCCTGTCCTTCCACGTGGCGCTGGACCAGGCCCGTGAAAAGGCCCGTGGTGAGCTGAAGATCGGTACTACCGGTCGCGGCATCGGCCCGGCCTACGAAGACAAGGTTGCACGTCGTGGCCTGCGTGTGGGCGACCTGCTCAACATGCCGCGCTTTGAAGACAAGCTGCGTGAACTGGTGGATTACCACAACTTCATGCTGGTCGGTTACTACAAAGAGCCTGCCATTGAGTTCGACAAGACCCTGGCTGAGTGCAAAGAGTACGCTGAACTGCTCAAGCCGCTGATGCTGGACGTGACTGCCGAGCTGCACGACCTGCGTCGCGCTGGCAAAGACATCATGTTCGAAGGCGCCCAGGGTTCGTTGCTGGACATCGACCACGGCACCTACCCGTACGTGACCAGCTCCAACACCACCGCTGGTGGCGTGGCGACCGGTTCGGGCGTTGGCCCGATGTTCCTGGACTACATCCTGGGCATCACCAAGGCCTACACCACTCGCGTTGGTTCGGGTCCGTTCCCGACTGAACTGTTCGACGAAGTTGGTGCGCACCTGGCCAAACAAGGTCACGAGTTCGGCGCGACTACCGGCCGTGCTCGTCGTTGTGGCTGGTTCGACGCCGTTATCCTGCGTCGCGCTATCGATGTGAACAGCATCTCGGGCATCTGCCTGACCAAGCTGGACGTACTCGATGGCCTCGAAACCATCAACATCTGCGTCGGCTACAAAGATGCAAATGGCAATGATGTCGCCCCGACTGATGCTGACAGCTACGTCGGCCTGCAGCCGGTTTACGAAGAAGTGCCTGGCTGGACCGAATCGACCGTGGGTGCCAAGACCCTGGAAGAGCTGCCAGCCAACGCCCGTGCTTACATCAAGCGCGTGGAAGAGCTGATCGGCGCGCCAATCGACATTATTTCGACAGGCCCGGACCGCAACGAGACCATCGTTCTGCGTCACCCGTTCGCTTAATAAGCTGTTGATGTAAAAAGCAAAGGGCCCCTTCGGGGGCCCTTTGTCGTTTCTGTCTCGGGCACGGCACGACCCTTGCTATGTTTCTCTCTTTCGCGGTGCTATCAATTTAATGGCACCCGTGGTGGAGGGATTCCCGATGTCTGCCGTTCTCTCATTGTTACAAAGCCGTCTATTGCGGCCGGTGTTCGTTACCCTTGGTATCGCTCTTTTGGTGCAAGTGCTGGTGGCGGTCGCCCTGACCCGGAGCACCGTCACGGCCCTGGAAGCCGATTTGGGCAAGCGCCTGGGTGTGGACAGCCAGAAACTGTCGGGCGAATTGACCCAGGCGGGCAAGGAAGTGACCTCCAGCCTGGACAGCCTGTCGACCAGCACCCGTGACCGCCTGACTGCCGGGCTTTCTGCGCGGTTGAAGCAAGAGCAGCAGCAACTGCGTACGACCCTGGAAAAGGACCTGAAGGACTCCGCCAACGACATGGCGCAGTTGCTGGCCTCGGTTGCCCCGCGTGCGATGTGGGACAGTGATGTTCCGGCGCTGTCGGAATTCGCCCGGCGCGCCCAGCGCAATCCTAATGTGCTGTTTGTGGTGTATGACGATGCCGCCGGCCAGCACCTGACCCGCTATTTGAATCGGGAAAATCCGATCAACAAGGCGCTGTTGGAAAAGGGTGAGGGCGAACGTGCGCTGGACAAAGTGTTGAGCGCCGCGAAAAACGACCCTTCGGTGTACTACGTTGAGGCGTCCATCAGCCCCAATGGCGTAGAGATCGGCAAGGTCCTCATGGGCGTTTCGACCGCGGCGGTGGAGGCTGACCTGACGGCGCTGGACCAGCGCTTTGCCGCGTTGATCGCCAGTGGCGGTCAATTGGTCGGGGACAGCCTCAAGGGCGCTGCGGCTGACAGTGCGGCGGCCATGGGGGCTCGTTTGCAGTCAGCACAGGTCACGGCCACCGAAATGACCGCCAATACCTCCAGCGCCGTACAAGAGGCTGCGCAAGCCCTGCGCTGGCGCATCGGCCTGGGCCTGGCGGTGGTTGGCCTGGGCGTGTTGTTGCTGATTGCCGTGGTGCTTGGGCGGCGTGTGGTCAACCGCTTGAAACTGCTGATTGCGGCCATGGATGATCTGGCGGCGGGTGAGGGCGACCTGACCAAGCGCGTACAGATCAACAGCCAGGATGAAATCGGCGCCATGGCTTCGGCGGTCAATCGCTTTGTGGATAAGTTGCAGCCGATTGTGCGTGAGGCGGGCGATGTGGCCCAGCGAACCGGGGTGGAAATCGGCGCGATGACCCTGCGCAATGCCGGTGCCGATGCGGCGGCGGGGTTGCAGCGCGATGAAGTGGCCGAAAGCCTGCGGGCCCTGTCGCAAATGGCCGATGAGGCTCAGGCCGAAAGTCATGCCATGCAGGCCGCGTTGCAGCAGGTGGTGGATATCCGCCAGGCCACCGATGAAAATTCCCGCACCTCGGCCGAGGTCGGCAGTCTGATCGAGGCATTGGCAGGCCAGGTGCAGGCCGGCTCCAAGGTGATTGAGCGTCTGGCCCAGCAAAGTGAGCAGATTGAAGTGGTGCTGACAGTTATCCACGGCATTGCCGAGCAGACCAACCTGCTGGCGTTGAATGCGGCCATCGAAGCGGCACGTGCCGGCGAGACCGGGCGTGGTTTTGCGGTGGTGGCGGACGAAGTGCGGGCGCTGGCCAGTAAAACCCAAAGCTCCACTGGCGACATCCAGGCGCATATCGTGGCGTTGCAGCAGGGCGCGCGTGAGGCGGTGGAAACCATCGGCAAGGCCGGGCGCCAGGCTAGCGAAGGTTTGTTGGTGCTGCGTGACAGCGTGCGTCTGCAGCAAACGGTGCAGGCCTCGGTGGAGCAGGTGCATGCGGCGATTGGCCTGGCGACTCGGGCTGCCGAGCATCAGGCCCAGGGCGCGCATGCGGTGCGTGGTCGGGTCGAGGTGATCCACGCCCAGGCCGAGCGTGCGGCGCAGGCGGTGGTGGAGACTACGGCCAGTGGCAAGGTGCTGGATGGGTTGGCGGCGCAGTTGAAGGCCAGCCTGGGGCAGTTTCGGGCTTAGTGTTGTCTGATCTGGTGTTATCGCGAGCAAGCCTGCTCCTACAAGAGATCGCACACACCTGTAGGAGCGGGCTTGCCCGCGATTGCGGTCTCAGCGGCTCAGATACATCCGCGTCGTGAGCAGATACACGGGCAACCCCGACACCACAATCAATAACGCCGCATAAGGCGCCGCCGCCGCAAACTCCACATTCGAGGTATGCGCCCATACGGCAGTGGCCAAGGTGTTCAGCCCGGTCGGGCTCAGCAGCAGTGTTGCCGTCAACTCCTTCATCGCATCCAGGAACACCAGCGCAAACGCCGCCCCCAATGCGGGAAAGATAATCGGCAGGGTCACCCGGCAGAACGCGCTGAACGAAGACGCCCCCAATGTCCGCGCAGCTTCCTCCAGTTGTGGCGCCGCCTTGTTCAGCGCGGTCCGGATCGGCGCCTGGGCCAGCGGCAAGAACAGCAATGCATACGCGATCAACAGCAGTGCCGAGGTCTGATACAGCGCCGGCACGTAATGCAGGGCGAAATACACCAGGGTCAAGGCAATCACCAGGCCGGGCAGGGCGTGCAGCAGGTAGGGCAGGCGTTCAGCCCAGAGCGCCAGTTGGCCCTTGTAGCGCACCACCAGCAAGCCGACGGGCACTGCCAGCGCCAGGCAGAGTGCGGCGCCGCCCAGGGACAAGGCCAGGGAGGACAGCAACGCCTCACTGATTTGCGCAACCGGGAAGGCGGCCGAAGACCCCACGGCCAGCCAGTAACCGAGCATCCCCAGTGGAATGCCGCTGCCAATGATCGCCAGCATCAAGCAATAAAGCTGACCCAGTGGTGCCCATTTACCCAGTCGAACCTGCTCGGCATGCCGCGCCGCGCCTTGCCCGGTGCGCACATGGCGGCCCTTGCCGCGCACGCGCAATTCCAGCCAGAGCAGAGTCAGGCACATCATCAGCAACACCGCAGACAGCATCGCCGCATTGGCATTGCTGAACTCCAGCTCGAACTGCTGGTAGATCGCCGTTGTGAAGGTTTGCAGGCCGATGATCGACAGGGCGCCGAACTCCACCAGCATATGCAAGGCAATCAACAGGGCGCCAGCCAGCAGCGATGGCCATAGCAGCGGCAGGGTAATGCGAAAGAACACGCTCCAGCGATTCAGGCCCAGGGTGCGCGCCGACTCTTCCAGGGACGGATCCAGGTTGCGCAGGGTGGCTGCCACCGGCAGGAACACCAGTGGGTACTTGGACAGGGTCATCACCAGGATCGCCCCGCCAAGGCCTTCGAACTGGGCGCTCAATGACACCCAGGTGAAGCTGCTGACAAATGCCGGTACGGCAAACGGCAGGCACAGAATGACCCCCCAGATCCGCCGTCCCGGCAGATTGCTGCGTTCCAGCAGCCAGGCCAGGGACAGGCCGATCACGGCGCAGGCCACGGTTACGCCGATCATCAGTGCCAAAGTGTTGCGCAGCAATCCGAACACATACGGTCGCCACAGCAGATGCACTGCCTCGGCCCACCCGGCTTGCCAGGCCTTGAGGCCGACATACACCAATGGCAACAGGCTCAGGCCCACCAATAGCAAAACCGGCAACAGCAACCAGATTGACGGGCGCTTGCGCCTTGGACTAAAACCCCCGCGCAAGGCGGGGGTTGGTAGCGGCGGGTTCATCAGTTCAGGCCAACCTCACGTTCCAGCTCCAGGGCTTCTTCGGCATTGCCCAGGTCGGCAGGGGTGATTTTCGGTGGTTGCAGTTCGCTGAAAGGCTTGAGGCCGCGATTGGATTCCATGCCTTTGCGCAACGGGTATTCGGCGGACGTGTTGGTAATCACGCGCTGGCCTTCTTCGCTGGCCATGAACGCCAGCAACTGCTGGGCTTCCTTGGGATGTTTGCTGGACTTCAGTGCTGCCGCTGCGGATACGGTAATCAGACCGCCAGCATCGCCATCGGTGAAGTAGTGCAGTTGCGAATCCAGGTTGGTCTTTTCCTTTTTCAGGGCAAACCAGTAGTAGTTGTTCACCAGCACTGTGGCTACTTCGCCATTTTCCACGGCTTTTAGCGCAACCATATTGTTGCTGTAGACCTTGCCGAACGCGCGCAGGCCGGTCAGCCATTCTTCGGCGGCGTCGCGCCCGTGCATCTTGAGGATGGCGACGGCTTGTTCCTGGAAGGCACCGCTGGTGGGAACGAAGCCAACCTTGCCTTGCCACTCTGGCCCGGCAAAATCCAGTACCGACTTGGGCAGCTCTTCTTCCTTGATCAGTTTCGGGTTGAAGGCCACGACGCGGGTACGTGCGGTTACGCCCATCCAGGCGCCGTCGGCGGCTACGTATTCCTTGGGCAGGACATCAAGCGTGCTGGCATCGATGGTCGCGAGCAGGCCTTGTTCGCCGAGCTTGTTCAGTGGTGGCGATTCTTCGGTGTAGATCACATCGGCGGGGGAGCGTTCGCCTTCTTCGACGACCTGGCTGGCCAGCTGATTGCTGCTGCCCTTGCGCACATTGATGTGAATGCCGGTCTTGGCTTCGAAGGCCTTGGCGAGTTCATCGCCGACCTCCTTGTGCTGGCCGTTGTACAGGGTCAGTTCAACCTTGTCGGCGGAATAGGCGGTGGGCGAGAGCAGGCTCAGGCCGAGCAGAGTGATGGTCAGGCCACGCAGAAGGGATGTCTTGAGACGGGTATCGCGGATCATCATCCGGGGTGTTCCTCACTTGTATGCAACAAATTCTTACAAGGATAAACGATAAACCTTCTCAAGTCCGGTAGGGCTGGAATGGCTGGCGGGGTTTTTAAACCCCGGAAACGAAAAAACCCGCTTTCGCGGGTTTGATCTGAATTTGGTGCCCAGGAGAAGACTCGAACTTCCACGACCTTGCGATCACCAGCACCTGAAGCTGGCGTGTCTACCAATTTCACCACCTGGGCATTATCAAGCAACGTTGCCGCTGTTGATGGGACGAACTATACGGAGGGCTTTTTGATCTGTAAACCCCTGATTTGATTTTATAAATCAACTTTTCAGTTAAAAATCAAAGGCCTGTAACGCAAAAACCCGCTTTCGCGGGTTTTTGTGAAACTCAAGGATGACCTTGAGTTTTGAATTGGTGCCCAGAAGAAGACTCGAACTTCCACGGCCTTGCGGCCACCAGCACCTGAAGCTGGCGTGTCTACCAATTTCACCATCTGGGCAGTATCTTCAACGTTGCCGTCGTCGATGGCGCGCACTATACGGAGTGCCTTTTGAGCTGTAAACCCCCGTCATCAAAAAAGCCTGGAAAAATTCGCAGGCGGTCGCGCAAGGTGGTTTCCCGGGGCTATAAAACGCATTTCCCGGCTAGTTATTGCTGGAAATTTCCCGTTTCAATACGCGTATGCCAAACTAACCCGCATATAGACAAGGTGAAAACTCTCTAATGGCCGATTGGCAGTCCCTCGATCCCGAGGCCGCTCGTGAAGCGGAAAAATATGAAAACCCTATTCCTAGCCGTGAACTGATCCTGGCGCACCTCGCCGATCGGGGTTCGCCTGCTAGCCGCGAGCAGCTGGTTGAAGAATTCGGTCTGACCACCGAAGACCAACTCGAAGCACTGCGCCGCCGCCTGCGCGCCATGGAGCGCGATGCACAGTTGATCTACACCCGTCGCGGTACTTACGCGCCGGTGGACAAGCTCGACCTGATCCTTGGCCGCATTGCCGGTCACCGTGATGGTTTCGGCTTCCTGATCCCTGACGATGGCAGCGATGACCTGTTCATGAGCCCGGCGCAAATGCGCCTGGTGTTCGATGGCGACCGTGCCCTGGCGCGCGTGTCGGGCCTGGACCGTCGCGGTCGCCGTGAAGGCGTGATCGTCGAAGTGGTGTCCCGTGCCCACGAGTCCATCGTCGGTCGTTACTTCGAAGAAGGCGGCATCGGCTTTGTGATTCCGGACAACCCGAAGGTCCAGCAGGAAGTGCTGGTAACCCCGGGCCGTAATGGCGCCGCCAAGGTCGGTCAGTTCGTCGAGGTGAAAATCACCCACTGGCCAACCCCGCGCTTCCAGCCGCAGGGCGATATCGTCGAAGTGGTCGGCAACTACATGGCGCCGGGCATGGAAATCGACGTTGCGCTGCGCACCTACGATATCCCCCACGTCTGGCCTGAGGCCGTGCTTAAAGAAGCCGCCAAACTCAAGCCGGAAGTCGAAGAAAAAGACAAAGAAAAACGCATCGACCTGCGCCATCTGCCGTTCGTCACCATTGACGGCGAAGATGCCCGCGACTTCGACGATGCGGTCTACTGCGAAGCCAAGCCTGGCAAGCTGCGCCTGTTCTCCGGCGGCTGGAAGTTGTTCGTCGCGATTGCCGACGTATCCAGCTACGTGAAGATCGGTTCGGCCCTGGATAACGAAGCCCAGGTGCGCGGCAACTCCGTGTACTTCCCTGAGCGCGTGATCCCGATGCTGCCTGAGCAGCTGTCCAACGGCCTGTGCTCCCTGAACCCGAAAGTCGACCGTTTGGCCATGGTGTGCGAGATGACTATCTCGAAAACCGGCGAAATGACCGATTACCAGTTCTACGAAGCGGTGATCCACTCCCAGGCGCGCCTGACCTACAACAAGGTCAGCACCATCCTGGAAACGCCGAAAACCAGCGAAGCCAAGGCTTTGCGCACCCAGTATGCAGACGTAGTTCCGCACCTCAAGCAGCTCTACTCGCTGTACAAGGTGCTGTTGGGCGCACGTCATGTGCGTGGCGCGATCGATTTTGAAACCCAGGAAACCCGGATCATCTTCGGTTCCGAGCGCAAAATCGCCGAGATCACGCCGACTACCCGTAATGACGCGCACAAGCTGATCGAGGAATGCATGCTGGCGGCCAACGTGGCCACCGCCGAGTTCCTGAAAAAGCACGAGATTCCTGCGCTGTATCGGGTCCACGATGGCCCGCCGCCGGAGCGCCTGGAAAAACTGCGCGCCTTCCTCGGTGAGCTCGGCCTGTCCCTGCACAAAGGCAAGGACGGTCCGTCGCCGAAGGACTACCAGGCTCTGTTGGCCAGCATCAAGGACCGTCCGGATTTCCACCTGATCCAGACCGTGATGCTGCGCTCCTTGAGCCAGGCGGTGTACAGCGCCGATAACCAGGGCCACTTCGGCCTGAATTACGAGGCGTACACCCACTTCACCTCGCCGATTCGCCGTTACCCGGACCTGCTCACGCACCGCGCAATCCGCAGCGTGATCCACTCCAAGCAAAACACCCCGCACGTCAAGCGCGCCGGTGCCATGACCATTCCGAAGGCGCGGATCTATCCGTACGACGAAGCGGCCCTGGAACAGTTGGGCGAGCAGTGCTCCATGAGCGAACGCCGTGCCGACGAAGCCACCCGTGACGTGGTGAACTGGCTCAAGTGCGAGTTCATGAAGGATCGCGTGGGCGAGTCGTTCCCGGGCGTGATCACCGCCGTGACCGGTTTTGGCCTGTTCGTCGAGCTGACCGACATCTACGTCGAAGGCCTGGTGCATGTCACCGCCTTGCCGGGTGACTACTACCACTTCGACCCTGTGCATCACCGCCTTGCGGGCGAGCGCACTGGTCGTAGCTTCCGTTTGGGCGATACCGTGGAAGTACGGGTCATGCGCGTCGATCTCGACGAGCGCAAGATCGACTTCGAGATGGCCGAAAAAACCATCGAGGCGCCGATTGGTCGCAAAAAGCGCGGCGCTGAAACCACCGCTCCGGCAAAAAAAGGCGCGCCTGCAAAGGCTGCCGCCGCCGAGCCTGCAGCTGCCAAGCCTGCTCGTCGTTCTTCGACCAAGGAAAAAGCCAGCGACGCCTACCGTCCTAGCGATGCCGCGGCGAAAAACGCCGAGCTGCGCAAAAGCCGTGAGTTGAAGCAACAGTTGCTCAACGAAGCCAAAAGCGGTGGTAAAGCGGCGTCTGGGGGAAAGTCCCAGGGCGCCGACAAGCCGTCGAGCAAACCGAGTAAACACCGTAAAGGCCCGCCTAAAGCGGGTTCGGCCCCCGCGAAAAGCGGCGGGTCGCGCAAACCTAAGGCCAAGTCATGAGTCTGGAAAAAATCTACGGCGTGCACGCCGTAGAAGCGTTGCTGCGTCACCACCCTAAGCGCGTCAAGCAGGTATGGCTGGCGGAAGGTCGCAGTGAGCCGCGCGTGCAAGCGCTGGTCGAACTGGCCAACCAAAACAAGGTTGCCATCGGCCAGGCCGAGCGTCGTGAAATGGACGTCTGGGTCGAAGGCGTGCACCAGGGTGTGGTTGCGGACGTGAGTCCGAGCCAGGTCTGGGGCGAGGCGATGCTCGACGAGCTGCTCGACCGTACCGAAGGCGCGCCGCTGTTGCTGGTGCTGGACGGCGTGACCGACCCACACAACCTCGGCGCCTGCCTGCGTTCGGCAGATGCTGCCGGCGCGTTGGCGGTGATCGTGCCTAAAGACAAGTCGGCTACCTTGACGCCGGTTGTACGTAAAGTTGCCTGCGGCGCGGCGGAAGTAATTCCGCTGGTGGCCGTGACCAACCTGGCGCGCACCCTGGAAAAACTCCAGCAGCGCGGTTTGTGGGTCGTGGGCACGGCGGGGGAGGCTGAGGTCAGCATTTATGACCAGGACCTCACCGGCCCGACCATCCTGATCATGGGCGCCGAAGGTAAGGGCATGCGTCGCCTGACCCGCGAGCATTGCGACTACCTGGTGCACTTGCCGATGGCCGGTAGCGTCAGCAGCCTCAACGTTTCAGTCGCAACGGGCGTCTGCCTGTTCGAAGCCCAGCGCCAGCGTGGCGCCAAGGCCAAGACCAAGAAGTAATCCGGTCTGGCGCAGGTCCAAATGTGGGAGCGGGCTTGCTCGCGAATGCGCAGTGTCAGTCGCCATAAATGTTGGCTGGCCTAACGTATTCGCGAGCAAACCCGCTCCCACACTGGTTTTGCAGTGTTTGAAAGATTGTTCAAATAATCACCAATTGCCTTGCGCCCTTTCTCCCCCTTCTCTACAATTGCGCCCCTTGCCTTCCCGGCGGGCACGCATGTGCCTCCCAGTGGCAAGATTCCTAAGTGTCATTCACTCCTTGTCTGACCGTTTTTGAGCGGCAGGCTACAACCCGTAAGGAGCATTCATGCGTCATTACGAAATCATCTTTTTGGTCCACCCGGATCAAAGCGAGCAAGTCGGCGGCATGGTTGAGCGTTACACCAAGCTGATCGAAGAAGACGGCGGCAAAATCCACCGTCTGGAAGATTGGGGCCGTCGTCAACTGGCCTACGCAATCAACAATGTTCACAAGGCTCACTACGTGATGCTGAACGTTGAGTGCACTGGCAAGGCCCTGGCCGAGCTGGAAGACAACTTCCGCTACAACGATGCAGTGATCCGTAACCTGGTCATCCGTCGCGAAGAAGCCGTTACCGGCCAATCCGAGATGCTCAAGGCTGAAGAAAACCGCAGTGAGCGCCGTGAGCGTCGCGACCGTCCTGAGCACGAAGGCGCTGAAAGCGCTGATAGTGATGACAGCGACAACAGCGATAACGCTGACGAGTAATCCACGGACCTTATTAAGGAGCCTATCAAATGGCACGTTTCTTCCGTCGTCGTAAGTTTTGCCGCTTCACCGCTGAAGAAGTGAAGGAGATCGACTACAAAGATCTCAACACTCTGAAAGCCTACGTATCCGAGACCGGCAAAATTGTTCCAAGCCGTATCACCGGTACCAAAGCTCGTTATCAGCGTCAGCTGGCCACCGCTATCAAGCGCGCCCGCTTCCTGGCCCTGCTGGCCTACACCGACAGCCACGGCCGCTGAGACCGGGCAGTCGACAAGTAGTAAGGGATTGAATGCATGCGCGCCTTAGCTGAGTTCATCATGCGCGGTCGTGTGCAGGCCACTCTGGTAGTGGCTGGATGTGCAGCGTTACCGTTGTTGTATTGGTTGGGTGCTGCCGCAGGAAGCCTTGTGCTGCTGCGGCGCGGTTTGAAGGACGCCTTGGGCGTCCTTGCCCTGGGGTTGCTGCCGGCCTTGATCTGGTGGCTGCAATTCGACGATCCACGGGTACTTCTGGTACTGCTGGGGTCGTCGAGCCTTGCGTTGGTTCTGCGCGCAAGTGAGTCCTGGGTCCGTACGCTGCTGGTCAGCGTGGCATTGGGAGTGGTGTATTCAGTGGTGCTTGGCGCGGCTTTCCGCCCGCAAATCGAGGCGCTGTCGCAGGATTTGGTAAAAATCCTGCCACTGGCCCTCGGGGATCTCTACCAGCAATTGTCGGTAGATGAGCGAGCGCGCATGGCCACACTGATTGCCCCGGTCCTGACCGGCCTGATAGCGGCACTGTTGCAGATCGTCAGTGTGCTGAGCCTGATTCTTGGGCGCTACTGGCAGGCGTTGTTGTATAACCCGGGTGGTTTTGGTCGCGAGTTTCGCAGTATCAGAATCCCCGCAGGCCCAGCGATGTTGCTGCTGGCGTGCATGCTTGTAGGGCCGAACTTCGGCCCGCAAATGGCCATGTTGACGCCGTTGTGCAGCGTACCGCTGGTGATTGCCGGGCTGGCCCTGATACACGGGCTGGTGGCGCAGAAGCGCCTGGCCAAGTTCTGGCTGGTGGGGTTGTACGTGACGCTGTTGCTGTTTATGCAACTGATCTATCCGTTACTCGTGGTCTTGGCCATTGTCGACGGCCTGATTGATTTTCGCGGTCGTCTGGCGCCGAAAGACGCCGATAACGCGAACGGTGAAGGTTAAAAGTTAGAGGATTTTCACATGCAACTGATCCTTCTGGAAAAAGTCGCCAACCTGGGCAACCTGGGCGACAAAGTAAACGTTAAGGCCGGCTACGGTCGTAACTACCTGCTGCCATACGGCAAAGCCACCGCTGCAACCGCTGCCAACCTGGCCGCGTTTGAAGAGCGTCGCGCTGAGCTGGAAAAAGCTGCAGCAGACAAGAAAGCTTCGGCTGAAACCCGTGCTGCCCAACTGGCCGAGCTGGAAGTGACTATCACTGCCACCGCTGGCGACGAAGGCAAGCTGTTCGGTTCGATCGGTACTCACGACATCGCTGATGCACTGACCGCCTCCGGCGTTGAAGTGCAGAAGAGCGAAGTTCGTCTGCCGAACGGCACCATCCGCAACGTAGGCGAATTCGACGTAGCCGTGCACCTGCACGCTGAAGTTGAAGCCACCGTACGCGTTGTCGTGGTAGCAGCTTAAGAAGCACCTAACTGACTGGCACCTCGCGTGTCAGCCAGTTAACATCGGGCACGATCCTGTTTACAGGTCGTGCCTTTTGTTTTTTCAGACCCCCTAATTTCAAGTGGCCATGAACGATATCTCCGCTCCTGAGCAATACGATCTGCAAACCGCTGCCCTGAAGGTGCCGCCGCATTCCATCGAGGCCGAACAGGCCGTGCTCGGTGGCTTGATGCTGGACAACAACGCCTGGGAACGTGTGCTCGATCAAGTCTCGGACGGTGACTTCTATCGCCATGACCACCGCCTGATCTTCCGTGCCATTGCCAAGCTGGCCGATCTGAACTCCCCCATCGACGTCGTGACCCTTGCCGAGCAATTGGACAAGGAAGGTCAGACCTCACAGGTGGGCGGTCTCGGCTACCTTGGTGAACTGGCGAAAAACACACCGTCCGTCGCCAACATCAAGGCCTATGCGCAGATCGTCCGTGCACGGGCCACCTTGCGGCAGTTGATTGGCATCGCTACGGAAATCGCCGACAGCGCCTTCAACCCTGAAGGGCGTACGGCAGAAGAGATTCTCGATGAGGCCGAACGGCAGATCTTCCAGATCGCCGAAGCGCGACCGAAGACTGGCGGCCCTGTCAGCGTCAACGACCTGTTGACCAAGGCCATCGACCGAATCGATACCCTGTTCAACACCGACAACGCCATTACCGGCCTGTCCACTGGCTACACCGACCTCGACGGCATGACCAGTGGCCTGCAACCGGCTGACTTGATCATCGTCGCCGGTCGTCCGTCCATGGGTAAGACCACCTTTGCCATGAACCTGGTGGAAAACGCGGTACTGCGCAGCGAGAAAGCCGTACTGGTGTACTCCCTGGAGATGCCAGGTGAATCGCTGATCATGCGGATGCTCTCGTCCCTGGGCCGCATCGACCAGACCAAGGTGCGTGCCGGTCGCCTCGAAGACGACGATTGGCCGCGCCTGACCTCGGCGGTCAACCTACTCAACGACCGTAAGCTGTTCATCGACGACACCGCTGGCATCAGCCCGTCGGAAATGCGCGCGCGTACTCGGCGCCTGGTCCGTGAACACGGCGACGTCGGCCTGATCATGATCGACTACCTGCAATTGATGCAGATCCCTGGCTCTGGCGGCGACAACCGGACCAACGAGATTTCTGAAATCTCGCGCTCCCTCAAAGCCCTGGCCAAGGAATTCAACTGCCCTGTGGTTGCGCTCTCGCAGCTCAACCGCTCCCTGGAGCAACGCCCGAACAAGCGCCCGATCAACTCTGACTTGCGCGAATCCGGAGCGATCGAGCAGGATGCTGACGTAATTATGTTCGTTTACCGGGATGAGGTTTATCACCCGGAGACCGAGCATAAAGGCATCGCCGAGATCATTATCGGCAAGCAGCGGAACGGCCCGATCGGCACCACGCGCCTGGCGTTTATCGGCAAGTACACGCGTTTCGAAAACCTTGCGCCGGGCAGCTATAACTTCGACGACGAATAAGCGCCATCCAATGTGGGAGCGGGCTTGCTCGCGAAGGCGGCGGATCAGTCAATAGATGTATTGACTGACACACCGCTTTCGCGAGCAAGCCCGCTCCCACATTTCAAATGTATTCACAATTCAGGGCACTCCACAATTCCGACCATTACCGTCGGAATTGGTCAAAATTTGTGCTATATTCCGCGCCCGCGATTTTTCATCTCAACACCGGTCACCGTCATGCAAACAGCCAAGCCGTTATTTGACTATCCCAAGTACTGGGCCGAATGTTTCGGTCCAGCGCCATTCCTGCCGATGAGCAGGGAGGAGATGGATCAGCTTGGCTGGGATTCATGCGACATCATCATCGTCACCGGTGATGCGTACGTTGACCATCCGTCGTTCGGCATGGCAATCATCGGCCGGCTGCTGGAGTCCCAGGGCTTTCGCGTCGGGATCATTGCCCAGCCCAACTGGCAGTCCAAAGACGATTTCATGAAGCTCGGCGAGCCGAACCTGTTCTTCGGCGTCGCGGCCGGCAACATGGACTCGATGATCAACCGCTACACCGCCGACAAGAAAATCCGTTCCGACGACGCCTACACCCCGGGCGGCATGGCCGGCAAGCGTCCGGACCGCGCCAGCCTGGTGTACAGCCAGCGCTGCAAGGAAGCCTACAAGAACGTGCCGATCGTACTCGGCGGCATCGAGGCTTCCCTGCGCCGCATCGCCCATTACGACTACTGGCAGGACCGGGTGCGCAACTCGATCCTGATCGACGCCACCGCCGATATCCTGCTGTACGGTAACGCCGAGCGGGCGATTGTCGAAGTCGCCCAGCGCCTGTCGTGGGGCCACAAGATCGAAGACATCACCGACGTGCGCGGCACTGCGTTCATTCGCCGTGATACGCCTGAAGGCTGGTACGAGGTGGACTCCACCCGTATCGACCGTCCGGGCAAGATCGACAAGATCATCAACCCGTACGTGAATACCCAGGACACCCAGGCCTGTGCCATCGAGCAGGAAAAGGGACCGGTTGAAGATCCGGAGGAGGCCAAGGTCGTACAGATCCTGGCCAGCCCGCGCATGACCCGTGACAAGACGGTCATTCGTCTACCCTCCGTGGAAAAAGTCCGTGGCGACTCCGTGCTGTATGCCCACGCCAACCGTGTGCTCCACCTGGAAACCAACCCTGGCAACGCCCGCGCCCTGGTGCAGAAGCATGGTGAAGTGGACGTGTGGTTCAACCCGCCGCCCATTCCCATGACCACCGAAGAAATGGACTACGTGTTTGGCATGCCTTACGCGCGTGTCCCGCATCCTGTGTACGGCAAGGAGAAAATCCCGGCCTACGACATGATCCGCTTCTCGGTGAACATCATGCGTGGCTGCTTCGGCGGCTGCACCTTCTGCTCGATCACCGAGCACGAAGGCCGGATCATCCAGAACCGTTCCGAAGAGTCGATCATTCGCGAGATCGAAGAGATCCGTGACAAGGTCCCGGGTTTCACCGGTGTGATTTCCGACCTCGGCGGCCCGACCGCGAACATGTACCGCATCGCCTGCAAGAGCCCGGAAATCGAATCTGCGTGCCGCAAGCCATCCTGCGTGTTCCCGGGCATCTGCCCGAACCTGAACACCGACCACTCCTCCTTGATCCAGCTGTACCGCAGCGCCCGTGCGTTGCCGGGTGTGAAGAAGATTTTGATCGCTTCCGGCCTGCGCTATGACCTGGCTGTCGAGTCGCCGGAGTACGTCAAGGAGCTGGTGACCCACCACGTCGGTGGCTACCTGAAGATCGCCCCGGAACACACCGAGGAAGGTCCGCTCAACCAGATGATGAAGCCGGGCATTGGCAGCTATGACAAGTTCAAGCGCATGTTCGAGAAGTACACCAAGGAAGCGGGCAAGGAACAGTATCTGATCCCGTACTTCATCGCCGCCCACCCGGGCACCACCGATGAAGACATGATGAACCTGGCCCTGTGGCTCAAGGGCAATGGCTTCCGTGCCGACCAGGTGCAGGCGTTCTACCCCTCGCCGATGGCCACCGCCACCGCGATGTACCACTCGGGCAAGAACCCGCTGCGCAAGGTCACCTACAAGAGCGATGCGGTGACCATCGTCAAGAGCGAAGACCAGCGCCGCCTGCACAAGGCCTTCCTGCGCTACCACGACCCGAAGGGCTGGCCGATGCTGCGTGAAGCACTGACCCGCATGGGCCGCGCCGACCTGATCGGGCCGGGCAAGGACCAGTTGATCCCGCTGCACCAGCCGAGCACTGACAGCTACCAGAGCGCCCGTCGCAAGAACTCGACGCCGGTGGGCAGCCATAAGGTCGCCAAGGAAACCACCACCAAGATCCTCACCCAGCACACCGGCCTGCCACCCCGTGGCAGCGACGGTAGCAACCCGTGGGACAAGCGCGAACAGGCCAAGGCCGCAGCTCAGGCGCGTAACAAGCAGGCGGCCAAGGAGCGCGCTGATGCGGCCAAGGGCAAGGGCGGCAAGCCTGCGCGCAAGCCGGTAGTGCCGCGTTGATTGCAGCCTGAAATGCCAAACGCCAGCCTCCGTGCTGGCGTTTTGCTTTCTAGCGGCAGGGAAACCTGTTTGTTAAGGTGGCGCCCGTTAAACCGCCATACCTGTAGGAGCGAGCTTGCTCGCGAAAAACGTCAACAATAACGCGAGCTGCCTGGACAAACGCGGCGCTTGTGAGTTTTTCGCGAGCAAGCTCGCTCCTACAGGAATGAGGCCTCTGCGGCCACTCGAACCCGTCAAGGAAGAACACCCCATGAGCAACCCCCTGCTCAACATCGGCATGGACTCCAACCGCTCCCAGTTCATGGCGCGCCAGCGCATCGAAAGCCAGATCAACCTGCCCCGCCTGTTCGCCGCCATCGACGCCGACCCCGGCATCGTCGGTGCGGGCGTGGTGTATATCGATGCGGACTTCAATGTCGTGACTCTGCGCGAGTTCAAGCCGATCTGCAGCATCAAGCCCAAGCGCATCATTTTACGTGAGGCGCAGAGGTACATTGCGCCGGCGCAGTTTGCCCAGCAGGTGACAAACAACCCGCGTGAGTCTCGGTTGGTGGGGGAAGCGGTCAATACGACCCTGTCTTGTGCGGGTGCAATCCTCGGTTGGATTGTCGTGTTCAGCGGCACAGTCGCCGTGCCTTTCACGGGGGGCGCGAGCCTGGTGGTGACGGGCATCGGCGCGACTGCTGCAGCGGCCAGTACTGCGCAATGTGTAGTCGGGGGCATGAGAACTATCAACGAACTAAATGACCCGGCAGCCAACGACGATATGGATAGCGAAGACTGGTATCGCTATGCAATGCCGGTATTGGACGCCGCTTCACTGCTGGGTGCCGGCGCCTCAACTCTGACGACTCTTCGGCTGCTGCAGGCTCGAAAGGTGACGACTGGCAGAAGTTGGTACGAGTTGTCCAAGGGGTTGACCCGTCAGCAACGCAAGGCGCTCACCAAGGAGTTGCTAAGCCTGAAAGATCCAAGCTTGAGCAATAAGCTCTTGAAACTGCGCCAGCGCTCCGGTGAGTTGAGCAAGCGCTATTCGGCGACCGAGATCAATCACGCTACTGTGACGCAGATCAGAGATTCCCTGGGCGCTGCCATTGGTTTTACCGGGAGCGCCTTATCAGGCAACATTCGAACTGTTGCAGTTGGCCTGTATGAGGAGCTTGAGTGATGGATCGCCAAGGTTCGCTGAAAGCTTTTTTAGCCCAGTATTTTCCAGCGTTTATATGCGCATTTTTCCTTGCCTGCTTCTCTCTCTCTGTCGCAATTTCACTGGCATCAAGTACATTTTTTCGCAGTGACCCAGAGCGGGCGCGCTATTCTTTTCTGGCGGCAGTTTTCTTGGGATTGCTCTTGGCGTTCAGCCATTTCGTCATGATTAGAGGGCGAGAGTGGGGGGCTTGGGCCATCGCAGCCTTCTACGTTGTCTGTTTTCTGGTCGTGCTGCCGACCTATAGCTATCGGCCACATATGGCTGCGTATGTAATAGGGCTGTTGTTTCCGTTGCTGGGGCTGTTGTTGTTCAATAGTCAACGTCATAGGGAAATGCGCCGTCAGCTTCTGGAGATCCGTCGTCTGCGCCAATCCTTGAAATCACAGCGCAAAAAATGATGCCCCCTCACAACCTCAACATTATTCAGAAGGTAGCAACTGCTGTGGCCTGCACTAGGAACGCGAGCAATGAATGAGCTGCCCAGCATTCGTAGTTTTCTGTCGAAGTATTTTCCGGTCTTTATGGGGGCTATATTCGCGTCCATTTTTACTCTGGTGTTTGCGGTCCCGTTGTTTTTCGACAGCTATTTGCCAAGCCTTTCCATGGCAGACAACACCAAGTATTCCTTCCTGGGGGGCATAGCGCTCACTCTGTTCATCGTGCACTGCAACTTTATGATTGCGCGCGGGCGTCCACAATGGGTGTGGCCGCTGGTGGTGCTTTTGGGGCTGTGTTTCCTGGGTGTGTTACCCGCCATCAGTGATCGGCAGCATTCGTTAATCTATGGTTTGAGCCTACTGTTTCCATTGCTGGCGCTACTGCTGCTCAATAGCAAGCTCCATCGCGTAATGCGTCAGAAGTTTTTCGACATTCGTCAATTGCGCAAGGCTGCAATCGCCAGGCAAAAAACACGGTAGGCAAGACCAACTGAGGGGGGGCAAACACCTTGGCTCATACCTTCAGATTTTGATGTTTTCGCGAATATTCCAGCCGAACTTGATAGCCCCACCATCCTTGCCGCCATCGGACTTCTGCGGCTGATAGCTGACTTCGATCTTGGCGAAGTTCAGGTTGATCATTTCGCTCAGTACATCCTTGGTGGTGACCGCGTCGCTCTGATAGGACGCGATCATGACTTCTTTCATCGTGATCACCAGATACTCCACAGCGCTGGCCCCGCCGGCCTTGCGCACGGTTAATCTGGCCTCTGGATAATGCTTTCCGGTGGCGCAGGCCATCATCAGGTTGGGCGAGGATTTGTCCACGGTTTTGGTGATGGACAGGTTCTGCATGTTGACCTTGCCCGCGCCACCACCGGTTCCGCTGTGCATGGATCCGGATTGCGACATCCCCCAGCTCCATTCGCTGACGTCGATTTCATCGCGATGCGCCTGGTCCCCGGATTCACCCTTGATGTCCCCCAGTTTCAAAAACATATCCGTTGCCATCGTTGCTCCCTGCCTCAGTATTTGTCGTTAAGGACGCGCACTTTTTCCCATCCTCGGTAAGGCCCGCAAGGCCTTGAGGTACGTTCAGGAAGTGGCTGTCTGAAGAAAGGAAAAAATCCGACATTCTTGAGCGATGCACTGTCTTTACGCTCGGCGCTCTTGTGTACTCAGGAGTAAAAGGATGACTTCCAGTGTATTGAGGGATGGTTTCTCCATCGACCATTCCATGACGCGGCAGCGGGTTGAAAGCAGTATTGACCTACGCCGATTGTTTGCGGCCATCGACGCTGATCCCGCTATTGTCGGGGCCGGGGTGGTGTATCTCGATGCGCAAATGCGCGTGGTGGTGTTGCGTGAGTTTCAGCCGATTTGCAGCATTGCGCCGAAGAAGGTGATTTTGCGGGAAGCTCCCAGCTATATCGGGCGGGTGGAGTTTGCTCGGCGGCTGGAGAACGAGCCGCGAGAGTCGCAGGTGTCGTTTGAAGCGGTTAATGCGGCGTTGGCGTGTAGTTCGGCGGTGATCAGTTGGTTGGTGATATTGGGGGGCTCGGTGCTGAGTCCTTTTACCTTCGGGGCGACGGGTGTGGTTGCTGTGATTAGTTATACGTCAGTAGTAGCCAGTTCGATCCAGTGCGTGATTGGCGCTCGCCGGACCAGGAATGAAATGACTGACCCTGCCCGTAATGACGCTCTGGATAGCGATCAATGGTATCAGGCCGTAACGACCGGATTGGATGCTGCTTCGTTGTTAGGTGCTGGTAGCACAGCGCTGTCGACGATTCGGTTCGTCAGCATGCTCAAAAAGGCAACGGGGAAAAACACACACAAGGTACTCAAGGGGCTGAGTCGATAGGAGCGGGTAAAGCTCACCAGGGAGTTACTCAGTATCAACCATCCGGAATTGACCCGGAAAATGATCAAGCTGAAACAAATGGCTGGAGAGATGCCAAAGCGCTACACCTCGGCTGAAGTAAGGCGCGGGACCATCATGCAGATGCTTGATGCCCTTGGCGCCGTATCGGGCATTACTGGCAGCATGCGTTCCGGCAACATCCGGACTATTGCGGTCGGACTCTACGAGGAGACATCAGAATGAAGTTTCTCGTGCCACTTCGTCCTTTTTTGGTCCGTAATTTCCCCGTGTTTATTGGCGTAATTTTTTCAGGTTTCTTCGGCAGTACTGCTGTTGTCGTGTTGGTGGAAAATTATTATTTACCATCGTTATCAAATGCTGCTGCTGAAAATGCCTGCGTGGTCTTGGCTTTATTTATCACACACTGCAACTTCATGATCGCCTATGGGCGACCGAAGTGGGCCAGGGGCATGTATGGCCTTTTCATCGCCTGTCTATTGGTTGCCTTGCCAGGTTTTCAGTTCTCGCCGCACCCATTCATTTACGCAGAAAGCTTCTTTTGGCCGGTACTTGGGCTGCTGCTGCTGCTGCGCAGTAAACGCCATCGAGAAATGTGTGCAAAAGCCGTAGAGCTTCACCATATGCGCCGGAAAGTATCGGCGGCCATTAGCAAGCGACGTAAACATGAGCGGGCAATAATAAGGAAGTCGAGGTGATTCCCCACCCCATTGGCCGCCAAACCGATACCGCCCCACCCACATTCGCCACAATAGTGTGCAACCCTTGCACCATTACCGCAGCCGTGGCGCCGTTTTGGTGCTGTACTGCACCGGCTCCCTCGATAAAACGCAATGACCGCCGCTCTGGCATAAGTCTTGCGCGCTTTGTTTCCATGCCCTGGCTCGCAGGAGGCCGCCGTGTCGATTCATGTCGCGTTGCACCATGTTACGCATTACCGCTACGACCGCGCTGTGGAGCTTGGCCCGCAGATTGTGCGCCTGCGCCCGGCGGCCCATAGCCGCACGCGGATCCTGTCCTACGCGCTGAAAGTGCTGCCCGAGCAGCATTTCATCAATTGGCAGCAAGACCCCCAGGGCAATTACCTGGCGCGGCTGGTTTTCCCGGAAAAGACCGATGAGCTGCGCATCGAGGTGGATCTGGTCGCCGAGATGGCGGTGTTCAACCCGTTCGATTTCTTCCTTGAGCCCTACGCTGAAAAAATCCCCTTCAGTTACGCCGCCGATGAGCAGCGCGAGCTGGCGCCGTACCTGGAAACCTTGCCGCTGACGCCGAAGTTCGCCGCGTACCTGGCCGGTATCGACCGCACGCCACTGCCAGCCGTGGACTTCCTGGTTGGCCTCAATCAGCGCCTGGCCGCCGATATCGGCTACCTGATCCGCATGGAGCCCGGCGTACAGACCCCGGAGTTCACTCTGGAAAACGCCAGCGGCTCGTGCCGCGATTCGGCCTGGCTGCTGGTGCAATTACTGCGCAACCTGGGCTTGGCGGCGCGGTTTGTTTCCGGTTACCTGATTCAGCTCACCGCCGACGTCAAGGCCCTCGACGGCCCCTCGGGCACCGAGGTGGACTTCACCGACCTGCACGCCTGGTGCGAAGTGTATTTGCCTGGCGCGGGCTGGATTGGCCTGGATGCTACGTCCGGGTTGTTCGCTGGTGAAGGGCATATCCCGCTGGCCTGTAGTCCTGATCCATCGTCAGCGGCGCCTATCAGTGGTCTGGTCGAGCCCTGCGAGTGCGAATTTACCCACGAGATGTCGGTGGAGCGCATCTGGGAAGCGCCACGTGTCACCAAGCCCTACACCGAAGAGCAGTGGCTGGCGATCCAGGCGCTGGGGCGGCAGATTGATGGCGACCTGCTCAAGGACGACGTGCGCCTGACCATGGGCGGCGAACCGACATTTGTCTCCATCGACGACCCCGACGGCGCCGAGTGGAACACCGCCGCCCTGGGCCCGGACAAGCGTCGGCTGTCTGCCGAGTTGTTCCAGCGCATGCGCAAGCACTATGCGCCCAAGGGGCTGGTGCATTTCGGCCAGGGCAAGTGGTACCCCGGCGAGCAATTGCCGCGTTGGTCCCTCAACTGCCATTGGCGTCGCGATGGCGTGCCGGTCTGGCACAACAGCGCGTTGATCGCCGATGAACAGCAGGACTACGGCGCCGATGAGGTGATGGCCGGGCGCTTTCTGGCCAGTGTCGCCGAGCGCCTGAAGTTGCCGGCGCGCTTTGTGTTCCCGGCCTACGAAGACAATTTCTACTACCTGTGGCGCGAGGGTGCGCTGGCACAGAATGTCAGTGCCCAAGACCCGCGACTGGACGACGAACTGGAGCGTGCGCGACTGCGCAAGGTGTTTACCCAGGGCCTGGATAAAGTCATTGGCCAGGTTTTACCGCTGGCGCGCACGGCGGCCAATGATCGCTGGCAAAGCGGTCGCTGGTACCTGCGCGACAACCATTGTCGGCTGGTGCCTGGGGATTCGCCGCTGGGCTATCGTTTGCCACTGGCCTCGCAGCCGTGGGTGACGGCGGCCGACTACCCCTTCGTGCATCCGACCGATCCCAATCAGGATCTGCCGCCATTGCCTGTCACGGCGCCGGCCCCTGGCGAGCCTGCTCCCAGTGAAGAGCGGGTGCCCAGGATCGACGAGTCGGCTGACTGGCTGACGCGTACCGCCTTGTGTGCCGAGGCGCGGGAAGGTCGGCTCTATCTGTTTATGCCGCCCCTGGAGCGGGTCGAGGATTACCTGGAGCTGGTGGCGGTCATCGAGGCCTGCGCCGAAGAACTGCATTGCCCGGTGCTGCTGGAAGGCTACGAGCCGCCAAGCGATCCGCGCCTGAGCAACTTCCGCGTCACGCCCGACCCCGGCGTAATCGAAGTCAATGTGCAGCCGTCCGCGACCTGGGATGAATTGGTGGAGCGCACCGAGTTCCTCTATGAAGAGGCCCGGCAAACCCGCCTGACTACCGAAAAATTCATGATCGACGGGCGTCACACCGGCACCGGTGGCGGTAACCACTTTGTGCTCGGCGGCGCCACGCCCAAGGACTCACCGTTCCTGCGTCGCCCGGACCTGTTGCGCAGTTTGATCAGCTATTGGCACAACCATCCGTCCTTGTCGTACCTGTTTTCCGGCCTGTTTATCGGCCCGACCTCCCAGGCGCCACGGGTGGATGAGGCGCGCAACGATGCGCTGTATGAACTGGAAATCGCCTTCGCGCAGATGCCCGAGCCTGGGGAGGAATGCCCACCTTGGTTGGTGGACCGGCTGTTGCGCAACCTGCTGATTGACGTCACCGGCAACACCCATCGCGCCGAGTTTTGCATCGACAAGCTCTACTCCCCCGACGGCGCCACCGGGCGCCTGGGCCTGCTGGAACTGCGTGCCTTTGAAATGCCGCCCCACGCGCGCATGAGCCTGACCCAGCAGTTGCTGCTGCGGGCATTGGTGGCGCGCTTTTGGCGTGAGCCCTACGCGCCGCCGGAACTGGCGCGCTGGGGCACGGAACTGCACGACCGTTTCCTGCTGCCGCACTTTATCGAGCAGGACTTTGCCGACGTTATCGTCGACCTCAACGCGGCCGGCTACCCGCTGCGCGCCGAGTGGTTCGCCGCGCACCTGGAGTTCCGCTTTCCCAAGGTCGGCGACTATGCCGTCAGCGGTATCGAACTGGAACTGCGCCAGGCCCTGGAGCCCTGGCATGTGCTGGGCGAGGAGGGCGCGGCGGGCGGGACGGTGCGTTATGTGGACTCATCCCTTGAGCGTTTGCAGGTGAAACTCAGCGGCTTGCCGCCGCAGCGTTATGTGCTGACCTGCAACGGCGTGGCCGTGCCGCTGCATGCCACCGGGCGTGTGGGTGAGTTTGTCGCCGGCGTGCGCTATCGCGCCTGGCAACCGGCCAATTGCTTGCAGCCGACCATCCCGGTGCATGCGCCGCTGGTGTTTGATCTGCTCGATACCTGGATGCAGCGTTCCCTGGGCGGCTGCCAATACCATGTGGCCCATCCGGGCGGGCGCAATTACGACAGCCTGCCGGTCAATGCCAATGAAGCCGAGAGCCGGCGCATGGCGCGGTTTTTCCGCTTGGGGCATAGCCCCGGGAAGCTGCCAGTACCGCCGGTGGTCGTGAACGACGAGTTGCCAATGACCCTGGATCTGCGGCGGTTTCCCCATAAAAATGACTAAACACAATCCTACTGTAGGAGCCGGCAAGCCAGCTCCTACAGTAGATTTGCAGTGTTTGTGAGTTAATCTGAGCCCCCATGCCTCTGCCGAGCGTTCCATGTCCGACTTGCTCGACCGTTACCCGCTGACTGCGGGCACTTATCACGAACTGCTGGACGACAGCGGTGCCGTCCGTACCCATTGGCGGCGCTTGCTTGACCATCTGCAGCGCAGCACCCCGGCACAACTGGCCCAGCGCCAGGCGTTGCTGACCCGCCAGATCCAGGAAAACGGCGTGACCTACAACGTCTACGCCGACCCCAAGGGCGCGGACCGCCCCTGGGAGCTGGACTTGCTGCCGCACGTATTGGCGGCGGATGAGTGGGCGCATTTGTCCGCGGGCATCGCCCAGCGCGCACGGTTGCTCAACGCCGTGCTGGCCGACCTGTACGGCCCGCAACGTCTGATTGCCGAAGGTTTGCTGCCAGCAGAGCTGGTGTTCGGGCATAACAATTACCTGTGGCCGTGCCAGGGCATCCAGCCGCCCGATGGCGTGTTCCTGCACCTGTATGCGGTGGACCTGGCGCGCACCCCGGACGGTCGCTGGTGGGTCACGGCGGATCGCACCCAGGCGCCGTCCGGCGCCGGCTACGCCCTGGAAAACCGGACCATCGTGTCCCGTGCGTTCCCGGACCTGTATCGCGACTTGCAAGTGCAGCACCTCACCGGTTTTTTCCGCACCCTGCAGGAAACCCTGGCCCGCCAGGCGCCGGGCGATGACCAGCCGCCGCTGATCGTGCTGCTGACCCCGGGGCGGTTCAACGAAAGCTATTTCGAACACCTGTACCTGGCCCGCCAGCTCGGTTACCCACTGGTAGAAGGCGGCGACCTGACGGTGCGCGACAGTACGGTGTACCTCAAGACCCTCAGCGGCCTGCGCCGTGTACACGCGATCATGCGGCGGCTGGACGATGATTTTTGCGACCCGCTGGAGCTGCGCACCGACTCGGCCCTGGGCGTGCCCGGCCTGTTGGATGCGGTGCGCCAGGGCAATGTACTGGTGGCCAACGCCTTGGGCGCCGGCGTGCTGGAGTCCCCCGGCTTGCTGGGTTTTTTGCCGAAGATCAATCAGTTTCTGTTTGGCGAAGAACTGATCCTGCCGTCCATCGCCACCTGGTGGTGCGGCGAGGCGCCGGTGCTGGCTGAAGCCCTGGAAAAGCTCCCGGAGCTGCTGATCAAGCCGGCGTTTCCCTCGCAAAGTTTTGCCCCGGTGTTTGGTCGCGACCTGAACCAGGAACAACGCCAGGCTCTGGCTGAACGAATACAGGCGCGCCCCTATGCCTACGTCGCGCAAGAGTTGGCGCAACTGTCCCAGGCGCCGGTCTGGCACACGGTGGACGATCATCTACAGCATCGCGCCATCGGCATGCGCGTGTACGCGGTGGCCAGCGAAGACGGCTACCGGGTGTTGCCGGGCGGCCTGACCCGTGTGGCGGCGCAGGCGGACGCAGAAGTGGTGTCGATGCAACGTGGTGGGGCAAGCAAGGACACCTGGGTCCTGGGCGAGCGCGCCCCAGGTGGCGAACAATGGCGGGCGCAGCGAGTGATTGGCGCTCACGACCTGGTGCGCCGCGACCCGTACCTGCCCTCGCGGGTGGTGGAAAACCTGTTCTGGTTCGGCCGTTACTGTGAGCGCTGTGATGACAGTGCACGCTGGCTGCGCATCGTCCTCGCCCGCTATGTCGACGGTGACGATCCGCTGGCCTTGCAGGCCGCCGTGGAGCTTGGAGAAAGCCTGCGCCTGCTGCCGGAGGAGGGTGAGTTGCCAGAGCGGCTGCTGGAAGCCCTGCTCGGTGATGACTGGCCGTCGAGCCTGCGTGCCAATTTGCAGCGTTTGCAGTGGGCGGCGTCCCAGGTGCGCGGCAAGTTGTCCCGGGAGAACTGGCAGGCTCTGGTGGAGTTGCAGCGCGAGGCCATGGAGCTGGAAAGCGAGACCCCGGACTTTGGCCAGTTACTGGACTTCCTCAACCGTCTGGTGATGTCCCTGGCGGCCTTGTCCGGTTTTGCCCTGGACGACATGACCCGCGACGAAGGCTGGCGTTTCTTGATGATGGGCCGGCGTATCGAGCGCCTGCAATTTCTCAGCAGCAGCCTCGCGGCCTTCCTGCGCGGCGTGGCGGTGTTCGATCAGGCCGGGCTGGACTGGTTGCTGGAGCTGGGCAACAGCAGCATCACCTACCGCTCGCGCTACCTGGCGGTGCCGCAATTGATTCCGGTGCTGGACCTGTTGCTACTGGATGAACAGAACCCCCACGCAGTGCTGTTCCAGCTCAAACTGGTGAGCCGCACCCTGCGCCGGCTCAACGATGACTTCGGTGTGCCGCGGGAGACCGGCCTGGCGCCGCTGGTGGAGCGCCTGTCGCGCTTTGACCTGGGTTGCCTGGAGAACCCGCTGTTTGGCGACGCCGGCGTACGTGCGGCCCTCGATGGCCTGGCGGACCTGTTGCAGGCTGTCGCCGATGAAAGCGGGCAAGTTTCCGATCGCCTGGCCTTGCGCCATTTTGCCCATGTGGATGATGTCAGCCAGCAAACGGTGTCTGTGTGATGAGTGCGCGCTACCAGATTTTCCACGATACCCATTACCACTACGACAGCCCGGTGTCCCTGGCCCAGCAGCTGGCGCACTTGTGGCCGCGCCCCTGTGCCTGGCAGCGCTGCACTTCGCGGCAATTGGAGATCAGCCCCGAACCGACTGCGCGCCGCGATGAGCTGGACGTGTTTGGCAACCCGATCACCCGGCTGGCGTTCGAGCGGCCCCATGATGAGTTGTTGGTCAATGCCGGCTTGACCGTCGAAGTGCTGGCCCGGCCGGTGCTGGATTTCAGCCAGTCACCGCCCTGGGACCAGACTCGCGACAGCCTGACCTACAGCAGCCAGCCGTTGTCGGCAGAGGCCATCGAGGCGTGCCGTTATCGTTTTGAATCGCCCTACGTGCATCTGAAGAAAACCTTCGTCGAGTTCTCCGAGAGTTGTTTTCCTGCCGGTCGTCCGCTGTTGTTGGGCGTGCAGGCGTTGATGGAGAAGATTTTCAGCGAGTTCACCTTCGATGCCGAAGCCACCCAGGTCGCCACGCCGCTGGTGGAGGTGCTGGAGCGCCGACGGGGGGTTTGCCAGGACTTTGCCCATCTGATGCTCGCTTGCCTGCGCTCACGGGGCCTGGCGGCGCGTTACATCAGTGGCTACCTGCTGACCCAGCCGCCGCCTGGCCAGCCACGGCTGATCGGCGCCGATGCGTCGCACGCGTGGGTGTCGGTATTTTGCCCGGTGTCAGGTTGGGTGGATTTTGATCCGACCAACAACGTGCAGCCGGCACTGGAGCACATCACCCTGGCCTGGGGCCGGGATTTTTCCGATGTCTCGCCGTTGCGGGGGGTGATTCTGGGGGGAGGGAACCATGACCCGGAAGTGCGGGTAACGGTGATGCCATTAATGTAGGAGCGAGCTTGCTCGCGAAAAACGCAAGGGCACCGCATAAAGCCAGGATGTCCGCGTTATCGTTGTAACGCTTCGCGAGCAAGCTCGCTCCTACAGGTGTTATTCAGCCGGGTCTTTCGCGGTCTCGGTGTCATCAGCAGCCACTTCACCTTCGGCATCCGGGTTCAGTGCGCCAGCTTCTTCGTCAGCTGCAGCTTTCTTGCGTTGCAGCTTTTCCTCTTTCTTCTGTTCCTTGGCCAAGTCTCTCTGACGTTTGGCGAAGGAGTAATTAGGTTTTGCCATGGGCGATCCTCTGGGGTCGAAGGTGAGGTTGAGCGGCGGCTATTCTGCCTTTAAACGCGCCCCAAGGGGTAATCGGGTTTCAGAATCGCCTCTCAAGATTAAACGTTAGTCGACATTAACCGTTTCGTAAGTACCACTGGCGCCACAGGCGTAAGTGGCAAGCAGGCTGCGCAACAGGCTATTGAGATGCATGGCTCGGACTCCAAAAGGGGGTGATGGACCGATCTTAGGCTGCGTGCGGCACTTTGGCTGGTTGATTCTGTCGATCAGTCTGATAGCCTAAAGTTGTATACAATTTGTTGATTCAGATCATTGGAACATCTGCCTGCCTCAGGCACCCTTGTCGCATATGCGTTTTCTAAACCCTGCCTTGGAGATTCACATGTTTGCCAAAATCGTTGCTGTTTCCCTGCTGACTCTGGCTAGCGGCCAGTTGCTTGCTGCAGAGTGCAAGGTCACCGTCGACTCCACCGACCAGATGTCCTTCAACACCAAAGCCATTGAAATCGACAAGAGCTGCAAGACGTTCACCGTTGATCTGAAACACTCCGGCAACCTGCCGAAGAACGTCATGGGTCACAACTGGGTGTTGACCACTGAGGCTGATATGCAGCCGGTTGCAACCGATGGCATGGCCGCCGGTATCGACAAGAACTACTTGAAAGAAGGCGATACCCGCATCATCGCCCATACCAAGATCATCGGCGCTGGTGAAACCGACTCGGTGACCTTCGACGTGTCCAAGCTCAAGGCTGATGGCAAATACATGTTCTTCTGCTCGTTCCCAGGCCACATCTCGATGATGAAAGGTACTGTGACCCTGAAGTAAGACTCAAGACCGCGTTATCGTTCATCGCAGGCAAGCCAGCTCCTACATTTTGATGTGTGAATACATTCAAATGTGGGAGCGGGCTTGCCCGCGATAGCGGTCTGACAATCAATACACAACCACCCGGCCTACCTCACGGCGCAAACGGCATCACCCGCTTGTGCTCAGTCTTGCGATAGGTATCGCAGATAATCCTGAACGCCTCTTCACGCACCGGCTCACCGTGCAGGAACGCATCGATCTCGGTATAGGTCACGCCATGGGACGCTTCATCCGGCTTGCCCGGTGACAGGTCTTCCAGGTCGGCGGTCGGGATCTTCTCCACCAGCGACTCAGGCGCACCAAAGTGCCGGGCAATCGCTCGTACCTGGTTTTTCACCAGGCCGCTCAATGGTGCCAGGTCGCAGGCGCCGTCCCCGAACTTGGTGAAAAAGCCCATCACGGCTTCCGCCGCATGGTCGGTACCGATCACCAGGCCGCTCGCCGCGCCGGCGATGGTGTATTGCGCGACCATGCGCATCCGCGCCTTGGTATTGCCCAGCACAAAGTCACGGGACACCGCCGCCTTGCCTTCGAAGGCCGCCACTTCATTGGCCAGGGCCTTGACCGCCGGGCCGATATTGACGGTGTGGCGCTCGTCCGGGTTGATAAAGTCGACGCTGGCCTGGGCATCGTGTTCGTCGAACTGGGTCTCGTAAGGCAGGCGCACCGCGATAAAGCGGTAAGCGTCATCGCCTTTGAGGGCGCGCAGCTCTTTCATTGCCCGTTGGGCCAGGAGGCCGGCGGTCAGGGAGTCGACGCCGCCGCTGATGCCCAGCACGAGGGTCTTGAGCCCCGAATTGAGCAGACAGTCCTGGATAAAGGTAATCCGCCGGGCCACTTCCGCTGCAAGGGCGGCGTGGTCCTGGAACGGTGGTTGAACCTTGAGCTGTTGGGCAATCTCACGCTGTACGGCTTGCATGATTCACTCCTCGCTAGAGATGGCAGGTACTTTGAAAACGTGGCGCAAATAGGCGACGAAGTTCGGATCCGTGCAATGGGTCTTGCCCGCTTCATCGGAGATCTTCGCCACGGGCTGGCCATTGCAGGCGGTCATTTTAAGCACGATGCTCATCGGTTCCACACCTGGAATGTCACAGGTCAGGTTGGTACCGATGCCAAAGCTGACATTGATCCGCCCGCGCAGCGCCCGGAAAATCTCCAGGGCCTTGGGCAGCGTCAGGCTGTCGGAGAACACCAGGGTCTTGCTCATCGGCTCGATGCCCAGCTTGTGGTAATGGGCGATGGCCTTTTCGGCCCACTGCACCGGGTCGCCAGAGTCGTGGCGCAGGCCGTCGAACAGTTTGGCGAAGTACAGATCGAAATCGCTGAGGAAGGCATCGGTGGTGATGCAATCGGTCAGGGCGATACCCAGCAGGCCACGGTACTCGCGGACCCAGCAATCGAGGGCGGCGATCTGGCTGTCGATCAGCCGCGGGCCCAGTTGCTGGTGGGCCATGATCCATTCGTGGGCCATGGTGCCCAGCGGCTTCATGTCCAGCTCGCGGGCCAGATGTACGTTGCTGGTACCGACGAAACGGCCGGGGAAGTCGTGCTTGAGCACATTCACCACTTCCTCCTGCACGCGGTAGGAGAAGCGCCGCCGGGTGCCGAAGTCCGCGACCTGCAATTCGGCCAGCTCATCGCTGCTGGCGTTGGCGCTCAGCCAGTCGAACTTGCGATACAGCTGTTCGCGCGCCTGCTCCAGGATGATGGTCTGGTAGCGATAGCGGTTGCGCACTTCGCTGACGATGGCCAGCAGTGGCACTTCAAACAGGATCACATGCAGCCACGGGCCGCGCAGGCGGATAAACAGCTCGCCGTTCTCGATGCCGGTCTGCACATAGCGCAGGTTGAAGCGAAACAGACCGAGGAAGCGCAGGAAGTCCGGCTTCATGAAGCTGATACGTTCCAAAAAGCCCAGTTGATCCGGGCTCAGGCTCAACTCGGCCAGGCGCTCGATCTGGTAGCGGATTTCTGCCAGATAAGGGCGCAGGTCTTCGCTGTTGCGGCAACGGAATTCCCATTCAACTTCCACATTGGGGTAGTTGTGCAGCACCGCCTGCATCATGGTCAGCTTGTAGAAGTCGGTGTCGAGCAGGTTCTGCACGATGCGATCGGCAAACACACTCTCGCTCATAACGGGAATCTCCAAACAAGAATGGCGCTAGTGGCGCATAGACCTGTGTTGTTTTGCCAGAGGTTTTTTTGTTGTGGCCTCTGGCGCTATCGCTGGCAAGCCAGCTCCTGCGGGGGAATGCATTCCAAATGTGGGAATCAATCAACCTGCTCCATCATCCACTTCACAAAGTCCCGCACCTTGGGCACCTCCGCCGAATGCTCCGGGTACGCCAGGTAGTACGCATCCTGGCTGGGCATTGCGTGCTGCCAGGGGATCACCAACTTGCCATCCGCCAGCTCTTCTTCCACCAAAAACCGTGGCAACAGCGCCACGCCACAACCCACCTGGGCCGCGCGGATACACATATAGAAGGTATCAAAGCGCGGCCCATGGTAGCTGTGCTCGGTCTGGTAACCGAGGCTGGCGAACCAGTCGTGCCAGCCCTGGGGGCGCGAGGCATTTTGCAGCAGCACCAGGTTGCTCAGTTGCGTGGGGTCAGTGAAAGGCTGGGTGGGCAGGCTCTCTGGGGCGCACACCGGCACCAGTTCCTCACTGAACAGCTTGAGGCTCTCGGTGCCCGGCCGCGAGCCTGCGCCGAAGTAGAAGGCCAGGTCTGCCTTGCCTTGCAGCAGTTCATCCGGCGTCTGCTCGTTGCACAGGTCCAGGTGGATCTGCGGGTGGCGCAGGCGCCAGCCCTTGAGCCGTGGGACCAGCCAGCGCGCGCCGAAGGTGTAGGGCGTGGACACCCGCAGTACTTCGGTCTCGCCGCCGTAGGAGCGCAGGTAGTGGGTCGACATTTCCACCTGGCTGAGGATCTTGCGCACTTCCACCAGATACAGGTCGCCCGCAGGGGTCATCTGCAAGCGGCGGCGCACCCGGCGAAACAGCAGGTGCTGCAGCAACTCTTCCAACTGCGCGACCTGTTTGCTGACGGCGCTCTGCGTGAGGTTCAGCTCCTCGGCGGCGCGGGTGAAACTCAGGTGGCGGGTCACGGCCTCGAAGCACTGCAGGGCGGTGATCGAGGGCAAATGTCTTTTATTGAGCACGGCCTGCCTCTTTTTTGTTTTGGCATGAATAAACGGAATGATATCTCGCCTAATCGTCGTTTGTTGGTAAGTCCCGGGCCGGCTACAAATAAGGCCTGGATCGCCGTGTTGGCCGCGGCGCAATTTTTGTGTGGATTGAAGGAGTGACCCATGGTTGCCGCATTGCTTGATCGTCTCGGCGTAGACCCAGCGTTGTACCAGGCCGGTAAACAGCCTGTGCATTCACCCATCGATGGCAGCCGCATCGCCAGTGTGCACTGGGAAGGGGCCGCCGAGGTCGAGCAGCAGGTCAGTCGCGCCGAGCATGCATTCGACGCCTGGCGCAAGGTGCCGGCACCCCGTCGCGGTGAGCTGGTGCGCCAGTTCGGCGACTTGCTGCGTGAGTACAAGACCGACCTGGGCGAACTGGTGTCCTGGGAAGCCGGCAAGATCACCCAGGAAGGCCTGGGTGAAGTGCAGGAAATGATCGACATCTGCGACTTCGCCGTGGGCCTGTCGCGCCAGTTGTACGGCTTGACCATCGCCTCCGAGCGCCCGGGCCACCATATGCGTGAGACCTGGCACCCGCTGGGCGTGGTTGGCGTGATCAGCGCTTTCAACTTCCCGGTCGCGGTGTGGGCGTGGAACACCGCGCTGGCGCTGGTGTGCGGTAACGCGGTGATCTGGAAACCTTCGGAAAAGACCCCACTCACCGCCCTGGCCTGCCAGGCCTTGTTCGAGCGGGTAGCGAAGAACTTCAGCGACGCGCCACCGTACCTCAGCCAGGTGGTCATTGGCGGTCGCGATGCCGGCGCGGCCCTGGTGGACGACCCACGCGTAGCGCTGATCAGCGCCACCGGCAGCACGCGCATGGGCCGCGAAGTGGCGCCCAAGGTCGCCGCGCGGTTTGCCCGCAGCATTCTTGAACTGGGCGGCAACAACGCGATGATCCTCGGCCCAAGCGCCGACCTGGACATGGCCGTGCGCGCCATCCTGTTCAGCGCGGTGGGTACCGCTGGTCAGCGTTGCACCAGCCTGCGTCGGTTGATCGCCCATGAATCGGTCAAGGAGGAGATCGTCACGCGTCTCAAGGCGGCGTATTCCAAGGTGCGCATCGGCCATCCGCTGGAAGGCAACCTGGTCGGCCCGCTGATCGACAAGCACAGCTTCGACAACATGCAGGACGCCCTGGAACAGGCCTTGAGCGAAGGTGGTCGGGTGTTCGGTGGCAAGCGCCAGTTGGAAGATAAGTTCCCCCATGGCTACTACGTCTCGCCAGCGATTGTGGAGATGCCCGAGCAGAGCGATGTGGTACGCAGCGAAACGTTCGCGCCGATCCTCTACGTGATCGGCTACCGCGATTTTGCCCAAGCCCTGCGCCTGAACAACGAAGTGCCCCAGGGGCTGTCGTCATGCATCTTCACCACTGATGTGCGCGAAGCCGAGCAATTCATGTCGGCGGTAGGCAGCGACTGCGGGATCGCCAACGTCAATATCGGCCCGAGCGGTGCAGAGATCGGTGGCGCGTTTGGTGGCGAGAAAGAAACCGGTGGCGGGCGTGAATCGGGCTCGGATGCGTGGCGCGGGTACATGCGCCGCCAGACCAATACCGTGAACTATTCGCTGGAGTTGCCGCTAGCGCAGGGCATTACCTTCGACTGAGCCTCCAGCCCAAATGCGGTCAATGTGGGAGCTGGCTTGCCTGCGATGGCGATGGCGAATCCAATACCGCTATCGCAGGCAAGCCAGCTCCCACAGTTGATCGGGTTTGCCGTTCAACAATTGTTTGTTAGGTCTCATCCCGGAGTCTGGCAATGCCATTACGCGAAGCGTGTTTGTGGGAACAACTGACCCCTGGCCGGCCGGATCGCGCCGCGCTCAAGGGCGAAGTAAAAGCCGATGTGTGCGTGATCGGCGCCGGTATCACCGGTTTGTCAGCGGCCATCCATCTGCTGGAGCAAGGTAAAAGTGTGTGCGTGCTGGAGGCCCATCGTACCGGCCATGGCGGTTCGGGGCGTAACGTTGGCTTGGTCAATGCCGGGCTGTGGATCCCCCCGGACGAGATCGAGGCCGGTTTCGGCACGGCGGTGGGTAGCCAGCTCAACCGCATGCTCGGTGCGGCACCGTCCCTGGTGTTCAGCCTGATCGACAAGTACAAGATTGATTGCCAGTTGCGCCGTGAGGGCACCTTGCACATGGCGCACAACGCCCGTGGCGAAGCCGACCTGCGCAGCCGCGAGGAACAATGGAAGCGCCGCGGCGCGCCCGTCGAACTGTTGACCGGTGCTGCGTGCGAGCAGGCCACCGGCACCAAAAAGATCGCCGCCGCCTTGCTCGACCGGCGCGCCGGTACCTTGAACCCGATGGCCTACACCAGCGGCCTGGCCAATGCGGCGGTGGGCCTGGGCGGGCAGTTGTTCGACCATTCCCCAGTGACTCAATTGGAGCGCCAGGGCCAGCACTGGTCTGTGCAAACTGCCCAGGGCGCGGTGCAGGCTGCACAAGTGGTGATCGCCTCCAATGCCTACACCGAAGGTGAGTGGACGGATTTGCGGCGCAATTTTTTCCCCGGCTATTACTACCAAGTGGCTTCGGCGCCATTGAGCGATGACGCCGCGCAACAAATCCTCCCGGGCGGCCAGGGTTCCTGGGATACGCGCCAGGTGCTGAGCAGCATCCGCCGCGATGCCGAGGGGCGTTTGTTGCTGGGCAGCCTGGGCAATGGCAACCAGAAGCCGGCGTGGTTCCTCAAGGCCTGGGCTGACCGTGTGCAGCAGCATTATTTCCCGTTTCTCAAGGCGGTGGATTGGCAATACACCTGGACCGGCTGCATCGCCTTCACCCCGGACCACTTGATGCGCCTTTTCGAGCCTGCACCCGGCTTGGTGGCGGTCACTGGCTACAACGGGCGTGGTGTGACCACGGGCAGTGTAGTGGGCAAGGCATTTGCCGATTATTTGTGCCACCAGGATCCCCAGGCCCTGCCAATTCCGTTCGCCCCCATGCAACCGCTGGCCGGGGTGGGCCTGCGCAGTTGCCTGTACGAGGCTGGGTTTTCGCTGTACCACGCCGGCCAATGCCTGCGAATTGTCATCTGATCAGCGAAATACCCCTCAAAAGCCGGCATTTTCTTAGCCGGCTACTAATCTGTATTGGTGCGAGTCGTAGCAGTGACGCACTGTAAATGTGCACTTCCGTTACGCCCATGGTTACAGATGATCAAGGGTTCGCTTGATGGCTGGCTGACATCAGTTTTTCGAGTGGGTTTCACCCTTTTTGTCCATTGGTTGCACCTTTGCGGGCTAGACGGTTGCACGTCCCGCCAAAAAGGCACCGAAACACCTGTAATAACAATGACACCGTGTCTTTCTGAAATAAAAAAACGCAATGGCACGCTGCTTGCTCTGAGCTTTTAGTGAAGGTTTCAAGTGAAAGTTTGAAGTGAAATTGCAGTGCCCATTCAACAAAAAACTCGGAGCACCACTCATGTCCCAGACGTTTTACAAGAAAGGTTTCCTGGCCCTCGCGGTAGCTGCCGCGCTGGGTGTTTCTACGTTTGTTCAAGCTGATGTGAAGATTGGCGTAGCGGGGCCGATGACCGGCGCCAACGCTGCCTTCGGTGAGCAGTACATGAAAGGTGCCCAGGCGGCAGCTGACGTTATCAACAAGGCCGGCGGGATCAACGGCGAGCAGATCAAGCTGGTGGCCGGCGACGATGCGTGCGAGCCCAAGCAGGCCGTGGCCGTGGCCAACCGCCTGGCCGACCAGGACAAAGTGATCGGTGTGGTCGGGCACTTCTGCTCGTCGAACACCATTCCTGCCTCCGAGGTGTATGACGAAGCGGGCATCATCGCAATCACTCCAGGCTCCACCAACCCACAAGTCACCGAGCGTGGCCTGGGCGCCATGTTCCGCATGTGCGGGCGTGACGACCAGCAAGGCATCGTGGCCGGTGACTACATCGTCGATGTGCTCAAGGGCAAGAAAGTCGCGGTCATCAACGACAAGGACACCTACGGCAAAGGCCTGGCCGATGCCACTGCGGCACAGTTGACCAAGCGCGGCGTCAAGCCGGTGCTGGAAGAAGGCCTGACCCGTGGCGAGAAAGACTTCAGCGCCCTGGTCACCAAGATCCGTTCCCTGGGCGCCGACGTCGTCTACTTCGGCGGCTTGCACCCGGAAGCCGGTCCACTGGTGCGCCAGATCCGTGAAGCGGGCCTCAAGGACGTCAAGTTCATGTCCGACGATGGTGTAGTGACCGATGAACTGGTCGCCACTGCCGGTGGTGCGCAGTACGTCAATGGCGTCTACATGACCTTCGGTGCTGACCCGCGCCTGCTGCCCGATAGCAAGGCGGTGGTGGAAGAGTTCCGCAAGAATGGCACTGAGCCAGAAGGCTACACCCTGTACGCCTACGCTTCGATCCAGGCCCTGGCAGCTGGCTTCAACGGCGCCAAGTCCAACAAGGGCGAAGACGCGGCCAAGTGGCTGAAAGCCAACCCGGTGCAAACCGTGATGGGCAAGAAGGAGTGGGACACCAAGGGTGACCTGAAGGTCTCCGATTACGTGGTTTACCAGTGGGACAAGGACGGCAAATACCACCAGTTGGAAAAGCAGAAGTAATCCGAACTGACGGCATCTTCCTGTAGGAGCGAGCTTGCTCGCGAAGAGCGTTAACGATGACGCAGGCATCCTGAATGCCGCATCGCTCTCGGGTTTTTCGCGAGCAAGCTTGCTCCTACAAGGAGCGTTGCTAAGCCTCTGTTTTCCTCCAGAAGGGCCGCACACCCAACGGTGTGCAGGTCCTCACCGCGTGAGATTGCGTTATGGATGGTATTTTCCTGCAGCAACTGGTCAACGGCCTGACCCTCGGGTCGGTCTATGGCCTGATCGCCATCGGCTACACAATGGTCTATGGCATCATTGGCATGATCAACTTCGCCCACGGCGAGGTTTATATGATTTCCGCTTACCTCGCGGCGATCAGTCTGGCACTGCTGGCTTACTTCGGCCTCGAATCCTTCCCGCTACTCATCCTTGGCACGTTGATATTCACCGTGGTGGTCACCGGCGTCTACGGTTGGGTCATCGAGCGTGTCGCCTACAAACCGTTGCGTAACTCCACCCGCCTGGCCCCGCTGATCAGCGCCATCGGTATTTCGTTGATCCTGCAGAACTACGCGCAGATCGCCCAGGGCGCCAAGCAACAAGGCATTCCGACCCTGCTGGCCGGCGCCTGGCGCGTCGATATCGGCACTGGGTTCGTGCAGTTGACCTACACCAAGGTCTTTATCCTGGTCGCGGCCTTTGCCGGCATGGCACTGCTGACCTACATCATCAAGTACACCAAGCTCGGCCGCATGTGCCGCGCGACCCAGCAAGACCGCAAGATGGCCTCGATCCTGGGGATCAACACCGACCGCGTGATCTCCTACGTGTTTGTCATCGGTGCCGCCATGGCGGCCCTGGCCGGTGTGCTGATCACCCTGAACTACGGCACGTTCGACTTCTATGCCGGCTTCATCATCGGCATCAAGGCATTTACCGCCGCAGTACTTGGCGGCATCGGCTCCCTGCCCGGGGCGATGCTGGGCGGGATCATCCTGGGGATTTCCGAGTCGCTGTTCTCGGGGTTGATCAACTCTGACTACAAAGACGTGTTCAGTTTCTCCCTGCTGGTGGTGATTCTGATTTTCCGTCCCCAGGGCCTGCTTGGTCGCCCACTCGTGGCGAAGGTGTAAACATGTCTGCAGCCAAATCTATCGATATCAAGAAAAGTGTGGTCGATGCAGTCCTCGCCGGGCTGATTTCCCTGATCGTGTTCGGGCCCATCGTCGGCGTGGTCCTGGACGGCTACAGCTTCAACCTGGAACCGGCCCGCGTGGGCTTGCTGGTGGCCATCGTGATGGTCGGGCGCCTGGTCATGAGCCTGTTCCTGCAAACCCCCAAGGGCTTGAAGATTCTCCAGGGTTTTGAAACCTCGGGCTCCGGCGTGCATGTGCTGGCGCCGGACTACAAGTCGCGGTTGCGCTGGATCATCCCGGCGCTGATCGTGATCGCCATCGTCTTTCCGTTTTTTGCCAACAAGTACCTGCTGACCGTGGTGATCCTCGGGCTGATCTACGTGTTGCTCGGCCTGGGCCTGAACATTGTGGTCGGCCTGGCCGGGCTGCTCGACCTGGGTTACGTGGCGTTCTACGCCATCGGCGCCTATGGCCTGGCCCTGGGTTATCAATACCTGGGCCTGGGGTTCTGGACGGTGCTGCCACTGGCGGCCATCGCTGCTGCGCTTGCGGGGTGCATACTGGGCTTCCCGGTGTTGCGAATGCACGGTGACTACCTGGCCATCGTGACCCTGGGTTTTGGTGAAATCATCCGCCTGGTGCTCAACAACTGGCTGTCGTTCACCGGCGGGCCGAACGGTATGCCGGTGCCATCGCCGACGTTCCTCGGCCTGGAATTCGGCCGGCGTGCCAAGGAAGGCGGGGTGCCGTTCCATGAGTTCTTCGGCATTGCCTACAACCCCAACGTGAAATTCCTGTTCATCTACATCGTGCTGTTTCTGGTGGTGCTGCTGGTGCTGTACATCAAGCACCGCCTGACCCGCATGCCAGTGGGTCGCGCCTGGGAGGCCTTGCGCGAGGATGAGATTGCCTGCCGTTCCATGGGCCTGAACCACGTGCTGGTGAAACTTTCGGCGTTCACCATTGGTGCGTCCACTGCTGGCCTGGCCGGGGTGTTTTTTGCCAGCTACCAGGGCTTCGTCAACCCGTCGTCGTTTACCTTCTTCGAGTCGGCGCTGATCCTCGCCATCGTGGTGCTGGGCGGCATGGGTTCGACGGTGGGCGTGGTGATTGCCGCGTTCGTGCTGACCGTGGCACCTGAACTGCTGCGCAGCTTCTCCGAGTACCGCGTGCTGCTGTTTGGCGTGCTGATGGTGGTGATGATGATCTGGCGCCCACGCGGCTTGATCCGGATCAGCCGAACCGGGGTGACACCACGCAAGGGGGTGGCGCCATGAGCAAGGAAGTCGTTCTCAACGTGGAACACCTGATGATGCACTTCGGTGGCATCAAGGCCTTGAGCGATGTGAGCCTCAAGGTCGAGCGCAACTCGATCTTCGCCCTGATTGGCCCCAACGGTGCTGGCAAGACCACGGTGTTCAACTGCCTGACCGGTTTCTATACGGCCAGCGGCGGCAAGATCGAACTCAACATCCGTGGCAAGCAGACCAATGTGATCCAGTTGCTTGGCGAGCGCTTCAAACCCACCGACTTTGTTTCGCCCAAGAGCTTTTTCAGTCGGGTGTACTACAAGATGTTCGGCGGTACCCACCTGGTGAACCGCGCCGGCCTGGCCCGGACGTTCCAGAACATTCGCCTGTTCAAGGAAATGTCGGTGGTGGAAAACCTGCTGGTGGCCCAGCACATGTGGGTCAACCGCAACATGCTGGCAGGCATTCTCAACACCAAGGGCTACCGCAAGGCGGAAAGCGATGCCCTCGACCATGCATTCTACTGGCTGGAGGTGGTGGACCTGGTGGACTGTGCCAACCGCCTGGCTGGCGAGTTGTCCTACGGCCAGCAGCGCCGCCTGGAAATCGCCCGCGCCATGTGCACCCGGCCGCAGATCATCTGCCTCGACGAACCGGCCGCGGGCCTCAACCCCCAGGAAACCGAAGCCCTCAGCGCGATGATTCGCCTGCTGCGCGACGAACACGACCTCACAGTGGTCTTGATTGAACATGACATGGGCATGGTGATGAGTATTTCCGACCACATCGTGGTGCTGGACCACGGCAACGTCATCGCCGAGGGCGGGCCGGAAGCGATCCGCAACGACCCGAAAGTGATCGCGGCCTACCTGGGCGCCGATGAAGAGGAGTTGGTATGAGTACACCTATCCTCGAAATGAAGGACCTGGACGTATTTTATGGCCCGATCCAGGCCTTGAAGAAAGTCTCGTTGCACATCGACGAAGGCGAAACCGTCAGCCTGATCGGCTCCAACGGCGCGGGCAAGTCCACGCTATTGATGTCGATCTTTGGCCAGCCACGGGCCGAGTCGGGGCAGATCCTGTACCAGGGCGTGGACATTACCCACAAGTCGTCCCACTACATCGCTTCCAACGGTATCGCCCAGTCTCCGGAAGGGCGGCGAGTGTTCCCCGACATGACCGTCGAGGAAAACCTGCTGATGGGCACCATCCCCATCGGTGACAAGCACGCCAGCGAAGATATGCAACGCATGTTCGAGCTGTTTCCACGGCTCAAGGAACGGCGCAACCAGCGCGCAATGACCATGTCCGGTGGCGAGCAGCAAATGCTCGCCATCGCCCGGGCGCTGATGAGCCGGCCCAAGCTGTTGCTGCTCGATGAGCCGAGCCTGGGGCTGGCGCCGATCGTGGTGAAGCAGATTTTTGCCACCCTGCGCGAACTGGCCGCCACCGGCATGACCATCTTTTTGGTGGAGCAGAACGCAAACCACGCGTTGCGCCTGTCTGACCGGGCGTATGTGATGGTCAACGGCGAGATTCGCCTCACAGGCAGCGGCAAGGAGCTGCTGGTCAACGAGGAAGTGCGCAACGCCTACCTCGGTGGGCATTAATCCGCCACCACCCTAGGCGCCAGCTTGTGTGGGAGCTGGCTTGCCTGCGATGCATACACCTCGGTATTTCAGGTAAACCGAGGTGATGCCATCGCGGGCAAGCCCGGCTCCCACATAAAGTTGGCTCTTACATTCTTGGGGCGTGCGCAGACCCTCCGGCAAATTGTGGAAAACAAATCCACACACCTCCCAAAGCGCGACATATAGCCGCCGCAAATCCCTGTTTTGTCACACAAATGACTTGTCCCCATCCGCTGTGGAACCGGCTGTGGGTAACATGGGAGTAGCTGGCTGCAAGCCTTTATTTACGAGGCTTACAGCGCGGTGGTTGTTTTTTGAACAGGCGCTTTTTTGTGGGGCCCGGCAGGTTTTGTCAACCTGTTCAAAGACACAGGTGAATGACCGAAAGATGACGCTCAGGCCTGTGGATAAGTCTGTGGTTAAACTCTGGAAAGACCTCCGTAGAGGCCGGTTTTACTGGCCTGGAGCCATGCCCCTCGACACATCCGTTTGCAGAGGCCTACATATGGCTGGTCCAAGGTCAAGCAAAAAACTTTTTGAATCGCCCTGAAAGCCTCGTACTCAGTGGCCTGCAGGGTTTCGTACTTGCCCCCAAAGACTGTGGGCGCAGCTGTGGATAACCTGCGCGCACATGGCTGTAAGCCACGGTTCATGGGGTATTGGTCGAGATGGTTAAAAAATGATCAGGGGTGTATCAAGTTGTGTGCTTAGCGGTTGCCGGGACGGCGGGGTAAGGGCATTCTGCTGGCTGATTTTTTCCCGATGCCCGCAAGGAGAACACCATGTCCAACACGCTGTTTATTACTGGCGCAACCTCAGGTTTCGGCGAAGCCTGTGCCCGTCGCTTTGCCGAGGCCGGCTGGAAACTGGTGCTCACCGGTCGTCGTGCCGAGCGCTTGAATGCCCTGGTCGAAGAGCTTTCCAAGCAGACCGAGGTGCATGGCCTGGTGGTGGACGTGCGTGACCGCAAGGGCATGGAAGAGGCGATTGCCAGCCTGCCACCGTCGTTCAGCAAGCTGCGCGGGCTGATCAACAATGCGGGCCTGGCGGTGGGCACGGATCCTGCGCCCAAATGCAGCCTCGACGATTGGGAAACCATGGTCGACACCAATATCAAAGGCCTGCTGACCACCACCAGCCTGCTGCTGCCGCGCCTGATCGCCCATGGCCGTGGCGCTGGGATCATCAACCTGGGCTCCATCGCCGGCAATTACCCATACCCGGGCAGCCACGTGTATGGCGGCTCCAAGGCGTTCGTCAAACAGTTCTCCCTGAACCTGCGCTGCGACCTGCAAGGCACCGGCGTGCGCGTGACCAACATCGAACCGGGGCTGTGCGAAAGCGAGTTCTCCCTGGTGCGCTTTGGCGGTGACCAGGCGCGTTACGACGCCACCTACGCCGGCGCCGAGCCGATCCAGCCGCAGGACATTGCCGACACCATCTTTTGGGTGATGAACACCCCGGCGCACGTGAACATCAACCGCCTGGAACTGATGCCGGTGAGCCAGACCTGGGCTGGGTTTGCGATTGAGCGTGGGGCCAAGTAAGGCTTGAGACCGCGCCGCCTGTTTCGCGAGCAAACCCACACACACACATTCGACTGCATTCAAAAATCCAAATGTGTGCGGGCTTGCTCGCGAAGGCGTCAGATCGGTCAAAACAGGGCATAAGGTACACTCCACTCCTGAAAACCCCACCGCACCCAGCGGTTTAAAGGTTTTGACAGGAGGATATGTGAGTAACCGAGGTGAGCAGGCACTGCTCAAACAATCGACCATCCTGATGTTCGCCGTGGCGATCGCCGGGATTGTCACGGGTGTGATATCAGGCGCCCAATCCATTTTGTTCGATGGCTTTTTCTCGCTGATCGCAACCCTTATCAAGGTGCTGATGCTGATCACGGCCAAGCTGATCGCCAAGAAAAGCAACGAGCGCTTCCAGTTCGGCTACTGGCACCTGGAGCCCATGGTGTTGCTGATCGAGGGCAGTTTCCTGCTACTGATTGCTATCTACGCGTTTCTCAACGGGGTGTTCGGCATTATCAATGGCGGGCGCGAGATCGAGTTGGGGCTGGTGATCATCTATGCCGCGGTGTTTACCGTGGTCGAGTTCGCCTATTTCTTCTACGTGCGCTACCGCAATCGCACGCTCAAGTCGTCGTTGATCCAGTTCGACAACATCAGTTGGCTGGTGGACGCCATGCTCTCCGTGGGCCTGCTGGTGAGCTTCCTCGCTGCGTTGCTGCTCAAGTCCCAGGGCTATGGCGAGTGGGCGGTGTATGTCGACCCCTTGATCCTGATCCTGCTGGCCCTGAGCATGCTGGCGCCGGCCTTGAAGATCCTGCGCCCGGCCTTGCGCGATGTGCTGGGGATTGCCCCGGACCAGTTGGACGACAAGGTGCGCGAAGTGATGGATGCGGCCCAGGCACGGCATGGCTTCGATGACTATGTGTCCTACGTGCAGAAACACGGGCGGGCGCGGTTTATCGAGATTCATGTGGTGTTGCCGGCCGATTACCCGGTGGATAAGGTTGCGACACTCGATGAGCTGCGTGAAGAGATATCCACAGGGCTGGGCGCGGCGGACAAGGCGCGCTGGTTGACCATCAGCTTTACCGGGGATCGCAAGTGGATTGCCTGATAGTCAGTTAGACCGAGGTGAGGCTATCGCAGGCAAGCCAGCTCCTACATTTTGATGTGTGAACCCATTCAAGTGGACTGCCCCCAAGAAGTTGGACACCAATCCAATTTCTTGGG